>JAWKYE010000021.1:0-135641 GCA_041396665.1 Burkholderiaceae bacterium
GCAACCGTACAGCGCGTTGTCGTCGGTGAGCTTCTCGAGCTTGCCCTCCTCGGCCAGAATGCGCACGCCGATGCTCTTTTCTTTGCCGTCCAGCATGCCGTAGGCGAGCAGACGGATATCCTCGATGGGGTCGGCCAGCAGCTGGCGCAGCAGATCGGCACTGGCCCTGGCCGGGGTTTCCTGGATGGCCAGCAGTGCCGCGAGGCGCTCGGACACCGGGACCTTGAGATTGGTCAGCTTGGTTCGGGTGCGCCCGCCCCGGGCCTGCATGCCCTCGGTCGAGCGATAGATCGAGTACTCGGGCTCCCTGATCGACGCGACCGGGGCATCCTCGAGCAGCCGGCGAAAGCGTGCGCCGATGAACAAGGCGATGCGCATCATCACCGGCAGCCCGGGTACCGTCAGGTTGGCCACGAAGCCGAACACCAGCATCGGCCTGCGCGGCTGGCGCATGCCGGCCGGCAGGGTTGCCCAGACGGCCAGCGACACGAACACGCTGGCCAGCGTATGCACGAGATAGAACCTGAGCAAGGCCTCGTTGCCGAGCCGGTCGGCGGCCAGCAGCGTCAGCGCGACGCTCTCCAGCGTCCCGGCGGTCACGACGAGCTTGCTCAGCATTGCGCGCGGCCGTCCATCAGGCCCGTCCTGTCGAGAGCACGATCTGCTGGTTGACGCCGCAGCGATTGAGCACGTCGTCCAGCACCCACTCGGGCTCGGCCGGCGTCATGCCGGTGGTGTGCACGACGATCGCGGCCTCGGCGAAGGTCTGGTTGAAGTTCTGGCGCACGGTGCTTTCGATTCGCTGCAACATGCCATCGACCGCGGCCTGGCCCGACATCGGCAACAGCAACAGCAACACGTGGCGGCTGGGGGTTTCCAGCTCCCAGGCGATGTCGGTGGTGCGGCGCACGCGGCGCACGAGATCGAAAATCGCCTGGCCGTTGCCGCCACGCCCGAAGGTCATGGCAACCAGCGACGAGTCGATGCCGGCCTGGTCGTAGAGCCGTTTCATGCGCACCAGCTCGAGGGCGAAATCCGGCGGCACCGACGGGCGCAGCAACTGGATCGTGCGGATCGCCTGCGAGCGCATCACGCCGTCGGCGTAGTAGCCAAGCAGGACGACGATGAACTGCAGGTTCTCGTCGTTCAGTGCGAAAAAGGGCATCGAGCGCACGACCATCACGCCGATGATCTCGCCCGAGCTCGCACGGACCGGGCCGGCCACCAGGTACTGGCTGCGATAGAGCGAGGCATCGGTGGCGCGCACGTGCATGAAGCGGCCCGAGTCGAGCGCCATCTCGATCAACGGGTCGTTCAACTCCAGCGGCAGCTCTTCGCCGACAAAGGCCGTGGGATGCGTTTCCATCTGCCCGTCGGTCATCGCGTAGATGGCACCGGACTCGATCTCGCAACTGCTGGCCAGCATGCGCAGCAGGATGTCGGCCTTGGCCAGGCGGCCGGCATCGACCGGGGTGTTCGGGCGCAGCTCGGTCAACAGGTCCGAGAGCATGACCGGGCGCACCAGTAGCTCCTGCTCGAGTCGCTGGTGCGACAACCTGATCAGGTAGTGGGTGCGGGTCAGCGACACGAGGCGCTCGTCCAGGTAGGCATTGGCAGCCTTGATCCGTGACAGCCGGTTATTCCAGACATCGGCAAACTGGCCGGCGATCAGGGCCATCACCAGGCCACCAAGGAAGTATTCCTGGGGAAACTCGGGCTCGACCGGGCCACCGGTCATGCCATAGGGGGCTGGCAGCAGCCAGGCGCCCAGCAACAGCGCGGCCGCCAGCGCGCCGTCGATCGTGCCGTAACGCATCGCCAGGATCGTCGGACCCAGCCAGATCCACGGATACTGGGCATGAATGCCGAACGGGTCGGCGGGATTGAGCCAGCGCGACAACAGCAACATCAGCCCGACGATCAGCACGCTCTCGCCCAGAATGCGCAGCAGCGCCGACGCGCGTTCCCAGTCCCGGGTCACCGGCTGGAAGACGCGCGACGCGACCGGATTGGAGGCGACGGCTTCGATTCGCGACATGCTCGTTACGGTGGACCGGCTCAGGATCCGCCGGGACGCCCGGGGGTCGGTTGCGCCAGCGGCGAGGTCATCTGGTCGATCAGTTTCTGGGCGACCGCCGACAAGCCTTCGCGACTCCAGCCGGTCTTGCTGCCGGTGGCGCTCCAAAGCACCCGGCCCGACTCGATGTCGATCAACTGCAGCGTCATGCCGATCGCCGGTTCGCCGTCGACGCCGACCTTGTAGCGCCACTCGTCCACGGTGCCGGTGAGCGCGTAGCGCAGGCGCTCCTCGCGGGCCCAGGCCAGCGCCTTGTCGACCGCGTTGCGTTCGGCCGGCTCGAACAGCGATTCAGTGTTCAGCGCGCTGGGGTACTTGCGCAGGCTGTCCACGCCGCGCGAACGCACCATGCTCTCGACGATGGCTTCGGCGCGCAGGCCTGCCTGCGGGGTCTGCGTGTAGTTGACGATCGGCAGCAAACCCCACTGGGCGCCGGTCTCCAGGCCTTGCGGGCCAGGAGGGACATGGGTCGTCGTGCACGCCGCCAGCAGCAGCGCGGACAACCCGGTCATCCGGGAGAGAAAGAGTCGCTTGGGTTGCTTCATTGCATTGACATCCTGTGGCAGTGTCGGTGCCCGTTCTGATTTCATCGAACCTGGTCAGTAGTGCAGCCGATAGGCCAGGCCGAATTCGGTGTTGCCGCCCGGGCTGCTCGTCGACTTGCTTTTCCAGGCGCCGAACAGCGTCAGCCGGTCGGTGCCCAGCAGCGAGGTGCTCAGGCCGGCGCGCAGGCTCATGCTGGCCCCCGCGTCGGTGTTGTAGTGCGCGCCGATCTCGCCAAACGGTCGCAGGCCTCGGGTATAGCTGTCACGAATCGAACTCCCGGCAGTCAGGAACAAGTCCATCTGGGTAGAGCTTGCGGGAACGAACAGGCTGACGGGGTCGGCCGCGCCGGACGGCGCCAGCCGGGCGATCACCGGATCAGCGCTGTTGTTTCGCGTGTAGTCGGCGTATCCCAAAACTGCCCTCAGGGTGAGGTCCGGGTACTCCAGGCGCAGCCGGTGACCGAACTCCACGCCCAGGCGGTTCGCACGCCCGATGCCCGTCCCGAGCTGGGTCTGCAGGCGCGCCACCTCGAGCTGACCGGCCAGATAGTTGCGCGCCGTCAGGTTGTATTGCCCGCTCACCTCGACCAGGTCCTTCTGGCCGCCGGCCACCATCGCGGCCGAATCGTTGGCCGGCTGGGCCAAGCCGACCGTGGCCGACAGGCTCAGGATCGGATCGCCGGTCCGCTCCCAGCGCACGCGGACAGGCGTGCCGTCGGCCTGCGCGTCACGGCGGGCGATCTCGGCGCTCCAGCGGCCCTCGTGGCGCAACCAGTCGAACCCGACGCCTATCGTTTCGCCGGGCTTGCCCGGATCGCGCAGCAACGCGGCATCGCGGCTGGTCACCTCGTCGCGCTCGACAAACCCGTAGGCGCGGCTGTGCTGTCCGAGCCGGATCGCGGCGTCCATCCGGGTGGTCTGGCGGGAGTAGGCGTCCTCGCTCGCGCGGGTCGAGGTGATGCCCGCCGAAGGGCCGCCGGCCAGCATCTGGTCGACCAGGACCTGGTGCGCCGAATCGTTGTTGGGCCGGGCGGCGGCCGTGTCGAAGGCCAGCGTCTGGGCTTGGCCGAAGTGGCCGTTGCGGGCCATCGCCTGTACCTGGTCGAGCTTGGGCAGCCAGTCCGCGACGGTGGCGAGCAGGTGGTCCAGTTGTTCGCCATCATTGTTGGCCAGCGCCATCGACAGCTCGGCCCACGCGGGTTTGACCAGGTCTTGCGCGTAACGGGACATCAGCCAGCCGCGGGCGGCATCGTTCGCTTCCTGGCTGAGCAGGTAGGACACCGCCAGCTCGCTGGCGGCGACCCGCATCGAGTTCACCTCGCTGATGTTGCGCCCCCTGAGCAAGGGATCGGGATCCTGCGGATTCGCGGCGATCTGTGCCAGTACGCCGGTGAGCACGTTGCCCAGGGCGAGCGCACCCGGCTGGCCCGCGGCCTCGCCGTCCGGCAGGGGCAGTTGCGAGCCCGGCTGCGTCGGTACCGTCGCCGGGTCGGCCAGGCGCAGGCGATCGCGCATCAGCGAGCGCAGCAGCTCATTGGCCTCGTCGGCCGGGCTGAATTGCAGCGCCAGTGCGACCACCCGTTCGCGCTCACCCAGGCCCCGGGGTTGATCCGGGTTCGGCGACTTGCGCAGCTCGGTCCAGGCGCGGCGGCGCAATTGCCAGGCGGCGTCGACATGGCCGACGACATTGAGCGCGTCGGCATAGGCAAGCCACCAGAGGTAGTCACTGCTCTTTCTGGCCTGGCGCACGAAGTAGGGCAGTGCCTGCTCCGGCTCGTCCAGCGCGAGCAGGCTTGCCCCGTACGGTCCCCACAGCACCGGCTCGGTACGCGCGACATCGCGCCAACGGTCAAGCATGGCCCGCAGCCGCGGCGCATCGCGCTTGGCCAGGGTCAGCCAGAGCATCGCGGCCCGGTTGTCCATGTCGTTCGGATCATTGCGATGAATCTGGACCAGGTCGGCCAGCGCGTCGCCGAAGCGATCGACCGACTGGTAATAGGCCGATCGCTGGCGCAGGAAATCCGAGCTGCTGACGATCGCCCTGCGGGTGGCGGCCGGCAGGCGGTCCAGGAACGCGGTCGAGTTCTCGATCTGCCCGGCCCGCAGCCACAGGGTGAGCGCCTGCCGGGCCATCGCCTCGTCCTCGAAGCGGAAGTACCCGTGCGAGAACGCGTCGGCGGCCGCTTCCGGACTGCGCGGGACCAGTGCCTGGGCCAGGTTGGCGATGTCTTCGCGCTCGTAGGTGCCCAGGCGCAGCATCTGCGCGTAGGCATCGATGGCCTCGCCGCGTTGCTGCAGTTCGTTGGCCAGGTTGGCGTAGGTCGACCAAAAGCCGGTGTCCTGCTCGCGCTGCGCATCGTGGCGCGCCGGATCGCGGGCGACGTCGGCCGCGCGGCGCAGCGCATCCAGTGCCAGCAGCGCGCGCCCGCGCGAGTATTGCGAACCGGCCATCCGCACCGCCCATTCCGGATCCGGACCGAACTCGCGTTCCGCCTGGGCCAGCGTGTCGACCAGCAACTGGGCATCTCCGGCCCGATCGGCCAGGTGCGACAGGTAGACCAGCAGCTTGCGCCGGTCGGCATCGGCCAGCGTCGGGATCACCTGTTGCAACATGCGGATGGCCTGGGCCGGGTCGCCCTGGCGTTCGTAGGTCTCGGACAGCCTGACCAGCGTCGCCATGTCGTTCGGATGACTACGCAGGCGCCAGAGCAGGTAGCTGGCATACCGGTTCTCGTCGCGCAGGCCGAGTGCCAGGCGCTCGACATGGGACCAGTATTCGCGGCGGCCGGTCTTGCCGGCCAGCGCGAACCAGGTCTCCAGTGCGACGATCGGCCGTTGCGACCATTCGGCGACCTGCGCCAGGCGGACCGCCCAGTCCAGCCGTTGGGGGGCTTTCTCGGTCGCCGCCAATGCGACCGTGTAACCGTCGTCCAGATTGCCCTTGGCCAGGAACACCTGGAAGGCCAGGTCGTAGAGCTCATGGTCAAAGGCCAGCCGCGGGCGGGGACCGGGCGCGCGGCTGGCCGCCACCTGGCTGGTCTCCCAGATATGCTGGACCAGCGCGTCGGCATGCAGGGTGTCGATCAGCCGGTCGAAGTTGCGCCGGGCGGTGTCGAGGTCTTCGTCGGTCCGGGGAAAGCGGCTGGCGGCATCCAGCGTGGCCAGCGCACGATCGATCGGTTCGGGGCCGCGCGTCTCGGGGTTCAGTCGTTCATCGTCGCCCAGCGGGCGCACCCGCACGTCGGGGGCGGGCACCACTGCGGCGCTGACCCGGGCGGGCCCGGCCTGGGTGCCCGGCACCCGCTGGTGCGAGGACAGGCTCGTCCGGTAGACGCCGGAACCGGCAATGATCGTTGCCGCATCGGGCGCCGGCGAGGCGTGCGCTCCTTCACCGAGCATCGCCAGCAGCGGGGCCAGCGGATCGGCGTCGTCGGCGGTCGCGATGGCCGGTGCGACATCGTCGCCCGCGGCAGAGCCCGGGGGGGCCGCGTCGGTTACCCCGGCCGTCTCGATCCGGCCGGCGACCGCGCGCGCCGGCGGCGTTGCGGCCTCGCGCGCCAGCAGGCTGGCGATCAGCGGGGCCAGCGGGTCCGCGTCATCGGCCGGCGGCGTCGGCGCGGCGGGACCGGCGCTGGCGGGTGCGGGCAGTGGGGATGTCCAGCATCGTGAACTCGAACATCAGTGCGGGCAGCCCGGGCGGCAGGTGCGCAGCCGTTGGGTCCAGCGTCGATGCCGACGCGGTCCCGACCGGGTTCAGCGCCGCGGCCAACTGGCTCAGCCACTGCCAGGTCGAGTGCAGCAGCAGGTTGGCCTGCGCGATCCGCGCCGGCGCCCAGCCGCCCGAGAACTTGAGCAGGTCCTTGACGAAGCGTTCGGCCAGGTCGAGGCGGTTGCTGGCCATCGCCAGTTTGACCAGCTGCTTGTGCCGTTCGACATCGAGCCGGACCATGGACATCCGGCCCTCGAAGGCCACGAAGAACTCGGGCAGACGGCTGCCCGCCTGCTCGGCCCGGGCCACCAGCGTCAGGATCTGCAACCGGGTCTCGTTGTCACCGGCCTCGTCGAAGGCCCGCCAGTAGAGTTCGGCCGCCAGCCGGAAGTCGCCCAGGCCGATCGCCTCGCGGGCGAAGTCCTCGACCGAGCGACCGCTGCGGGCCAGGATGTCACTGTGGCGGGTGCCCGGCGCGAGATTGGCCAGGCGGCCGAGCAAGGTCGCCGCCAACCGGCTGTGGCCGACCGCCAGCGCGCGGTGATAGAAGGCCTCCATCTCGATGGGATCGTCCGAGGCCAGTGCGATCGTCTCCATCTCGGTGCGCACGCGGGCCAGCAGTTGCTCGCGCAGCGCGGGGTTGTTGGTGGTCTCGAAGGCCATCCGCTCGAGAACGTTGATCAGCACCCGGGTCACCGAACGCTGCAGGTTCTCCGGGCCGTGCTCGCGCAGGTGGGTCAGCGAGCGCAAGGCCTCGTTGTGCTGGCCCAGCAGCGCCTGGTGGCGGGCCAGGGTCATCTTCAACTGCCAGTCGCCGGGCACGGCATTGAGCCAGGCGTGCAGGTAGGCCACCGTCAGCAGGTTGGACTCGTGCGCATTGGCCAGCCGTTCATGCAGCGACTTGGACGGCAGCGTCAGCAGTCCCACCAGGATCATCATGGCCGTAAAGAGCGCCATGATCCCGCGGGGAAAGAGCTGGCGCCGACCGCGGTCAGCAGTCGACAGATACCAGGATTCCTGAGCGAGCATCTTTGAGCTTCGGTGAGTAGCGGAACAGCTGTTGGCCGCTGCGGGCGGTTGGCGATGAAAAGGCCACGTCGGTTCGTGCCTTGAGCACCCGCCCGTCCACCGACACCCGGCACTGGGTGGGGTGAACCAGTCGGAACTCGGGTGGCACGTACGCGGAAAAGCGGAACTTCAGGTCGTTGCCGTCGCGGCGCAGTGCCGATATCCGCCCGTTGCCCGATTCGACGATGGGGGGCAGATCGCCCGGCTCGCGGGCATAGACCAGCCGGGCATCGGCCTGCGCCAGGTGGACGTAATGGCCGTCGCGGCCCGGCGAAAAGCCGGCAACGCCGACGCTGGCGCGCCAGTCGATGCGGCTCACGGCGGCATCGGGGAGGCGCACGGTACGCAGGTGCGGACCGCTGCGGATCCGCCAGACCGTCTGGCCGTCGGGCCCGCCCGGTGCCGGGATTTCCTTGCTGAAGGTGATGGCTTCGTAGTCATGGACTTTCCTGATGTAGTCGGAGCCGTAGACCGGGTTGACCGGCTGGCTCAGCGCATACCGGTACACGGCGTGCAGGGGCCTTGATCGACGATGTCTTGCTCGCCGCGTAGGTGTGGTAATAAATGTTGATGGGTTTGAGGCGCAGTGGCGCCTCGGTCATCTCGAAGGTCTCGATGACCCGCTCGAACCCGTAGAACGGGCCTGTCCAGTCGTTCGTGTAGACGTTCTCATTCTGATTCGGCGCATAGACCTGCAGCAGCCCGTCCTTGCGCAGCGACATCGGCGCCACCCGCGTCAGCGTCGGATACTGGCGCGAGATCGTCGTGTCACCGCCGTTCATGTTCAGCAGGCCGGCCCGCTCGGTTGCCGCGATCGCCGCCGCCGGCGGCACACAGTCGCCGGTCCAGAGAAACACCTGGGTGCGCTTGCCGGGCGGCGCCAGCCGCTCGTCGATGTAACTGGCCGATCCCGCGACCTCGCGCTCCAGCGAGAAGCGGTAGTTCTTGATCGGCAGCGACACCGGCTTTTCCGGGAACAGTTCGAGCGTGCCGCTGGCCGCTTCGGCGACCAGCTTGTTCCAAAAGAACGGGTGCGAGTAGGAATGGGTCGCGATCTCGACATGGTCGAGCTTGAAGATGTTCCGGGCGATTCGCTCGAGCACCGGGGAAAGCGCCGGGTAGAGGCCCTGCGGTCCGGTCTCGCCCTCGATCACCGAGACCGTGTGCGGCACCTTGTAGCGGGCGATGAAGTCCTTTTGCATCACCTCGGCCGCGAACGGTGCGCCTGGAATCTCGGCACGCGAGGCAAATCCGTCGCCGTCGATGTGCACCATCAGCAGCCGTCGGCCGGTCTCGGTGCTGACATCGGCGACCGGAGGCATGTCGGGGCGTTGGAGCGCCCGCCGGAAGAACTCGATCGGGTTGATGACCCAGTTCATGCCGTCCGAATGGATGTTGTAGGTGAACGGTTGCAGCGCGTAGCCGCCCCAGTCGGTCAGGGCCACCCCGTCGGTCACCTGGCCGCGCCTGTCGCGCACCCGGACCAGGCTGTCGGCGCCGGCTGGGGCGGTGACGAAGACCGAGCGCAGATCGGGCAGTGCCGGGGTTTCGAAACTGGTCAGCGGGCGGCGCTCCTGGGCCAGCGTCAGCGGACCCAGTGCCGGCTTGTCGGGCTGGCCGATGCCCAGCGCCGGTGGCAGGTCGGCAATCGGGGCGCCAAAGCTGTTGAGCAGCACGACCGGCACCCGCTCATCGAGAGCGCGCCCGAGCAGATCGACCCACTGGCGGCCCTGGTTCGTGATGTCCTTCTCGAACACGCCGACGATACCGGCATAGCGATCGGCCATCGGGCCCGTGGGCAGGTCATGCCGGTTCACGTCGAGCAGTTCGACCCGGTAACCCAGGTAGTGCAACGGCATCGCGATCACTTCCTGCGCGGTGCTGAACTGTTCGTCGCCCTTCTGGGTGCCGTTGTGCACGACCAGCAGCGTGCGGGGCCGCACCTCGATCCGGCCGGTGCCGACGGTGAGCAGGTCGCCATCGGTGACATACGGGGTCACCCCGTCGCTGATGATTCTGGCCGCCATCGCGGCCTGGGCGTCCCGCCTGGCGGGGTCGGCGTAGTCGATCGCGAGCGTCTGCAGGCCCATTTTCCGGGCCTGGCGAAACTGTCCCAGCAACCATTCCCGGTCGGCAGCGGGGACCTCGTCATAGGTCTTGCCGGCCACGTTCCAGCGTCCGTACAGGGATTCGGCGGCCACCGCCATCAATAGCGGATGGATCCGCGGCAGCAACTCGAAGCCGCGGTTGGCAATCAGCCGTGCCTCGGGGAATCGGGCCTTGAGCTTGTGCAGCGCGCCCACCAGCGCCGCTTCACGGGCGGCTCGTTTTGCCGGATCACCCGGCAACGCCTGGTAGGCGTCCAGCGTGTCCAGGAAGAAGCCACGATAGCCTTGTGACCACAACGGCGCCACCAGGTGCTCGACGAAGTAGTCGGGCCAGTCGGGATGGCTGGGCTCGACATAGCGGCTTTGCCAGTGGGCGTTGGTTCCCAGCAACATGTCTGCCGGCATCGGCACGGGTAACCTGCGCTCGCGGCCGACCTCGCCGACCGACAGATAGGCGAACAGCTCGGATTGACCGGCGTTCTGTTCCCGATAGCCGGCAGGGTCCAGGTCGTGTGCCGGTTCGACGACCACGATATCGAACGCCCGCAACAGGTGCAGCGGAGGTTTGTGTCCGTAGTGCAGCGCAATCGTCGCCGCGGCCGGCTGTCCGACCGGGTGCAGGACGGCCGGCCCGCTTGCCGCGCCCGTGAGTCGCCTGTGCCGCGCCGGGCAGCAGCGCGGCGGCCAGCAGGCCGGCGCTTAGGCCGCGGCGGATACCGACGGCCAGCGGAAGCAGGCGGCCGATGGCCGGCCGCTTGGCCGATGGCGGCGTCAGTCGGCCGGCGGCGGGGCCGCGGCACGTGGGGACAATGGCGACATCGGGTCCGATGTCTGGCAGGGGACGATTACACTCTGGCATGGCTGGTCGCTTGCAGGCTGGGCCCGCGCTTCATTGACCTCGATCCTAGAAACCATGCTCGTACTCCCCCATGTCGACCCGATAGCCGTCAGTTTTGGACCGATAGCCGTGCGCTGGTATGGGCTGATGTACCTGGCAGCGTTTGCGCTATTCTTCCTTTTAGGCCGTCAACGTCTACGTAAGTCCTTGTTTCAAAAGCAATCCGGCCTCAATCCGGCGATGCTCGAGGACTTGCTTTTCTGGGGGGCGATGGGCGTCGTCATCGGTGGTCGCCTGGGCTATATCCTGTTCTACAAGCCTGGCGAATACCTGGCGCAACCCTTTGAAATCTTTATGGTTTGGCGCGGCGGCATGGCCTTCCACGGGGGTCTGCTGGGGGTCATCATCGCGTTGTGGTGGTACAGCCACAGACGCGGCCTGAAGTTCTGGCGGGTCATTGATTTCGTGGCGCCGCTGGTGCCGCTGGGGCTCGCCGCCGGCCGCATGGGGAACTTCATCAACCAGGAACTCTGGGGACGCGCGTCCGACCTGCCGTGGGCGATGGTCTTTCCCACCGATCCGCTGCTGCTGGCCCGGCATCCGTCCCAGCTCTATCAGTTCGCTGGCGAAGGGCTGCTGCTGTTCGTGTTGTTGTGGTGGTATTCATCCCGGCCCCGTCCGGTCGGGGCGGTGGCCGGCCTGTTCCTGGTCGGATACGGCTTTTTCCGGTTTCTCGCCGAGTTTGCCCGTGAACCTGACGCCTTTCTCGGTTATCTGGCCTTTGGCCTGACCATGGGCCAGTTGCTGTGCATCCCCATGGTGTTGTTTGGCGCCTGGCTGTTGATCCGGGCAGGACGCTGGCCGTTGGCGTCCGATGCGCCGGACGACGGAGTGGATCAGCGCCAGGCGCGCCAGCCCATGTAAAGGGCCAGCAGGGCGAGCAAGCCGGCGAAGATCCGGCGCATCACCGCCACCGGCAACCGGTGTGCGAGGCTCGCCCCGTAGGGCGCGGTGATCACGCTGGCCAGCGCGATTGCCAGCAGTGCGGGCAGGTAGATGTAGCCCACGACAGGGCCGGCGAGGGGGATTCTCGGGCCGCTGATCGCGTAGCCAATGGCACCGGCGGCCGCAATCGAAAAGCCGATGGCCGCGCTGGTGCCGACAGCCTCCTTGATCGCCACGCCGTTTCTCGTCAGGAACGGGATCGTCAGAAATCCGCCGCCAGCCCCCAACATCGCTGAAAGTATGCCGATCACACCGCCAACCGACATCAATTTCGTCTTTCCGATCGCGATTTCGCCGGTTTCCCCGCCTTTGCGGGGCGCCGGCCAGACCATCCGCCACGCGGACCAGGCCATGAACGCGCTAAAGAACAGGGTCAGCCAGCGGCTGTCGGCATCGCGCACGAAGCGGGTGGCGACCAGCGTCCCGATGATGATGCCCGGCGCCAGCGTGGCGACCAGGTCCCAGCGGACGCCGCGCCGCCGGTGATGGGCGCGAACGCTGGACAACGATGTGAACAGGATGGTGGTCAGCGATGTGGCGATCGCGATCTTGATCAGTTCGTTGCCTGGGAACCCCAGACTTTGCATGGCGATGACAAGAAAAGGCACCATCACCATGCCACCGCCGATGCCCAGAAGACCGGCCAGCACGCCGGTGACCGCGCCAAGCAGGAACAAGAGAACGAACAACTGGACTGTCATCGGGCCCGCCGTGTTGGAATTCGAACAGAATTGTGCCGCCTGTCGGCTCCGGAACCGGGCAGACGCGGGCCCTGCCTGTCTTTGCTAGTATTTTTGCATGAAGCGTTGGCTTGCGATAGGCGTTGCATTGTTTCTCTCCGGCATGCCGATCGCGTGGTCGGCGGGGCCATCGCTGCCGCAGATCCTCGTCGGTGCGGGCAAGCAGGAAGACAAGAAGATCGACGTCGTGCCCGACCCGGGCAACCTGCGGGCGGACATGTGGCTGTATTTCAACGTCCCCGTAGCCGACCTGGGTGCCCGGATCCACGAGGTCCAGCAATTGTTGCGGCGCCGCTACGGGCCCGATACCGAAGGCTATGATGACGCCCGGCGTGTCGCCCTGGACCGGATCTCGGGCAACCTCGAAGCCTGGCTGACCGCCACCGAACTGAAGGCGCCCGAGCTGCCGGCGGCCCCCGCGGTCGCGGATCGCTACACGCCGGCGAAGGCGCTCGAACTGGTCAGTGCGCTTCGCAAGTCCCGGGTCGAGCTGGATTTCGAGGTCAACGAGACGGCGGCACTGCAGGCGGCGCTGGCCTCGACGCTCGAGCAGGTCGATCGTTCGATGGCCGCCTACCTGCAGATGGCCCCGGGCACGCCGCGGCGGCTCGAGAGTGGCTGGACATCCTGGCCGAGCGCGCCGGGGCGGCGTTGATCGACCAGCAGCTGCGGGTTCGCCGGGCGGCGTTGGAAGTCCGTCGGGCCCGGGTCGCCGAGCTGGCCGATGCCGAAAAACTCGCCGAGGGCCGGCTGTACGCGGACCTGGCCGAGATCCGGCGCCTCGAGGCCCTGATCAACCGGAACGCCGACGAGGAGGAGGCGGCCCGACAGACGCTGATGAACCGGCGGCGACAGGGTCTGCAACCGAGCGGCGACTCGGTCGTCGAGCAGATAGCGGCTCGCTATCGCCAACAGCAAACCGTTCGCGCCGACATCGCGCTCGGGGCGCTGCGGGTGAAATCGATGAATCTGCAGGCCGAGCAGGCGCTGGCCAGCATCCTGGCGGATCGGATTCGACGGCGGCCCAAACGGGCCGCCAGATGCTCGAGCGGATCCGCGCGCGGATCGAGCAGACGCGGGGCGATGTCGGCGGGTGGCGGGCGGCCAGCGAGCGCGAGCGCGACCGGGCCGGCGAACGATTGTCCGAGATCGGGGTCGATGAATCCGCCTCGACGACCGTCCTGCTCAACCAGGATCGCCTGCGCCTGGCCCAGGAATCGATCAACGAACTGCGCACGATAGACGAGGAACTGACCCGTCTCGAGTTCCTCAACCGCTGGTTGGCGCGCGAATTGAGTGCCCTCGAGGGCCCGTGGCACGCCTTTGGAACCGGGTGGCCGAAAATGCGTCACTGGCCAGTGCCTGGATCGGTTCGGTGACCGACCGCAGCCTGTTCAAGCTCGGTGAAACCCCGATCACGCTCAGCGGCCTGGGCAAAGTGCTGCTGATCGTCTTGCTGGCCTGGCTGATCTCATTGGCCTTTCGCCGCGGCCTGGCCAAGCTGGGACGACGTTTTCCCAAGGACAGCCAGGCGCTGATGTTCGTGATCAGCCGGCTGGCCCACTACCTGATCATCGCGATCGGGGTGATTGCCGGCCTGTCATCGATCGGCCTTAACTTCACCAACTTCGCGCTGGTCGCCGGCGCGCTGGCACTGGGCCTGGGCTTTGGCCTGCAGTCGATCGTCAACAACTTCCTGTCCGGCCTGATCCTGTTCTTCGAACGTTCGATCAAGGTGGGCGATTTCGTCGAGCTGGACAATGGTTCGCGCGGCGAGGTCAAGGCGATCAATGTCCGGGGCACCATCGTCAACACCAACGACAACGTCGATGTCGTCGTGCCCAACTCGCAGTTCATCGAGCGCAAGGTCATCAACTGGACGCTGCAGGATCCGTTCCGCCGGATCCATGTCCCATTCCGGGTCGCCTATGATGCCGACGAGGACAAGGTAGTCGAGGCCGGACTCGATGCGGCCGCACGCCTGTCGTCGACCTTGACTGGCGTGCTCGGGCGCGAGCCGAGCGTCTGGCTGGTCAACTACGGCGAAAACGGGCTGGATTTCGAGTTGATCGTCTGGCTGATGCCCGATGCGGTCAAGCGACCCGACGCGGTCTTTGCCGCCTACCACTGGGAGTTGCGCAAGGCGCTGCGCCGGCACGACGTCGAAGTGCCGCTGCCACAGCGCGAGATCCGCTTCCGCGGACCGGTGCCGACATCGGTAGACCTTGGCCGGGGGCAGTGATATTCTGGATTCACCATCGACTCGTGAAAAGGGGGTGATCCATGAAAAATCTCGTTGCTGTGCTCGCAGCGCTTGCATTGAGCATGCCGGGCTTCGCATTGGCCTGCTCTGGCAAGGGGGAAAAGGCCGACAGTGCCGGGAACTCGCTTTTGCAGCAAAGTAAGGCGCGTGACCAGGGCTGAACCTTCCCTGAGCACTCGTGAAGAGCCCCGCCCCGGCGGGGCTCTTCCATTTGGCGCGTCCGGCCCTTGCCGTGAGGGCGCCGGCGCTCAGACGAAGCGGAACGCGACGTTGCCCAGCGGACCGTAGTCGGCCATGAAGGTGTCGCCCGCGGCGCCGAACACCGGACGGGTGAATGAACCGGCCAGCACCACTTCACCGGCCTCGAGCCCCTCGTCGTAAAGGGCCAGGCTGTTGGCCAGCCACGCCACCCCGGTCGCCGGATGATTGAGCACACCGGCAGCCAGCCCGGTTTCCTCGATCACGCCGTTCTTGTACAGCAGCGCGCCACACCAGCGCAGGTCGATCGCATCGGGGCGCACCGGTCGCCCGCCGGTGACGATGCCGGCATTGGCCGCATTGTCCGAAATCGTGTCCAAGACCTTGCGCATCTTTCCCGAGGCCTTGTCGATCTGTTCGATCCGCGCATCGATGATCTCGATCGCCGGTACCACGTGATCGGTCGCGTTGATCACGTCGAAGATCGTGACCCCGGGCCCGCGCAGGCGCTTGCCAAGGACGAAGGCCAGTTCGACTTCGACGCGCGGCGCGATGAAGGTCGACAGCGGGATATCGGTGCCCTCCTGGAAGAACATGTCGTCGAGCAGCGCACCATAGTCGGGCTCGGTGACCTGCGAGGCCATCTGCATCGCGCGCGACGTGAGGCCGATCTTGTGACCCTTGATCGTGCGCCCGCGGGCCAGCTTCATCGCCACCCAGGCGCGTTGGATCGCGTAGCCGTCCTCGATGGTCATCTCGGGATGGCGCTTCGAGAAATGGGATACCTGGACCTTGGTGCGCTCGGCCTCATCGAGTTCGGTCGCCAGGCGCTTGATGGTTTCTTCAGCGAGCAATGTTGGCCTCCGCAAGAGGGATTGGTCGGAGTTGCAGGAATAGTCGAATGATGACTCGCGCAAGTGTAGCGGTTCACAGCGCCCGGCACGCGTGTTAAGGTAAAAGCCGACGACTGCCGGCCCGAACGGCCTTGTCGGACCGCGCTGGCTGCCCGGTGCCCCGTTGCGGGCGCCGATCCGTGTGAGCCTGGTCAACTGCCGACCCCGCCTCGGCTCCCCTTTGAATCCGCGTGTCTCGTGCGCTGCGCACGGCAGACCTGATCCATCAGGCTTCGCGATTCGTGTCATCCCATTCTTCTGGAGAAAACCCGCATGTCAGAAATCGCGGAAACCGATTACGAGATCGGTCAGGACAATGTCAAGGTCCTGGGCCTCGATATCCACAATCCCGTCTTCGTCGTCTCAGCGGCGCTCATCGTCACGTTCGTCATCATCACGTCGATCTACCAGGAGGGTGCCAGCGAGTTCTTCGGCTGGCTGCGTCCGACGATGACCTCGAGTTTCGACTGGTTGCTGGTGATCGCCTGCAACTTGTTCGTGCTGTTTTGCCTGTTCCTGATCGTGTCACCCTATGGCAGTGTGCGCCTGGGGGGACGCGAGGCCACGCCCGATTATTCGTACACGGGCTGGTTCGCGATGCTGTTTGCGGCCGGCATGGGCATCGGCCTGATGTTCTTTGGCGTGTCCGAGCCGATCTCGCACTTCAGCTCGTCATTCGCCGATACCGCGGGGTCGCCCGAAAGCTGGGCTCCGCTGGGCGGGGCAGCCGGCGATGCCGAGGCGGCGCGTCGTCTGGGCATGGCCGCGACGATCTTTCACTGGGGACTGCACCCGTGGGCGATCTACGCGGTCGTGGCCTTGTCGCTGGCATTCTTCACTTACAACCGCGGCCTGCCACTGACGCTGCGCTCGGCTTTCTACCCGTTGCTGGGCGAGCGGGTCTGGGGATGGATGGGCCATGTGATCGATACGCTGGCCGTGTTCGCCACGTTGTTCGGCCTGGCCACCTCGCTGGGGTTCGGTGCCGAGCAGGCGCTGGCCGGCCTCAACCACGTGTTCGGTATCGAGGTGACCAATGTCAACAAGGTGATCCTGATCGTCTGCATCACCGCAGTGGCCTTGCTCTCGGTGGTGGCCGGTCTCGATGCCGGGGTCAAGCGGCTCAGTGAACTGAACATGATCCTGGCGCTGGGGCTGCTGTTGTTCGTGATCATCGTCGGACCGACGCTGGCGATTCTCAGTGGCTTTGCGCTCAACCTGTCCGCGTACGTGCAGGAACTGCCGGCGCTGAGCAACTTCATCGGCCGCGACGACACCAACTTCTATAACGGCTGGACGGCGTTCTACTGGGCCTGGTGGATCTCCTGGTCGCCGTTCGTGGGCATGTTCATCGCCCGGGTGTCGCGTGGGCGCACGGTACGCGAGTTCCTGATCTGCGTGCTGCTGATTCCGTCGCTGGTCTGTGTGCTCTGGATGACCGCGTTCGGCGGCACCGCGATCAGCCAGATCGTCACCGATGGCTACCAGGCGGTGGCCGAGGCCGACCTGCCGGTCAAGCTGTTCCTGATGCTTGAGCAGTTGCCGTTCGCCTCGATCTCGTCGGTCGTGGCGATCGTGCTGGTCATCGTGTTCTTCGTGACCTCGTCCGATTCGGGCTCGCTGGTCATCGACACGATCACCGCCGGCGGCAAGGTCGATGCGCCGGTCGCGCAACGTATCTTCTGGGCCTGCTTCGAGGGTCTCGCAGCGATCGTGTTGCTACTGGCCGGCGGCTTGTCCGCGCTGCAGGCGGCCGCGGTCACCACCGGCCTGCCGTTCGCGGTGGTGCTTTTGTTCATGTGCGTGAGCCTGTTCAAGGGCCTTGCCCAGGAGCGCCGACTGCCCGCCTGACCGCGATCATCCGATCCAGGTCGCCCCGTGGGGCGGCAGCTGCCCGCCCCACGGGGCGGTTTTGCGTGTGTGGCCTGCCGACCCGATAGAATCGGGAAAACACTGAAGCAGGACGGCGGCCGTTGCTCGGCGCATCCGGCGAATCGAGGCAACGATGATCAAACGCGTGCTCTTCATCATGCTCGACCAGATGCGTCGGGATCACCTGTCCTGCTACGGCCATCCGGCGATCCGGACACCGCACATCGATGCATTGGCGGCCTGGGTTGCGCTTCGAGCGCGCTTACGTTCAGGGCACGAGTTGCGGTAACTCGCGGGCTTCCTATTACACCGGCCGCCACGTGCGCTCCCATGGCGCAACCTGGAACGATGTGCCGTTCGATCTGGGCGAATGGACATTGGCCGACTACATGAAGTCGTGCGGCTTGCCGACCGTGCTGCTGGGCAAGACCCACATGCGCGCCGACAGCACCGGCCTCGAGCGGCTGGGCATCGATCCGCGATCCGAACTCGGGCGTTTCCTTGCCAGCGCCGGCTTCGCGGTGGGCGAACGGCACGATGGCCTGTATGGCACAGGGCCCGATGGCAACTACCATGACGAGGAGCCGCGCTACCACGACTGGCTGCGCGAGCGTGGCTATGGTGGCGCGAACCCCTGGCAGGACTGGGCCAACGCGGTCGACTCGGACCGGGGCGAGATCCTCAGCGCCAACTTCATGCAGCACGCGCGCCGAGCGTCGCGCCTGCCCGCCGAGTTCTCTGAAACCGCCTACATGACCGACCGGGCGATCGAGTTCATCGACCAGTCCGGTGACGAGGGTTGGTGCCTGCACTTGTCGTACATCAAGCCGCACTGGCCCTACGTGGCACCCGATCCTTATCACGCGATGTACGGCCCGCAGGACATCCTGCCGGTTGTGCGGCACGACCGTGAACTGGTCGATCCGCATCCGGTCTACCAGGCCTTCACCCGGTCGCGTTGGTCAACGGTCTGGAACAAGCCGCAGGCCCGCGAAACGGTTGTCCCGGCCTACATGGGCATGATCGGCCAGATCGACGACCAGATCGGCCGCCTGACCGCGCACCTGGCCGCGCGCGGCCTGCTCGATTCGACGCTGATCGCGCTCACCGCCGATCACGGGGACTACCTTGGCGATCACTGGCTTGGCGAGAAGGACTTGTTTCACGACGCTTCGTCACGAGTGCCGCTGATCATCGTCGATCCGCGACCCCAGGCCGATGCGACACGGGGCCGGGTCAATGACGAACTGGTTGCCGCGATCGACCTGCTGCCCACGTTCATCGAGGCAGTGGGCGCGGACCCCGGGCGCCATGCGCACCGGCTCGAGGGCGCATCGCTGCAGCCCTGGCTGCACGGCGCCCGGCCCGACACCTGGCGCGAGGCGGTGTTTGCCGAGTGCGACTACGCGCGACTGCCGGTGTTGCAGGCGCTGGGCCGGGGTTGTCCGAGGGACGCCTGACGATGGCGTTCGATGGGCGCTACAAGTTCGTCCACTGCCTGGGCTTTGGGCCGATGCTGTTCGATCTGCAACAAGACCCCGACGAGCTTCGCGACCTGGCCCGCGATCCGGCGCTGGCCCCGGTGCTCTCACGGATGAAAGACCAGATGATCGACTGGTCGGCCGGCCTGAAGAACCGCACGGCATTCAGCGACCCGCAACTGCGCGACACGGTCGGTAAGTCGGCGCGCCGCGGCATCATGATCGGTTTCTGGAGCGAGGATGAACCGTTGCCTGCGAATCGGCTGGTACCGCCCGATCCGGCCTCCGCAACCCGTATCGAAGCAGGGGACGCCCAATGAGGGGCAAGCATGTCGTGGTCACCGGCGGGGCCACGGGCATCGGCGAGCAGACCTGCGAGCTGCTGGCCGCCGCCGGCGCCCAGGTCACCATCCTGGATGTCCGCCAGCCGCGCGCCGGCCTGGGCCGCTTCGTGGCATTGGACTTGTCACGGCCCGAGGCCATCGCGCAGGCGGTCGCCTCGGTGGACGGGCCCGTGCACGCGCTGTGCAACGTGGCCGGCCTGCCGCCCCGCGCCGGCATGGCAACCCAGGTGCTGCGGGTGAATTTCCTCGGCCTGCGCGATTTCACGCGCCGGCTGATCCCGCAGATGGAGCAAGACGGGGCGATCGTCAATGTCGGTTCCCGCGCCGGCGCACGCTGGCGCGAGAACCTGGACCAGGTGCGGGCGCTGTTGGCGTGCGATTGGCGCGACGACCTGGAGCAGTTCATCGACCTGCACCAGATCGACGACACCCGGGCCTTTGACCTGTCCAAGGAGGCCGTGATCGTCTGGAGCATGGCCTGCACGCAGCCACTGCTCGCGCACGGCCTGCGGATGAATTCCATCAGTCCGGGTGCCGTGTCGACCGGCATCCTCGATGACTTCATGGCCGCATTCGGCGACCACGCCCGGCGCAATGTCGCGCGGGTCGGTCGACCGGCCACCGCCCTCGAGGTGGCCGAGTCGATCGTCTTCCTGATCAGCCCCCAGAGCGCGTGGCTGCGGGGCATAGACCTGGTCATCGACGGCGGCATCAGCGCGTGCTCGGTGGCCGAACTGCTCAAACTCGAATCAGGACTCTGACCTTTCACTGCCCCGCCGACAGCGGCATGTTCACAGACCAACACGGAGACAAGACATGAATGAACTCGACGGACAGATCGCCTGGATCACCGGCGCCGGCACCGGGATCGGTGAGGCAACGGCGATCGCCTTCGCGCAGCTCGGTGCGACGGTCGTCCTGACCGGGCGGCGCAAGGCGCCGCTGCAGGAGGTCGCGGCCAGGGTCGCCGCCGACGGCGGGCGCGCCTGGGTGCAGTCGGGCGACATGACCCGGGTGGCGAGCGTCAGGCGGATCGCTCAGGCGATCGAGAAGAAATACGGCCGCTTGGACATCTTCGTCAACAACGCCGGCCTGAACGTGCTGCAACGCAGTTGGGCGCAGCTGAGCGCCGAAGGCATCGACACCGTGATCGGGGCGAACCTGTCGGCGGCTTTTTACGGGGTGTCCGCGGTGCTGCCGCTGATGCGCCGGCGCGGTGGCGGTGTGCTCATCCACACCGCGTCCTGGGCAGGGCGCTTCGTCAGCACTTTGTCGGGGCCCGCTTACACGGCCAGCAAGCATGCGGTTGTCGCGATGTCTTACAGTATCAACATGGAGGAGTTCGCCAACGGCATCCGTTCCACGGTGATCTGCCCGGCCGAGGTGGCCACGCCTATCCTGGACAAGCGGCCGGTGCCGGTCTCCAAGGCCGATCGTGCCCGGATGCTGCAGCCCGAAGACCTCGCCCGCACGATGGTTCACGTCGCCACCGCGCCAGCCCATGTCTGCCTGAATGAAATCGTCATCAGTCCGACCTGGAACCGCAGTTACCTGGCATCCCGGCCAGGGGCGCCCAAGCCAGGCGCGCGCCCGGCGCGGGCCGCCAGGGCGGGGCGAAAGACCACCTGAACCCGGACCCCGGCCGGCCTCCTGCGTGGCCGGTCGCGGCGGCGGTTTGACCGGGCTCTGTCGTTTGACAACCGATTGATCCAAATCATGACTTTGTTTCTGGCTGACACTTTGCAATAAATGCGACCATGACGCCTTGAACGCCAGGTCGCGCTCCGTCCAGAGGGGGCATGTCTGTAGAGGAGGCCGATCCGCCGTCTGCAGGCTCGGCTGGTCTCGGAGGAGATACCACTATATGGAATCAATAAGTGTGCTGATCGTCGAGGACGATCCGGACGCGCTGCACCGGGTGGCGCAGGTCATCTCGTCCTGTGCGGACATGCGCCTGGCGGGAACCGCCAGCACCGTTGCCCAGGGGCGCGCGATGCTCGATGCCGGACCGGTCGATGTGTTGCTGACCGACCTCGGTCTTCCCGATGGCTCGGGACTGGAGTTGATCGAACATGCAAGCCGGGTCCTGCCCGGCATCGAGATCGCCGTACTCACCGTCTTTGCCGATGAGACCCACGTGCTTGCCGCGATCGAGAACGGGGCGACCGGTTACCTGCTCAAGGATGGCACCGACGCCAACCTGGCCGAGTCTATCCGCCAACTGGTTGCCGGCGGCTCGCCGATCAGTCCGTCGATAGCCCGGCACGTGTTGCGTCGGCTGTCGCCGGCCGGCGGCCAGGGGCAGGGGGCCCGCGCGAACGAGCCATTGAACCGCGCGCCCGCGAACGGCGACAAAAGCCTGCTGACCGGGCGCGAGTCGGATGTCCTGCAGCAGATTGCCAAGGGCTTCTCCTACGAGGAGATCTCTCATTCGCTGGGGATATCGGTGCACACGGTGACGACACACATCAAGAACATCTATCGCAAGCTCGCCGTGCGTTCGCGCGGCGAGGCTGTCTTCGAGGCCGTCCAACTCGGTCTTATCCGGGTCGACAACCAGTCGCGCTGACATGGGCGACGCGATGGCCGGGCCACCCGTCAGCCGACCTGCCGTGGTCTGGGCGGGGCTGAGTCTGGCAATCGCGCTGTTGCTGGCGCTGGCCATCGGCCAACTGGTCGACCAACTACCCGATGAGCGGGCCATCCGCATCGACCAGGGCGTCTTCGTGGCCGGCGATGGTATCGAGCCGCCGTCGGATGTCTTGTCGGCGCAGGCGATCCCGGGCGCGGTCAGCCAGGCGCTGCCCCACGACTGGCGTGCCAGCCAATCGGCGCGCGTCGGCTGGTACGTGCTGGAGATCGACCTGCGGGTGGCGCCGGACCGGCTCTGGGCGGTCTGGCTGCCGCGGGTCGCGCACAACGCGACCGTCTATCTCAATGGCACCCACCTGGGGCGGCCGGGTCTGCAGGAGCAGGAGGCGCGCAACTGGAACGAACCGGTCTACCTGTTGATTGCCAACGGCCTGCTCGAACCGGGGCGCAACACGCTGGCCATTCGTGTGCAGGCCGACCGCCCTGGCGCCGGTTTCCTGCGCGAGGTCTACCTGGGCCCACACCAGGAGATCAGCGGCTACCACTGGCGGGCGTCGGTGTTCCGGGTCCACGTGTTGCAGGCGATCCTCGGCCTGATGCTGCTGTCGGCCGCGTTCGCGAGCATTCTCTGGTACTGGCGGCGCAGTGATTCGCTGTTTGGCTGGTTCGCCATTCTCAACGTGTGCTGGGTGCTGCATGATCTCTACCAGGTGATCCCGCAGCCGGCGAGCGCATCCATCCTGCTCGATTGGTACTGGCATGCCACGCTGGTCGTCTTCGTCTATTCGGTCGTGATCTTCACGAACCGCTTCCTCGACGTGCGACCCGCAGCCTTCGAGAAGCGCCTGCTGGCCTGGGCGGTGTTGATGCCGCTGATCATGCTCGCGATCGCCTTGTCGGTGCCCGAAGCGTTCTACCGGCTGGCCGCGCCGGTCTCGGATACGGTCGCCTTGCTGATCTCGGTGTCGCCGTTCGTGATGATGTCCGCCAAGGTCTTGCGCATGGGCACATCGGTGATGGCCGGCATGATGGCGGCCGGCGCGCTGCCACTGGGCTTTGGTGTCCATGACTGGCTGGTCAATACGGCGCTCCTGCGCCCGGACTACGGTTACCTGATGCCGTTCGGCTCGGTGCTGATCCTGCTGGTGTTCGGCATGTTTCTGACGCGTCGTTTCGGCAATGCGTTGTCCGAACTCGAGTCGCTCAATGCCGAATTGGAATTGCGGATCGAACTACGTGAGCAGATCATTGCCGAGAACTTCCGACGACTGCAGCATCTGGAGACGGAAAGGGCGATCCTCGACGAGCGCGGGCGCCTGATGCGCGACATGCACGACGGTGTCGGCGGCACCCTGATCTCCACGCTGGCGATGGTGCAGGCAGGGGGCACGAATCCCGAACTGCTCGAGCAGGCGTTGCGCGGCGCGATCGAAGACCTGCGCCTGATGATCGATTCGCTCGATCCTGTCGATGGCGACCTGAACAGCGTGCTGGCCAACCTGCGCAGCCGGATGGAGCCGCGCCTGCTGGCGGCCGGCCTGCGCCTCGAGTGGGCGGTTCAGGACCTGCCGCCGATGGCGGGTCTTGGCCCTAACGGGGTGTTGCAGATCATGCGGATCGTCCAGGAGGCGATCAACAACGTGCTCAAGCACGCGAATGCGCGCACGATCCGGCTTGCCTGCGGGCTCAGTTCCGAGGCCGATCGCGCCGCCCGCCACCTGACGGGTGTCGATCCTCTGTCACCGGTCGATGCACCGTCATTCGGACGCGCGGCCCCGGTCGTGATAAGCCTCACCGATGATGGCATCGGTCTGCCGGACGGCACCCGCCAGGGTGGCAAGGGACTGGCCAACATGCGTCGTCGCGCGAAGTCGATCGGCGCAAGCGTCAGCGTGGTGCCCGCCGAGCCCGGGACCTGCGTGATGATCGAAATCCCTGCGCAGGGCCTGCGCGCATCGCCGCTCGGCGGTGCCACGGCGCAGCGCGAGTGAGCCTTCTGCCGGGTCTCCCATGTATCAGGGATAGCCTCGTTCGCTGACTGACCCTAGTCTGAAGCTGGCCTTCGTCGTCGACGATGGCCATTTTCCAACTGCCAGGGCCCGTTGTGCACAGTCCCTATCGATCATTCCTGCGCTTGGTCGTGTTGCCGGCACTGCTGGTGTCGGGCGGCATGGCGATTGCCAATGCCGCGCCGGTCATCGGCTCGGTCCGGGCAGGTAGTGGTGATCGTGTCGATATCCGGGGCCAGGGGTTCGCCGCGCCTTGTCCGGCCTGCGAGGTGCAGGCCGAGTATGCGGGCGGCCTGCGGATCGCACTGCAGATCGATGACTGGTCGGACAATGCGATCGTCGCGCGACTGCCGGACCTTAACGCCGGAGACCAGGTGCGCCTTCGCATCGTGCGGGGGGCACAACGCAGTGCACCGGTGCAGATACGCGTGAAGATGCGCTTCGAGCAAAGCGTTCTTGCGCATCACAAATCACAACGAAAGGTAGGCGACAAGGGCGAATTGTCGGTGCCCATACCGGCGGTCACGCTGCAATGCGCCAAGAGCACGCGCGTCTTCGGCGGTGCCAGCATTCGCTATCGCAAGCGCCGCTTCGCCGAGGCGCAGATCGTCTCTGCGCCCCAGCCCTCGTGCACGACATGCAAGCCCGTCGTCATTCGCTGGTACCACGAACCGACCGGTGAGCTGGACATCGAGGTCATTGCGCGTTGGCGCATCGTCGAAGGCGTTTGCGCCACGCGCAAGCGTTGATGCGTCCCCGAATGCTTCCCGCGCAGTCGCGCGCTCCCATATATCTGGTATTTGCCCGCAGGGCCGTGTCACGCATCCTGACGGCTCGAGGCTCGTTCGCCCGTCGTCGTGAAGACGCGGAGCAGGACCGGGCCAGCCAGCGCAGCGACAAGAGGGGGTTCGGCGCCATGACCAATCAATCACGACCAATCAGGCAGGGCGGGCGCACCGTTCCAAGATCGATCGGACACATGGCCAGGCAGGCGGTCGGTGTGTTCGTCAGCGTGGGCATGCTCGGCTCGGCGCTCGCTCAGGACATGAGCACCAGCTTTGACGATCGCTGGGTCAAGCCGGGCGAGACACTGGAGATCACGCTGCCCGAAGAGCGCTGGGCCTCGCAGGGCAGGCTTCGATACTTCATCGGCAAGACCGATGTCACCGCACTGGCGCGCAGCGAATCGCCTGGCAAGGTATCGCTGGACTCGAGCCTGCTGGCCCTGCCGCCTGGCGAGACCGAGTTCATCGTCTACGAGGTGACCGATGGCAACTGGGAAGAGTACGCGCGCACCGAGCTCAAGGTGCTCACCGGTTCCGGGTTCGAGAAGCTGGAGGTCTCGCCCACGGTGGCCCTGCAACTGAAAGGCCGTTCATACGAGAAGCGCCTGGTGCCCGACGATGACCAAGAGCGCTCGACGTATCTCGATGTCGTGGGTGATGCGAGCCTGGGAGTTGCGGCGACCCGGGGCGACCTGGAGATGGAGGCGACGGCGAACTTCAGTGGCTATAGCTACCGGCCAGAGACCCTGCGCTTTGGCGAACTGGAAGATCGTGCCCCCAAGCTCGACCTGGCCGACTACAACATCGAGGTACGCACCTCACGGCTGGGCATGAAGGTCGGACACGTGTCTTACGGCAACCATCCGTTGCTGCTCGACCAGATGTCCAGTCGGGGGTTCATTTTCACCGGCCGTCCGACCGATCGTTTCGACATGTCGCTGAACGTGATGAACGGCACATCGATCGTCGGCTACAACAACTTCTGGGGATTGCGTGAATCCGATCACCGGATCCACGGCCTGACCATGGGCTACGAACTGGTGGGGTCGCGGCCCGGGGCGCTGCGCACCGAGGTGTCGTTGATGCAGGGCTCGATCCAGTCGCAGACCGACTTCAATGCCGGTGCCGTTCCCGATGCCGAGCGCAGCCGCGGCGTCGGCCTGCGGGTTGTCGGCGCGAGCGAGGGCGGACGCATCACCGGGGACGTCTCATGGGCGCGCTCGGTGTATGTCAACCCGTTCGATCCGCTGCTGGCGCAGGGCGAGACCCTCCAGCCGGTGTTCGAGACGCGTTCGTCCGGCAGGGTGGCCGACCTGGGCATCGGCCTGATTCAGAACTCGACGATGTTCTCCGAGAAACACCCGTTCGGTCTGAAGCTGAGCCTGCACCATGACCGAATCGATCCGCTCTACAAGAGCCTGGGCGCGTTCTTTGCGACCGACCAGTTGCTCAACCGCGTCGGCCTGGATGCCGACATGGCCGGCGCGACGCTCAGCCTGAGCGCGGCCCGCAAGCGCGACAACCTGAGCAATATCCCGACCTTGCTGACCACCCGTTCCGACACCCGGATCTTCAACCTGAACCTGCCGATCCCGGTCTGGATGAGCCAGGACGAGAACGACGTCAGTGGCTGGTGGCCGTCGCTCAACTACAACTACTCGAATGTGCACCAGGTGGCGATCAGCGTGCCGGTCACCGAGGACTCGGGCTTTGCCGATTCGCACCGGCCAGACCAGCAGAACAAGGACCACCAGCTGAGCTTTTCCTGGAACCTGTCGCCGGTGACGCTGACCTACGGCCTGAACTATTCCGACCAGGATAACCGCCAACAGGGTCGGGACAGGGCCGACTTCAAGAACTACGGTCAACAGATCTCGGCCAACTGGGATGTCTTCGATGGGCTCAATACCACGCTGGGCCTGGGACGCACCCGGCTGTACAGCGTCGAGGCGGACCGCTCCGACTATGCCAACGACATCACGCTGGGGGCGGACTGGGCATTTGCCAATGACTGGAATTTCGGCTTCAGTGTCAACAAGACACTCAATTCCGACTCGCTGAACTCGGCGCGCAATCGCAATGCCGGCGGGCATGCCCAGCTGGGCTACCAGTTCGAGATCAAGGACGGGCTGCGCAAGATGCCGGGTCAGATCTTCGTTCGCTACGGTCGGCAGGATTCGCTCAACGTGGATAACATCTTCGAGATCCGCGATGCCCAGCGCTACTGGCACCTGGATGTCGGCTTCTCCATCAGCCTTTTCTGAGGAATCATGATCATGAGAATCATTCTTGCCCTGCTGCTGTCGATCGTGACCTCTGCCTCGTGGGCCGTCAGTGGCGTCAACCCGTTCGGCGTCAACGTGCGAAGCTCGGGCCCGACGACGATCTTCCTGACGTTCCAGAACCTGAACAACGGGCAGACCCCTGCCGAGGCCTTCTGGTGCGGTGAGCTGCAGCCCGCGGTGGCCAACGCCAACCCCACGTTGCAGTTGCCGTTCCCCGTCCAGAATGCCAACCCCTGCCTGCCCGGCACCATCTTTGGCCGACTGCCGCTGCAACTGGACCAGTCACGTCAGTCGACCAGCGGGGCGCTGCGCAACCTGACCGATATCATGACCATCCCGGCCTCGGTGTCGCGGCGGGCCTACCAGGACGCGATCGCCGGCAAGAACTCGAGCTTCTTTTACGTGCGCCGGTTCACCGGTGGCGGCGTTGGCGACCAGTTCGTCGTCGTGACCTGCCGGATGGGCGGTGGCGGCGCGCGAACCCCGCTGGCCCTGCTCGATGTGCGGGTGGGGTTTGAGTCCTCTCGCGGGCAGGAGACGGTGCTGGGCGTGATGCGCGATACCGAGTTGCCCAGCTTCTCTGCCAAGATCTTCTACAACGGCACCGGCACCTTGCGCGGGCGCTGGGAACTGGTGCAGCCGGGCGACGTGGAACCCACCGCCGAAGACTTGCTGACCGAGGCGACGTTGCCGGTCGAGCGTCGCGGCCTGCAGCGGCGCTACCGGCTGCTCGATCGGTTCTCCATCTTCCTTCCCCCGACCGGCGAAGTCGTGGTGCCGGGGCCAGACCCGGAGAAGCTGCCGACGGCGATGGACGGTCCGTACAAGGTGTTGCTGCGGATCGAGGCGACCAACGACAAGGAGGGCACGTCGAACACCGGCGGGGGTCGGTCGGTGTTCACCGGCGGTGTGGCCGGATTCCCGATGCCGGTGCTGCGCTACTACGTCGGCGATGCCCAGTCACTGGCCGGGCTCGGTCAGGCCAACGCGGCCAGGCTGTCATTGTTTCTGCCGCAGGCGGATGCCTCGGTACCGCCGGACCAGTCGCTATCGTTCCAGTGGGTCGATCATCCCGACGGGGCGCTGTACCGGCTGCAGGTGCAGAACGCCGACGAAGACGTGCTATCGGCGATCGTCAAACCCGGCGCAGCCAACTACATGGCACCGCCGTGGTTTCTCCAGGAGCAGGCCGGTGCCACGCTGCGCTGGCGGGTGATCGCGCTCAATGCCAGCGGCACCGAAGTGGCACAGAGCGATTGGCGGGCGTTGCGCCTGGCGGAGTAACCGAACGGGCCAGTTGAAGGTTGCCGGGATCGTCGGACACGCGATACCCGGCATTTTTCTTTGAGACAGACAGCAGGGGAAATCCATGAAGCATCGTGAAACGAAACACCCGAAGCGGGCCGATGGCCTGCCGGCCCGGCGCCTGGCATCGTTGGCGATCAGCGCGGCGTTGTCGTTGGCGCCGGGGCTGGTGAGCGCGCAGGAGGCCGCCGATCGCGAGATCTCGGCGGCAGCCTACGACCTTGACCGCATCGCCAAGGAACTGCCGGGCCTGACGCCGTCGCGTCGCGCCAACATCACCCGACTCGGGCGCAGCCTGAAGGCGGCCGAGCAGCGCCTGATGAATTCACCGAATCAGGCCCATCCGAGCTGGATCGCGCAAAAGCAGCGGGTCGACGACTTCAAGGCCCGGCTGTCGGCCTTGCAGAATCCGGCACCCGCGCCGGCCCCGGCTGCCGCGCCTGCCGCCGCGCCCAAGGCCGGCGCGACGACCACCGCTCGTGACACCTCTGCGCCGGCGCCGGCGCCGGCTGCGGCAGCCACGCCGTCGCCGCCGGCCGGATTGCCGGCGGTCTACCAGCGCAAGCTGCGCAACCTGACGACCGACTACGAGCGCACGCTGGCCGCGCTCGATGCGCTGGATCCGAAGCAGTTGCACGGTCGCAATGCGCGCATCAGCTGGCAGACCACGATGAAGCGGCTGCAGAGCAATCTCAAGCCGATGGAACCCGTGGCCAATGACCCCGACGTGGCCGCGATGCTGACCGTGGTGCCGGAACTGGTCGAGCGGTACGCGGCCACCGAGGCCAAGGCGCTGGCGGACTATGAAGCGCTGGGCGATGTGGTCGGTCAGGTGGTGGCGCTGCGCCAGCGCTATTCCTCCGATCGCCTGCCCAAACCACTGGATCCCCCGTACGATGCGGAGCGCGCCGAGGCGTGGGTGAATCACCTGCGCAGCTTTGCGGCGATGGCGATCAAGGACGAGACCTGGCTCAAGGAGGTTCGCAGCCGCACGAACGAGCATGACCTGGAGACCCGCAACGCGCTCAACGGCACGATCGGCGGCACGGCGCAGCAGGCGCTGACGCAGGCGATCGAGCGTACCCGCGAGAAGATCTACGAGCCGATCCGCGCGTTGCCCAACAGCCAGCTGGCCAACGTGGCCGGGTTCGATCCGTCCGACAAGCACCTGTTGCGCAACAACCTGCTGGGCGAGGGGCAGTACGAAAAACTGCAGGCGACGTTGCGCGAGGCGCGGGCGGCACTGGCGCAAGGGGAAGTGATCAACAAGGCGCTGGGCAAGCCGCAGCCTCCCGAGGCGGCCACGGCCAAGGTGCGATTGGACGACTACGAGGCACGGATCGACAAACTCTATACGTCAATGCTGGCCGAAATCCGCATGCCCAAGCCGCGCAGCACCGACCCGAAGCTGCTGGCCGTGGCGGCCGAGGCCCTGTCCCAGGAGAAGTATGGCTACAAGTGGGAACGGATGGTGATCAACTCCGATTTCACGTCGCGCAAGGAATCACGCGCATGGTGGAGCGGGGGGGTGGCGACGATCGCCGACTATGACTGGGATGAATTCCAGGTGGCCACCGCCGAGAAGGTCGGTGACAAGACCTTCATCTTCTACAACAAGCTGCACTTCTACCGCTCGGGCAGCAGCAAGACACCGTTGAATCGCTGGATCATCAACCAGCGCTTCCAGTCGAGCCAGATCCTGCCCGAAAACATCGGGGAATGAAGGCAAAGGCCCGCTGCGTCGCCGTCTTTGCGGGCGAGTATCGCGGGTTTGCGCTACCGGATTCCTGGGATGTTCGGGAAGCGATTGTTTCAACAAAATGTCTTCATGCCACGGACAAGGGCTTTCATCAGGCCACCGGGGTATTGCTCAACCAACCAAGGGAAACATCATGAAGAAGACTCTTTCGTCGCTCTCGATTGCCGCTGCCGTATCGGTTGCCCTGCTGTCGGTCTCGGGCATTGCCCAGGCCGGTGACTGCAAAGGCGTGAAGTTCAAGTTCACCAACAAGTGGAAGGTGGCCAACGAGGTCGTGGAGATCAAGGTCAAGAAAATCTATGTCGATGGCAACGACAAGAACTGGAACGAAGACATTGCCAACAAGAACATCAATCCGAATGCGACCTACACCACCAACAAGCGTCGACTCAACGGCCTGGATTCGGGAAAGACGGGCAAGTTCACCGTGCACTTCGATCACCGCAAGATCGGTCCGGGCTGGCAGTCTGCCACTCATGGTCCGTTCAGTTTCAAGTGCGACGACAACAAGACCATTGCCTTCACGATCATGAACTGATCCGTTGCACGGTCGGGCGGTCGGGAATTCCCCCTCGACAGAGGTGTCCTGGGCGGATTTCCCGATCGCTTCTGTGGGCAGCGTTCCTGCGCGCAGCCCTACCGGTGGATCAGCTGATCCCGCTGGTGCGTCAGCGGGGGCTCGCTTCCAACAGTTTCACCAGCGCGTGCAGCGTCTGGTTCACAGGCGTGGGGATGCCGAGCTCGGCACCCCGGCGCACGACATAACCGTTGAGTTCATCGATCTCGGTCGGCCGACCCAGGCGGATGTCCTGCTCGGTGCTGGACGTGGCCTCACCCATCGCCTGGCCGGCCCGTGCGACGATCTTGAGCGGATCGGTTTCGCCGAGCGTGACGCCGCAGGCAGTGCCCACGGCCACGACTTCGAGCGCCGCCATGTTCATCACCGCCATCATCTCCGGGCTGGCCGCCATTCGCTTGTATTGCGACCTGCCCAGCGCCGACACCGCGTTGAACGAGCAGTTGATCAGCAGCTTGCTCCAGAGATCGCCATCGATGTTGTCCGACACCGGGCACGGAATGCCGGCCGACTCCATCGTTGCCGAGATCGCCTCGAGTCGGGCCTTCGCGTCGGCGACCGGGCGACTGTCGTTCTGACCGGACTGTCCGATCAGCAGGCTGCCGCCGCCGGCATGGCGCAGGTGCCCGGCCCGGCCATCGACGCGGCGACGTAGACGACCGCGGGAAACACCGGGTTGTCCAGCTCGGCCTGCACGCGGCGCACGTTGTCGACGCCGTTCTGCACGACCAGCACCGTGGCCGCCGGGGCAGGTACGGTGCCAGCGACGCGCAGGTGGCGCTGGTGTCCCGGGTCTTCACGCACAGCAGTAACAGGGCCGCGTCGCTGGCCGATTCAGGGCCGGTGCCGACCGACACCGGGATGCTCTGCTGGAACTGCTGGCCATCGAAGCGCAGACCGTCGGCTTTCATGGCCTGCGCATGGGCGGGGCGGGCGATCAGCGTGACCGGCAGGCCGGCGCGTGCCAGCATACCGCCGTAATAACAACCGACCGCGCCGGCGCCCATGACGACGATCCGGGGCAGGGCGGCGGTGTCGCGTGTTTCGCTCAAACGTAGTCCTTGTATTTGTCGAGCAGGCGCACCGGCGTGCGCAACGCGTCGCGGCGGAACGGGTCGCCCAGTTCGCGGGTGCACATGATCTCGATGACGCAGGTCTTGCCTTCGTTCATCTGCATGTCCACTGCCTTCCTGAGTGCCTTGCCCACGTCCTCGAGCTTGTCGACGACGATGGCTTCGGCCCCCATCGCTTTCGCAATGCCGGCAAAACTCTGGTTGTCCAACTCGCCGGCCACGAAACGGCGGCCGTAGAAGTCGACCTGGTTCTTTTTCTCGGCACCCCACTGGCGGTTGTGGAACACGACCGCGGTGACCGGGATCTTTTCGCGCACGCAGGTCATGATCTCGACCATGCTCATGCCCCAGGCACCATCGCCGGCGTACGAGATGGCCGGGCGGTCGGGTGCGGCGACCTTGGCGCCGATGATCGTGGGCAGCGCGTAGCCGCAGTTGCCAAAACTCATCAGGGCAAAGAAGCTTCGCGGCTCCTCGAAGCGCAGATAGCTGTTGGCGACCGAGTTGATGTTGCCGATGTCGGTCGACACCATCGCCCGCTTGGGCATCGCCTTCTCGCTGAGTTCGCGCAGCACCTGGCGCGGGTGCAGATATTCGCCGCCCGAGAAGGTCTTCTCTTTCGCATTCTCCTCGATCATGTCCAGGCTGAACGGATCCTTCTCGTGGGTCCAGCCGTCGAGTTCCTTTTCCCAGGCGTCTTCTCGGCCTTGACCTGCTTGGCGCGCGCGGCCTTGGTGGCATCGCAGGCCAGCTTCTTGTCGGCCAGGCGGGCCAGCAGTTCCTTGGCCACGGCCTTTGCATCGCCGTGGATGCCGACGGTGATCTTCTTGACCAGGCCCAGGTTGGTGTGGTCGGCCTCGACCTGGATGATCTTCGCCTCCTTGGGCCAGGTAGTCGAGCCCGTGCTGGGGCAGGGTGCCGAACGGCCCCATCCGCGAGCCCAGCGCGATCACCACGTCGGCCTTGGCGATCAGTTTCATTGCCGCCTTGGAGCCCTGGTAGCCAAGCGGACCGGCCCACAGCGGGTGACTGGCCGGGAAGGAATCGTTGCGCAGGTAGCCATTGGCCACCGGCGCGCCCAGCCGCTCGGCCAGTTGCCTGCATTCCTCGACCGCGTCGCCCATGACGACACCGCCGCCGGACAGGATCATCGGGAACTTGGCCTTGGCCAGCAACGCGACCGCCTCGTTCAGGCTGTTCTCGCCGCCCGGGCCACGCTCGACGCGCATCGGCCGGGGAATCTCGGTGGTGATCTCGCCGTAGAAGTAGTCGCGCGGGATGTTCAACTGCGTCGGGCCCATCTCGGAGATCGCCCGATCGAAGCAACGGGCGGTGAACTCGGCCATCCGGGCCGGATTGTTCACGTGGCCCTGGTAACGGGTGAACTCCTGGAACATCGGCAACTGGTTGGCCTCCTGGAAGCCGCCCAGGCCCATGCCCATGGTGCCGGTCTCGGGGGTGATGATCACGACCGGGCTGTGCGCCCAGTAGGCGGCGGCGATCGCGGTCACGCAGTTGCTGATGCCAGGGCCGTTCTGCCCGATGACCACGCCGTGGCGACCGGACACCCGGGCATAGCCGTCGGCCATGTGGGCCGCGCCCTGTTCGTGGACCACCGGGATCAGGCGGATGCCGGCCGGCGCGAAGATGTCCATCGCGTCCATGAACGCCGAGCCCATGATGCCGAACATCTCGGACACGCCGTTGGCGACCATGGTTTCGACAAAGGCCTCGGAGGGGGTCATTTTCTGCACGCCGCTGACGGCGGTGCGCTTGTCCTTCTTGCTCTTGGTCATGGGGCTGCCTTTGGAATCTGTCGTTGGAATTCGGATCGGGTCGCGGCCGTGCTCGGACCGACGTTCCGTTTTTTGTGCAAAGCGCGACTCTAGTGACAAATTGCCTCGAAATCAAACAAGATCAGCAAAAAATGGACCGATTCATGGTCAGTTTTTGAATAGTCGATTACGATCCCGGGGATGAACGACAGCAGCCGCGCTCAGCGACATGCGCTCAAACGCCGCGATACCGGGACGCCGTCCGCGCGCGCCTTTGCGGTATTCGAGGCGCTGGCCACGCGGGACGAGGCGCTCGGCCTGCAGGCGCTGATCGAGCAGACCGGCATTCCCAAGCCCACGTTGCGCCGGATGCTGGCGCAACTCGAGGCATCGGGCATGGTCGCACGCTCGGGTGACGGGCGCCTGTACGGTGCCGGCGCGCGGTTGCGCACGCTGGCCCGTCACCTGGTTCTCAACGACACCTTGCACGGCGCCCGGCACCTGGTGCTGCAACGGCTGGTCGACGAGGTCGGCGAAACGGGCAACATCACGGCGCTGATGGGCGCGCAGGTCGTCTACCTCGACCGGGTCGAGACCGACGAGCCGTTGCGCATCTCGCTGCAATCGGGCTCGCAGGTGCCGCTGCACTGCTCGGCCAGCGGCAAGCTCTTCCTGGCGCAGATGCCCGATGCGCAGCGCCGGCGCATCCTCGACGCCGGCCCGCTGCAGCGCTTCACCGCGCAAACCCTGGTCACCGCACCGGCGCTGGAGGCGGAACTGGCCCGCGTCCGCAGCGACGGTTTTGCCATCGACGACGAGGAGCTGCTCGAGGGCCTGGTCTGCGTGGCCGTGCTGGTGCCGGTGCTCGATCCGCGCACCGGGCAGCCCGATCCGGCGTCGCGGCGCTCGCCGATGGGCGTCGCGATCCAGGCGCCGGTCATCCGCCTCACCCACGACAAGGCGCTGCCCTGCTGCCCGCCCTGCAACGCGCGGCGCTCGCGCTGGCCCGGATCGAGGCCGGCGGCGCCGCCAACGCCTTGCCGCCCAATCTCCGAACCGAGTAATCACGCTGATGACACCCGACAAGACCCACCGCCCCGACGCCCGCGTGGCCGTGCGTGATGCCTTCGGTATCGACACCGAGCTGGTGGTACCGGCGTTCGCCCGGCGCTCGGAGCACGTGCCGGCGATCGATCAGGCGTACCGCTTCGATCCCCAGGTCACGCTGGCGATCCTGGCCGGCTTTGCCAACAACCGCCGCGTGCTGGTGCAGGGCCTGCACGGCACCGGCAAGTCGACCCACATCGAGCAGGTGGCCGCCCGCCTGAACTGGCCGTGCGTGCGGGTCAACCTGGATGGTCACATCAGCCGCCTGGACCTGGTGGGGCGCGACGCGATCGTGCTGCGCGACGGGCAGCAGGTGACCGAGTTCGTTCCCGGTATCGTGCCCTGGGCACTCGAGCGTCCGGTCGCGCTGGTGTTCGACGAGTATGATGCCGGCCGCCCCGAGGTGATGTTCGTGATCCAGCGGATCCTCGAGCGCGACGGTCGCCTGACCTTGCTCGACCAGAACCGGGTGATCGATCCGCACCCGGCGTTTCGCTTGTTCGCGACCAGCAACACGGTGGGCCTGGGCAATCTGAACGGTCTGTACCAGGGGACCCAGATGCTCAACCACGCGCAGGTCGATCGCTGGAACATCGTCGCCTCGCTCAACTTCCTGGCGCCCGACGAGGAGCGGGCGATCGTCGTCGCAAGGGTGCCCGCGCTCGATGATCCGGACGGCCATCGCCTGGTCGAGCGGATGGTCGCGCTGGCCGGCCTGACCCGCAAGGGGTTCGAACTCGGTGACCTGTCGGCGCTGATGTCACCGCGCACGGTGATCACCTGGGCCGAGAACCTGCAGATCTTCACCGACGTCGGCCAGGCCTTCAGCCTGTCGTTCGTGAACAAGTGCGACCCTGCCGAGCAGCCTATCGTCGCCGAGTATTTCCAGCGCTGCTTCGATCGCCCGCTGGCGCCCGGCACGCCCGGTGCCTGACAAGCCTGCCGATCCGCGGTCCGCGCCGCCCGCCAGGCGCGCGCGCGACCAGCGAACCGAGGAAACCAGTGCCGCGGCATTGCGGGCGCTCAGCGGCCAGCCGGGCCTGCGTTTTCGCGGCGGGCGGCTGCACCGGGGGCAGGTGCCGTTGCCGATGGGGGCGCCGCACCTGCAGCCCGAGCCGCAGGCCGAGACGCTGCAGAGCCTGCGCGGGCTGGTCGACGGGGTGGCGATGCGGCTGCGCTTCAACGACCGCGCGTTGCACCTGCGCCTGTGCCGAAGGCGCCGATGCAGCGGCTGATCTTCGGATGCTCGAGCAGCACCGGGTCGAGTCGCTGGCCGGCGAGAGCATGCCCGGGATGCGCTCGAACCTGGTCGCGCGCTTGCCGACTGGTCGCGCCGCTTTCACCTGGGTGGCCTGGCCGACAGTGCCGCCGGCCTGTGGTTGTACACGGTGGCGCAGGTCAGCCGGGCGCAGGTGCTGGGCAGCGCGATCCGGCCGAGACCGAGGGCCTGATGGAGGCGCCGCGTGCCGACCTGTCGACATTGATCGGCGATGACCTGGCCGGCCTGGAAGCGCCAGCGGTCCAGCCAGCAGGCCTACAGCGTACGCGATCGCGATCGCCCGCGAGGTAGCCGCACTGATCCACGTGGCCGATGAGCAGGCCCGCGAGCAGGACGAGACCGATACCGCCTCCGAGGGCGCGGCGCCGTTCGCGCTCTGGATGGATTTCGATGAAGACCTCGATGGCGGTCTCGAGCGGGCCGGTGACGTCCGGCGCGAATCCGACGCGCAGGACTACCGGATCTGGACCCGTGCCTATGACGAGCAGGTCGCGGCCACCAGCGTCGCGCGGGCCGCCGAATTGCTCGAGTTGCGCGAGCGGCTCGATCGTCTGGTGCTGGCGCAGGGGATGAACGTCGCCCGGCTGGCCAGGGCGTTGCGCGCGATGCTGGCGCGCCCGCAGGCCGGCGACTGGGCCGACGGTCAGGAGGAGGGCCTGATCGACGGTCGCAGGCTGGCCCGCCTGGTCAGCGCGCCGCAGGATCACCGGGTCTTTCGCTGGCCACGGCAGCAACCCGTGGCCGATTGCCAGGTGAGTTTCCTGGTCGATTGCAGCGGCTCGATGAAGGCCCACGTGTCCACGCTGGCGGTGCTGGTCGACTTGTTCGGCCGGGCCTTCGAGATGGCCGGTATTCCGTTCGAGTTACTGGGCTTCACCACCCGCGCCTGGAACGGCGGACGGGCACAGCGCGACTGGGAAGCGGCGGGGCGCCCCGACGAGCCGGGTCGCCTGGCCGAGGCGCGTCACATCGTGTTCAAGTCGGCCCAGGAGCGCTGGCGGCAGGCGCGCCCGGCGGTGGCGGCGCTGCTCAAGCCCGACCTGTACCGCAAGGACTGGACGGTGAGGCGATCGAATGGGCCGCGGCCCGACTGCTCGCGCGCGTGCGAGCGGCGCATCCTGGTGGTGTTGTCCGATGGCAGCCCGATGGAGAGCGCGACCCGTCGCGCCAATGACAACGACATCCTCGATGCCCACCTGGCCGAGGTCGTCGCCCGGCTCGAGGCACAGCGGCGGATCGAGCTGCGTGCGCTCGGGGTCGGGCTGGACCTGAGCCGGTGGTACCGGGACGGCCTGCCGATCGACCTGGCGGGCGGCCTGGACAATCAGACGATCTACGCGGTGGCGGCGCTGATCGGCGGCTACCCGGTTCGCTGAGCCGGGTGGCCGGCCGGCCCCTACTGGTCGGTCAGCGCGTTGCGGGCCTCGATGCGGGCATGCTCGGCGAGGTCGGCGCGATCGTCGTGCAGGTCGTAGAGCACCTCGATCAGGCGGCCGCTGAAAGGGTTCGGTGCCTGGTAGGCGGTGCTCACCGACGAGCCGGCGTCGCGCCCGATGTCCAGGCCGAACAGTGTCTGGCGCCATGGCAGAAGGGTCAGCGGTGCCGCGCCGATCGGCGCGCCGTTGCAGAACAGGCGGGCCTCGCCCTGGTGCTCCTGCCCCTTGACGAAATGCATCGAGAACTCCGCCTCGCCGACGGGCAGCAGCTCGGTACCGGTGACCCGGGTGATCTTGCCCACATGGTTGTATTCGTAGACCAAGCGGTTGTCCTGCACATAGAGCGTGTAACCGCCGGTGCGCCCGCCACAGGCGACCAGGACCCCGCCCTGGGACGGCTCGTCACGCTGCACCCTGGCCGTGATCCGGTGCGATCGGTTGCGGATATCCGGGATCGCAAAGCGGTCTATCCGGGGCGAATGGGGCAGATAGCGCAGTCTGGAACTGGCCTGTATCTGGTCCGGCCGGCGCAGCACGAACAATTCGATCCCCCGATCGTCCAGCGGCAGCACGTTGTAGCGCCCGGCCTCGGCCCACCAGAGCTGGATCATCTGCGCAAGCTTGTCCGGATGGGTTTTGGCCAGGTCGTGGCATTCGGCGAAGTCCTCGTCGGTGTTGTAAAGCGACCAGCGGTCCGACTCGAACGCTTCGCCCTTCTTGTGCATGGCCACCGCCTTCCAGCCACGGTGCCAGATCGCCCGGTGGCCCAGCATCTCGTAGTACTGGGTCTGGCGCCGGCCCGGCGCGCCGGCGTCGGCAAAACTGTAGTTCATCGCCAGCCCCTCGACGGGCAATTGCGGCACCCCGCGGTAGACCGTGGGCGCGCTCACGCCGGCCGCGGCCAGCATCGTGGGCATCAGGTCGATCACGTGGTGGTACTGGTCGCGGATCTCGCCGCGCGCGGCCACCCCGTTGGGCCAGTGGATGATCAGCGGGTCGCGGATACCGCCCTCGTAGGTGTTCTGCTTGTAAAAGCGCAGCGGCGTGTTGCCGGCCTGGGCCCAGCCCTTCGGGTAGTTGTTGTAGGCGTCGGGGCCGCCGATCGTGTCGATCTGCCCGATCATTTCCTCGACCGACGGATGCATCTGGTTGAAAAAGATCAGCTCGTTGGTCGAGCCGTGCCTGCCGCCCTCCTGGCTGGCGCCGTTGTCCGACAGCAGCACGATCATCGTGTCGTCCAGGCTGCCGATCTGCTCGAGAAACGCCAGCAGGCGGCCGATCTGCACGTCGGTGTGATCCAGGAACGCGGCAAAGGCTTCCTGAAAGCGCGCGTAAAGGCGTTTCTGGTCCGGCTGCAGCGTGTCCCAGGCGTCGACCCCGGGGTTGCGGGGCGACAAGGCCAGCCCGGGCGGCACGATGCCCAGCGCCTTCTGGCGGGCAAACCACTTGTCGCGGGTCGCGTCCCAGCCGGCATCGTAGCGACCGCGGTACTTGGCGAGAAACTCGGCCGGTGCCTGGTGCGGCGAGTGCGTGGCGCCAAAGGCGAGGTAGGTGAAAAACGGGCGCTGGCTGGTCGATTGCTGCGCGGTGATCATCCGGATCGCCTGGTCGACGAGATCGGCCGACAGGTGGTAACCGGGGTGTGACGGCGTATCGATCGGGTGGTTGTCCTCGACCAGCTCGGGAGAAAACTGGTCGGTCGCGCCGCCGAGAAAGCCGTAGAAGCGATCGAAGCCACGCTGTAGCGGCCAGTGATCGAAGGGCCGGACGGGTGCAGTCGGGCATGTTCGCCAGGTGCCATTTACCCAGCGCGAACGTGTTGTAGCCCTGGTCGCGCAACACCTCGGCCACGGTGGCCGCCTTGGGGCTGATGACTCCCCGACAGTTCGAGAAGCCGGTGTCGACGTTGCTCAGAAACCGCATGCCCACCGAATGGTGGTTGCGCCCGGTCAGCAGGCAGGCGCGCGTGGGCGAGCACAGCGCGGTAGTGTGGAAGTTCGTGTAGCGCAGCCCGCCCGCGGCCAGCCGGTCGATGTTCGGGGTTTCGATGTCCGAGCCGAAGCAGCCCAGCTGGGCAAAGCCGGTGTCGTCGAACGCGATCACGACGATGTTGGGCGCGCCTGGTGACGCCTTGGGCCGGGGAGCCCACCACGGGGTCGATTCGGTGGCCGTGATGCCCACCGTCCCTCCAAAGTCTTCATGGCCGGCGCCCTCTGTGCTCATGTTCTGTCTCCGTCGTTGTCACGCCGGCACTGTGCCGGTGCCGAGCGATGATACGCAATCGGCCCACGGCGTGAGCCTTACCGGGGGCACCCGCATGAATTCGGGATTGATGGGTCGCGGCCGCAATGCTTCAATAGATGCCTGGCCGGTCCGGGATCCTCCCGGGCGGCGTCGCTTCATCCTGCCGGAGACCTATTCCCCATGAGCCTCATGAATTTCATCAAGGGCGAACTGCTCGAGATCATCGAGTGGACCGACGACTCACGCGACACGCTGTCCTACCGGTTTCCGGATGACGACAAGGAGATCAAGAACGGCGCGCAGCTGATCGTGCGCGAGTCGCAAAAGGTGCAGTTCGTGGCCGCCGGCCAGTATGCCGACGCGTTCGGTCCCGGCAAGCACACGCTGACCACCGAGAACATCCCGGTGCTGTCGACGATCCTGGGCTGGAAATACGGCTTCGCCTCGCCGTTCAAGTGCGATGTCTACTACGTGAACACCCGGCTGTTCACCGGCAACAAATGGGGTACCGCCAATCCGGTGATGATGCGCGACCGCGACTTCGGCGTGGTGCGCCTGCGCGCGTTCGGCACCTACGACTTTCGCATCGTCGATGTACCCAAGTTCCTGCGCGAGGTCGCCGGGACCGACCAGAATTTCCGGATCGACGAGTTCGCCGACACGATGCGCTCGCGCCTGGTGAGCGTGTTCACCGATGCGCTGGCCACCGCGCAGGTGCCGGCGCTCGACGTGGCCTCCCGTTACAGCGAGCTGGGCGATGCGCTGTTGCCGGCGATCAACCCGATCATGACCGAGAAATACGGACTCGAGATGACCACCTTCGTCGTCGAGAACGTGTCGGTGCCGCCCGAGGTCGAGCAGGCGATCGACAAGCGGGCCAGCATGGGTGTGATCGGCAATCTCAATGATTACGTCAAGTACCAGATGGGTCAGGGCATGGCCAATGGGGGTGAGGCCGGTGCGGCCGCGACGCTGCCGGCGCAGATGGCGATGGGCTTTGGCATGGCGCAGGAAATGATGCGCAGCATGCCGGGCGCGCCGGGCGGACCGGGCAGTCCTGGTCAGGCGGGCGCCGCTGCAAGCGCCGCCGGCCAGGCTGGCGCGGCGCCCGCGGCCGCGGCCGCCGCGCTCGAAGTGCTCAATCCCGAGCAGGCGGCCCAGATGCTCGGCGTCTCCGTCGAGGACGTGATGGCGTGCATCGAGAGCAACGAGCTCAAGGCGCGCAAGATCGGGTCGGCCTACCGGATCGCCCGCTCTTCACTGGAAGCCTTTTTGCGCGGCGAATGAGCGGCGAGACCGTCGGGCGACGACCGTGCCCGGAGTGCGGCGCCCAGCTGCGCTGGAACCCGGCCCGACAGGCGCTGGCCTGCGACTACTGCGGCACCGTGGTGCCCGACACTGTGCTGACGCCCGAGGGGCAGCAGGCCGGCATCGAGGAGCACGACCTGCTGGCGGCATTGCGCGATGCCGGCAGCAGCGAACGCGACTGGGGCCCGGCGCGGCGCGAGGTGCGCTGCGAAAGCTGCCACGCGGTGTCGGTTTTCGTCGACGGCCGGGTCGCGCAGCAGTGCGAGTTCTGCGGCTCGCCGTCCATCCTGGCGCACGAGGCCCATCGGGACGCGATCACGCCGCAAAGCCTGCTGCCGATCAAGATCGATGAATCGACGGTGCGCGACAGCCTGCGCCAGTGGTACGGCTCGCGCTGGTTCGCGCCCGACCGGCTCAAGAAGGCGGCCCTCACCGACACGCTGCACGGCATCTACCTGCCGTACTGGACATTCGATGCGCGGGTGCATGCCCGCTGGCGGGCCGAGGCCGGACACTACTATTACGTGGCGGAGCAATACACCGACAGCAAAGGCAGGCGGGGCACCCGCCAGGTGCGCCACGTGCGCTGGGAGCCGGCGGCGGGCGAACTCACGCATTTCTTCGATGACGACCTGGTGCCGGGATCGGTGGGGGTCAACCCGGCGCTGTTGCGCCAGATCGAACCGTTTCCGACCACGACCGACCTGCAGCCTTACTCGGCCGAGTTCGTGCGCGGCTGGGCCGTCGAGCGCTACCAGGTCGACCTGGGCGCCGCAGCCGGCGCCAGCCAGCAGAACCTGCAGCGCCGCACCGAGGCACTTTGCTCGGCGCAGGTGCCGGGCGACACGCAGCGCAATCTGCAGGTCGACGCCCGCTTCGACGAGCGACGGTTCAAGCACGTGCTGGTGCCGGTCTGGCTGGTCAGCTACACGTTCGGCAGCCGGCACTACCAGATCGTCGTCAATGCCTATACCGGCAAGATCGCCGGCCAGCGGCCCATCAGCTGGGTCAAGGTCGCGCTGGCGGTGGTGGCGGTGTTGGTGCTAGTGGTGGTCTTCGCCAGCCTGGGCGGGCGTTGATGGGGCGGCAGGGGCGGCGGCGCGCCACCGCCAATCGAGTATCTCGGGCATGTCCTGCCCGTGTCGTTCGATGTACTCACGGTGCTCGATCAGCTTGTCCCGCATCGCCTGCCTCAGGTGCGCGGCACGGTAGCCCAGCGACGGCACCCGATCGATGACGTCGGCCACGAGGTGGAAGCGGTCCAGGTCATTGAGCACCGCCATGTCGAACGGCGTGGTGGTCGTGCCTTCCTCCTTGTAGCCGCGTACGTGCAGATTCTCGTGATTCGCCCGTCGGTAGGTCAGCCGGTGGATCAGCCACGGGTAGCCGTGGTAGGCGAAGATGACCGGCCGGTCAGTGGTGAACAGGGTATCGAAGTCGCGATCCGACAAACCGTGCGGGTGTTGGTCCCTTTGCTGCAAGGTCATCAGGTCGACGACGTTGATCACCCGCACCTTGAGCGCTGGCAGGTGCTGGCGTAACAGGTCGACCGCCGCCAGGGTCTCCAACGTTGGCACATCGCCGGCGCAGGCCATGACCACGTCGGGCTCGCTGCCCTGGTCATTGCTCGCCCACTCGAAGATGCCGATGCCGGCAGCACAGTGCTTGATCGCCGCGTCCATGTCCAGCCATTGCGGCGACGGTTGCTTGCCGGCGACGATCACGTTGACCAGGTTGCGCGAGCGCAGGCAACGATCGGTCACGCAGAGCAAGGTGTTGGCGTCCGGCGGCAGGTAGACGCGGATGATGTCTGCCCTTTTGTTCACCACGTGATCGATGAAGCCCGGGTCCTGGTGCGAGAAGCCGTTGTGGTCCTGGCGCCAGACGTGCGAGGTCAGCAGGTAGTTCAGCGAGGCGATGGGTCGCCGCCACGGGATCTCGTTGCACACCTTGAGCCACTTCGCGTGCTGGTTGAACATCGAGTCGACGATGTGGATGAACGCCTCGTAGCACGAGAACAGCCCGTGCCGGCCGGTCAGCAGATAGCCCTCGAGCCAGCCCTGACAGGTGTGTTCCGACAGGATCTCCAAGACCCTGCCGTCTGGCGCCAGGCCGTCGTCGTCGGGTTCCCGCCCGGCCATCCAGGCGCGGTTGGTGACTTCGAACAGCGCCCCGAGGCGGTTGGAGGCGGTCTCGTCAGGACCGACAACCCGGAAATTGCGGGCGTCGAGATTGCGTTTCATCACGTCGCGCAGATACTGGCCCATGACCCGGGTGGCCTCGGCATCCACGGCGCCCGGGCGCGGGACGGCGACCGCGCTTTCCCGATAATCCGGCAGGCGCAGGTCGGTCAGCAGCAGGCCGCCATTGGCATGGGGATTGCACCCCATCCGGCGCAAACCTTGCGGGGCGAGTGCGGCGATGTGTGCCCGCGGGGCTCCTTGTTCGTCAAACAGTTCCTCGGGCCGGTAGCTCTTGAGCCAGGCTTCGAGCAGCTGCAGGTGCGCGGGATTGCGGGCAGTGTCGGCAAACGGCACCTGGTGTGAGCGCCAGTTGCCTTCGACCGGCTTGCCGTCGACCTGTTTCGGCCCGGTCCAGCCCTTGGGCGTTCTGAGCACGATCATCGGCCACTGGGGGCGACCGCTCGCCGGCTCGTTGCGGGCCCGGTGCTGGATCTCACGGATGTCGACGACGACCGCGTCGAGCGCGGCTGCCATCGCGCCATGCATGATGGCCGGGTCGGCGCCCTCGACGAAGTAGGGCTTGTAGCCCAGGCCGACGAAATACGCTTCGAGCTCTGCATGGGGAATCCTGGCGAGCACGCTCGGGTTGGCGATCTTGTAGCCGTTCAGGTGCAGGATGGGCAGCACGGCACCGTCCAGCGCCGGGTTGAGGAACTTGTTCGAATGCCAGGCCGCGGCCAATGGCCCTGTCTCGGCCTCACCGTCTCCGACGACGCAGGCGACGATCAGCCCGGGATTGTCGAGCGCGGCGCCAAACGCGTGAGAGAGCGAGTAGCCCAGCTCGCCACCCTCGTGGATCGACCCGGGTGTTTCGGCGGTGACATGGCTGCCCACGCCGCCGGGAAACGAGAACTGGCGGAACAACTGGCGCATGCCTTGGGCATCGCGGGTGACGTTCGGGTAGAACTCGGTGTAGCTACCCTCCAGCCAGGTATTGGCGACCAGTGCCGGACCACCGTGGCCCGGACCGGCAACATAGAGGATGTCCAGATCGTCGTTGCGGATGATCCGGTTCAGGTGGGCGTAGATGAAGTTCAGACCCGGCGTCGTGCCCCAGTGTCCGAGCAGCCTTGGCTTGGTGTGTGCACTTTGCAGCGGTTGCCGAAGCAGCGCGTTCTCGAGCAGGTAGATCTGCCCGACAGACAGGTAGTTCGCCGCCCGCCACCAGGCATCGAGCGCCGCAAACCGTGGGTCGGGCACTGCGGATGTGAACCGGGGTGAGTTGGGACCAACAGCGTTCATGCGTCATTCCAATTGTTCAACGATCAAAGGACACCGGTGTTGCTCAGCAGGATCAGGGCGATCAACGCGGGCGACACCGCGCGTAGCAACCACAACCAGGTTACACCCAGCCGTGAGTCGTCGAGTTCGGCCTCGGCCAAGGCCTCGCTTCGCGTCCAGCGCCAGCCCACGAACAGTGCAACGAGGATTCCGCCCGTCGGCAACAGGTAGTTCGATACGGTTTGATCGATCGCATCCAGGATGCCGTGCGAGCCGATCTGGATACCCGACAACAACCCAAAGCTCAACGCCGACGGAATGCCCAGTGCGAAGCAGATCCCGCCGACCAGGGAAACGGCCGACCATCGCCGGAACGCAAATCGGTGCACGAGGAACGCGACCGGCACCTCCAGCAGCGAGATCATCGATGTCAGGGCCGCGCAGACCAAAAGCGCGAAGAAGATCGACCCGATCACCGTGCCGCCGGGCATCGCCAGGAACACCTGGGGCAGGGTGATGAAAGCCAACTCGGGTCCGGCGGCCGGATCCATGCCAAAGGAAAAGACCGCCGGAAATATGGCCAGGCCCGCGACGATCGCGAACAGGGAATCGCCCAGGATGATGGCGATCGCCGAGGTCTTCAAGGGAATCGACCGGGGAAGGTAGCTGCCGTAGGTGATGAAGACGGCCATGCCGATGCCGAGCGAGAAAAAGGCCTGGCCGAGCGCAGCCACGTAGACCGTCGGATCGTGAAGTGCGGAGAAATCCGGCTCAAGCAGGAAGCGCCAACCCGCGCCGGCATCGGGCAACGTCGCGCCATAGGCGGCCAGGCCGATGATCACGCCTCCCAGCAGCGGCATCAGCAGGCGATTGACCGATTCGATCCCTTTTTGCACACCGCCCGCCACGATGAACATCGCGCTGCCCAGCATCGCCAGCTGCCAACCGATCGGTTCGCCTGGATTGGAGATGAACCCTGTGAAGTAGGCGCCGAACCCGGTCCCGGCCTGGGTCCACAGACTCCCGAGCAATGCACCGGTCAGGTACTTCAGTGCCCAGCCGGCGATGACACTGTAATACGACAGGATCACGAACCCCGAGATGACCGCCAGCCACCCGACGCCGCCCCACGCGCTACCGGGGGCGATCGTGTCGAACGCGGATACCGCATCCCCTTGGGCCCGCCGCCCCAGGGCCAGTTCGGCCAGGACGATCGGGGTGCCCACCACGATCACGCAGACGACATAGACGATCAGGAACGCGCCGCCGCCGTTCTCACCCGCCACGTAGGAGAAGCGCCAGATGTTCCCGAGCCCGACCGCCGAGCCAATGGTCGCCAGCACGAACCCGTAGTGTGATCCCCACTGCTCACGATCGCGCGTTGCGCTCAACGGCTCGCCCTCCCTGGCAGGCTTTTCCCGGCTCGAGTCATACACACCAGGGTCGACCCACGCGGGCGCGTCCTTGGTGGGAGTGGGCCGTAGCTTAAGTGGGGGGGAATCCGAGGCGATTGATCTGCGTCAACCCGCCACAAGGGCGCACTGCCATAGTGAAGTGGATGGCGCCCGAACACACCACCAGAACCGAGCAGGGACCACCGTATCACGCGTTGCCGGTGTCGGCGGTTCTGGATTCGCAACAAGTGACCCCTCGCGGCTTGAGCGAAGAGCAAGCCACCTCGCGCAGAACGGAGCACGGCGCCAACCGCCTGCCGGAACCGCCGAGGCGCCCTGCGATCGCCCGATTCCTGACCCACTTCCACAACATCCTGATCTACGTGCTGCTCGGCGCGGCCATCATCACCGCGGCGATCGGTCACGGGATCGATACCGGCGTGATCCTGGCTGTCATCCTCGCCAACGCGGTCATCGGCTTCGTCCAGGAGGGGCGCGCCGAGCAGGCGATGGCCGCGATTCGCGGCATGCTGGCACCCCGCTGCGCCGTGCTGCGCAACGGGCAGCGCACGAGTATCGACGCGGCAGACCTCGTGCCAGGCGACATCGTCATCCTCGAGGCCGGAGACCGCGTGCCCGCCGACTTGCGCCTGATCCAGGCACGGGGTGTTCATGCGGCCGAAGCCATCCTGACCGGTGAATCGGTTCCCGTCGAGAAGTCCGTCGAGCCGGTGGCGACGGATGCGTCGTTGGGCGATCGCTGCTCGATGTTGTTCAGTGGCACCTTGGTGTCCGCCGGTTCGGCCAGGGGGGTGGTGGTGGCCACCGGGTCGGGAACCCAGATCGGCGGGATCAGCGGCCTGTTGTCCCGGGTCGAGACGCTGACCACCCCGCTGGTACACCAGATGGACGTCTTTGCCCGCTGGTTGACGGTCTTCATTCTCCTGGTCGCCGCTGGCCTGCTGATCTACGGCTACTTTGTCAGTCATCTGCCATTTGCCGAATTGTTCATGGCGGTGGTGGGATTGTCCGTTGCCGCCATCCCCGAAGGGCTTCCCGCCGTCCTGACGATCACGCTCGCGGTCGGGGTCAGGGCCATGGCCCGGCGTCACGTGATCGTCAGGCGGCTGCCGGCAATAGAGACGCTGGGGTCGGTCTCCGTGATCTGTTCGGACAAGACCGGAACCCTGACCCGCAACGAGATGATGGCGACGTCGCTGATGACCGCGGACCAGGCGTTCCGGATCGAAGGCGGTGGCTACGCGCCGCTGGGCGATGTCTCGATGGGTGACACGGTGTGCAACCCGCAGGCGTTGGCCGGATTCGCGACGCTGACCGCATTTGCCCGGGCCTGCACGGTGTGCAACGATGCGGCGCTGCTGCGTGACGGCGAGCAATGGCGGATCGAGGGTGACCCGATGGAAGGGGCGCTGCTCGCGCTGGCGGGCAAGATTGCCGGCGGGCAAGGCGCTTCGCTCGCCGACGGAGTACGAACGGACGCAATCCCTTTTGACGCCGCTCATCGCTACATGGCTGTTCTGCACCACGCGCCGGACGGCCACGCGACTATCCAGGTCAAGGGCGCGCCCGAGGCCGTTTTGCAGATGTGTGCCGATCAGATGCTGTCGGATGGATCCGTCAGTCCGATCGATCCACCGTTCTGGCACGACAAGACAGATCAGCTCGCAACCGGCGGCGAGCGCGTGATCGCGGTGGCGATCCGGCGCGTGCCCGATGACCAGACCGGAATCGATGCGGGTGATCTGCGCGGGCACCTGACGCTGGTCGGGCTCGTCGGCCTGATCGATCCGCCCCGGGACGAGGCGATAGAGGCGGTCGCACAATGCCGCTCGGCCGGAATACGGGTGAAGATGATCACCGGCGACCACGGGGCGACGGCCCGGGCGATTGCCCGGTCGATCGGCTTGGAGAACACCGCCCGGGTCGTGACCGGCGCCGATATCGACGTGATCGACGACGGGACGCTGGCCGACCTTGCCCTCGAGGCCGACATCTTTGCCCGGACCTCGCCTGCCCACAAGTTGCGCCTGGTCAGCGCGCTGCAGTCGCGGGGCTTGACGGTCGCGATGACCGGAGACGGGGTCAACGATGCACCGGCATTGAAGCGGGCCGATGCCGGGATCGCCATGGGACGCAAGGGCAGCGAGGCGGCCAGGGAAGCGGCGGAACTCGTGCTGGTCGACGACAACTTCGCCTCGATTGCCGCGGCGGTGCGCGAGGGACGCACCGTTTACGACAACATCAGGAAGGTCATCAGCTGGACGTTGCCCACCAATGCCGGTGAGGCGATGACGATCATCGTGGCCTTGCTGGCGGGCATGACACTGCCGATCACCGCGGTACAGATCCTCTGGGTCAACCTGATCACCGCGATCACCCTGGGCCTCGCATTGGCGTTCGAGCCGACCGAAGCAGGGACGATGCAACGGCCGCCGCGGCGGCGCGATGCCCCGTTATTGAACGGCGAGCTGGTCTGGCACATCGGCCTGGTCTCGTTGCTGTTCATGGCGGCTGTCTGTGGCGTCTACGCCTACGCGATCGACAAGGGTTACCCGGGCGCGCTCGCGCAGACGATGGCGATGAACACGCTGGTCGTGCTCGAGATCTTCCACCTGTTTTTCATCCGCAACATCCACGGGACATCACTGACCTGGCTGGCCACCCGGGGGACGCCGGTCATCTGGTCAAGCGTGATCGTCGTGACGGTGGCCCAGTTGGCGATGACCTACGTTGCACCGATGCAAAAGCTGTTCGGGACGCAGGCCGTGCCGCTGCTCGACGGCGTGCTGATCATCGGGATCGGCATGCTGTTCTTCGCACTGGTCGAGTCGGAGAAACAGATGCGGCTGGCGCTGCGCCGCTAGCGCCGCGCAACAGCCCGCTAGGCCGACAAGCCCAGCATCAGTTCAAGGTTCTGCACCGCCGCACCGGAGGCGCCTTTGCCCAGGTTGTCATAGACCGCGATCAACGCGGCCTGAGCCGTCTGGTCGTTGACCATGACGTGCAGCCGCATCCGGTTGGTGTCGTTGTAGGCCTGCGGATCGATGCCGGTGGCGTCGCCAAGCGGGGCGACGTCTACCATGCTGCCTTTGATCGCCGCGTAGTGATCGGCGATTGCCGCATGCACCTGGGCGCCACCGGGCACTTTGGCCAGCGCACAAAGCTGCAACGGCACGATCGTGATCATGCCCTGGCGGAAGTTGCCGACTGCCGGCGTGAACAAGGGCCGCGCGGCCAGCCTGGTGTAAGTCTGCATCTCGGGAATGTGCTTGTGCTGCAATGTCAGCCCGTACGGATGGAACCCGCTGGCGGCGGCGCCCCTGCCTTCGTAGTCCTCGATCATCGTGCGCCCGCCGCCCGAATAACCGGAAATGCCGTGCACGCTCACGGCCAGGTCGGCGGGCAGCAGGCCGGCATCGATCAGCGGGCGCAGCGTGGCGATCACCCCCTGCGGCCAGCAACCGGGGTTGCTCACCCGCTTGGCGCCGGCAATCAGGCCGGATTGGGCCTTGTCCATCTCGGCAAAGCCGTAAGCCCAGCCGTCGGCCACCCGGTAGGCGGTCGAGGCGTCGATCACGCGGGTGGTGTCGTTCTCGATCAGCCTGACGCTTTCCCTGGCGGCATCGTCGGGCAGGCACAGGATGGCGACATCGGCGGCATTGAGCAGGCGCTTGCGCTCGCCCGCATCCTTGCGCCTGTCGGGGGCAATCGACAGGATCTCCAGGTCACGCCGGCCGGTCAGGCGCTCACGGATCTGCAACCCGGTGGTCCCGGCCTCGCCATCGATAAAGATCTTCGCAACCATCGGATTCGTTCCCAGTCAAAGCCCGGGTCCAATGATAAGCCATGCTTCAGGCTAGACAGACCGCGTGATGCCCCCGTCCACCCGCAGGTTCTGACCGGTGATGTAGGCCCCGCCGGGTGAGGCCAGAAACGCGATGACCGCGGCCACCTCGTCGTACGACCTGCCATAGCGGCGCATCGGGATGCGCTCGCGGAACTCGGCCTTCTCGGGCAGGCTGTCGATAAAGCCGGGCAGCACGTTGTTCATGCGCACGTTGTCGGGCGCGTACTTGTCGGCGAACAGCTTGGCAAACGCCGCCAGGCCGGCCCGCAAGACGCCCGATGTCGGGAACACGGGATCCGGCTCGAACGCGGCGAAGGTCGAGATGTTGATGATCGATCCAGACCGCTGGCGGGTCATGATCGGCGTGACGAGCCGGGTCGGGCGCACGACGTTCAGAAAATAGACGTCCATGCCGCGGTGCCAGTCCTCATCGGTCAGTTCGAGCACCGGTGCCCGGGGCCCGTGCCCGGCGCTGTTGACCAGCACGTCGATTCTTCCCCACCGCGCCATCACCTGGTCGACCAGGCGTTGCAGGTCGTCGTTCGACTGGTTCGAGCCGGTGACACCGAGCCCGCCAAGTTCGCTCGCGAGGGCTTCACCCTTGCCCGACGACGACAGGATGGCGACCTCGAAGCCATCCTGGGCCAGGCGGCGCGCCGCGTCGGCCCCCATGCCGCTGCCGCCCGCGGTGATGATGGCGACTTTATTCTCTTTCATGCCGGGGACTCCTGTCAGGTTTTACGGGTGGCGTTGACGATGTCAGTCGAAGCAGGGTCGTCGGCTGTCAGCGAGAGGGTGGCGACGCTGGCGGCCAGGCGCGTCATTGCCGTGGCGAGCACCGAATCGGATGCCGCGGTGGAGATGCGAAAGAACGGCGACAGCTCGTAGGCGCTGCCCGGGACGGCGGCGATGCCGGCGTCCTGCAGCAGGAACGCGGTGAAGTCGACATCGTCGCGGATGACCGAGCCGTCGGGGCGGATGGCGCCGATCAGCGCGGCGCAGCCGATGAACGCATAGAACGCGCCCCCGGGTGGATACAGCGTCAGCCCGTCGATCTTCGCGATCGCCGCCAGCACCAGGTCGCGGCGTCGTTCGAAGGCGTCACGGAAGCGCGGCACGTGGTCCTGCGGTCCGCGCAGCGCTGCGGCCGCCGCAGCTTGCGCAATGGAACACGCGCCGGACGAGATCTGCGACTGTACCTTGATCATCGCCCCGATCAGCGCCTTCGGGCCGCCGGCGTAGCCAATCCGCCATCCGGTCATCGCGTAGGCCTTTGAGACCCCGTTCACGGTCAGGGTCCTTTCGTTCAGGGCCGGGCACGCGGCGGCGAAGGACGAGAACTGGCGTGCGTCGAACCGCAGGTGCTCGTAGATCTCGTCGGACAACACCTGCACATGCGGATGGCGCTCCAGCACCGAGCCCAGCGCCTGCAGATCGGCCCGGGTATATACGGCACCGGCGGGGTTCGAGGGCTGGTTCAGGAAAAGCCACCGGGTCCGGGGCGTGATGGCCTTTTCGAGTGCCTGCGCAGTGAGCAGGAAACCGTCGTCGGCCCGGCAGCGGATCACGACCGGCGTGCCCCCCAGCACGGCGACCATGTCCTTGTACTGGCCGAAGTAGGGCGCAGCGAGCACCACCTCGTCACCCGGTTCCAGCGTGGCCATCAGCGCATCGAAGATGACCTGCTTGGCGCCGTTGCAGACGATCACTTCGTCGAGCCCGTAGACCAGGCCGTTCTCTTGGTCGAACTTTGCGATGATCGCCTCGCGCAGTGCGATCGTGCCTTCGGTCGGCGGATACCTGGTGTCGCCGGCCAGCGCGGCCTGGTGCGCGGCCTCGACGATATGGGCCGGGGTATCGAAGTCCGGCTCGCCCAGGCCCAGGTCGATGACGTCCTCGCCGCGGGCGCGGGCCGCCTTGGCCGCCTGGCTGACCCAGGCCGACGCCGACGGCTGCACGCTGGCCAGCCTGGAAGCGATGTGCATCACGTGAGCTTGTCCTTTACCGTGGCGAGCAAGGCATCGGCCGCGCGCGCGAGCAGGCCGGTGTCCGAGCCGCAGGCCACGAATGAGAACCCCTCGTTGAGCAGCCTGGTCGCGAAGGCCGCGTCCTGGACCAGTGTGCCCACCGGCATGCCGGCCTCCATCAGCGAGCGGGCGGCCGGCAGGATCAGGTCCCAGACCGCCGGGTCCATCGGCTTACCGAGCAAACCGATGTCGGCCGCGATGTCGGCCGGCCCGAAGAACACGCCGCTGACGCCGTCGACCGCGGCGATCTGCGCCGCCTGCCCGACGGCCGCGCGGGTCTCGAGCTGCACGAGGATCGCGGTCTCGTCCTCGACCCGGGCAAAGTAGTCGGACACCCGGCCAAAGGCATTGGCCCGGGTCGAGCCGCTGACCCCGCGCACGCCGCGCGGCGGGTAGCGGCAGGCGGCGACCGCGCGCCGGGCCTCGTCGGCGCTTTGCACCATCGGCAGCAGCAGGCCGGGCGCGCCCATGTCGAGCAGGCGCTTGATCTTGACGGTGTCGTTCCAGTCGGGCCGCACGATCGCGGTGGTCGGCACGCCGGCGAACACCTGCAACTGGCTTTGCACGGTGGCGATGTCGCCGGGTGAGTGCTCCATGTCCAGCAGCACCCAGTCAAAGCCGCTGGTGGCGACGACGTCGGCGGCGAACCCGCTGCTCAACGACACCCAGAGGCCGACCTGGCGCTCGCCACGGCGCAGCGCCGACAGAAAGGGGTTGGCCGTCAGTTTCATCAGATGATCGCCTTTTCGATGTAGGGCCGGTTGGCCGGAATGCGCTCGAAGTGAAACGGGCGCAGGTCGAGCGAGCGGTACTCGCCGTAGATCAGCCATTCGGCCGTGCCCCGGCCCATCGCCGGGGATTGCTGCAGGCCGTGGCCGGAGAAACCGTTCAGGAACAGCAAGTTGCCAACCTGCGGGTGCGGCCCGAGGATCGCGTTGTGGTCGAACACGTTGTACGCGTAGTGCCCGGCCCACTCACGGATCACCTTGATCGCCTCGAACTGCGGGATACGGTTGGCGATCGCGGGCCAGACATGGTCTTCCCAGAGGGCCAGGTCCATCGCGAAGTCATCCGGGTCGACCGCCGGGTCAGGCGTCGAATGGCCGCCCGCCATGTAGGTCGTCTTGCCGTCCTGGCGAAAGTGCACGCCGCCCGGGTCTATCGTCAGCGGCAGTTCCTGCGCCAGCGGCCGCTCGGCGGAAAAGACATAGGTGTAGCGCTTGCGTGGCTCCACTGGCAGCTCGATGCCGGCCATCCGCGCGGTGAGCGCGGCGCGCGGACCCGACGCGTTGACCAATTGCCCGCACGACACCTTGTCGCCGGTGGCCAGGCTCACCCCGGTCACCCGGTCGCCGGCGGCGTTCATCGTCATGGCCACCACTTCGTTGGTCACGTATTCGGCGCCGCGATCGCGCGCGATCCGCCGCCACCAGTCAAAGACCGTCATCGAGTCCCAGTAGCCTTCGTCGACCGTGTTGAGGCTGCCAAGCACGATGTCATCGAGCTGATAGAACGGGTACTCGCGGCGGATCTGCTCGGCGGTCAGCAGGCGGGTGCCGGCCCCAACTGCCTGCTGGACCGCGTGGCTGGCGCGCAGCACCCGGGCAAACGCCTCATTGTCGGCCAGGTACAGGTAGCCGTAGTTCTGAATCCGGATCTGCGGGACGCGCGGATCGTTCCCCATCCGTTCGGGCAGGTGGTGGATGAAGTCGGCGGCGAACTGCGAGATGCGCACGTTGAGTTCGGACGAGAACTGCTGGCGGATACAGCTATTGGTGTGGCCGGTCGACGAGAACGCGTAGCTCGGGTCTTTCTCGATGACCAGCACCGTGCCCTTGAAGTCGGGGTTGTCGGTCAGGAACCAGGCGGTGGAGGCGCCCATCATCGCGCCGCCGACGATCACGATGTCGTAGTGCGCGGCGCCGGGCGCGCGGTAGCTTTGCGCCATCAGGTCAGTTCTCCGTCCCGGTTTGCCGCGTCGATCGCTGCCACGTCGGCCTCGCTCAATCCGAATCGTTCCCTGGCCACCGCCTCGCTGATGTAGCCGCGTGCCAGGTCGCGGCGCACCCGCGCGGGATCTGCTGCGCGGGGGCGCCGTAGCCGGCGCCCCGGGAAACGCCAGCAGCACCCGCATGCCGTGGGGGACGAACTGCTTGCCCTTGCCCTGCATCGGCGTGCCGTCGCTGCGTTGCACGACCGTGGGCGCGCCATCGGCGCCGCCCTGGCGTCCGCGGGCCGGGTGATCGACCCGGTCGAACATCGCGTTGAAGTCGAACTCGTGCCCCTGCACCGCACCCACCTCCATGTACTGACCCAGGCCACCGCGAAACCGCCCCGCGCCGCCGGAATCCTCGCGCAGCTCCTTGCGCCAGATGATCACCGGGCCGGCGTTCTCGGTGGCTTCGATCGGCATCGTCATGACGCCCGAAGGGAATGCGGTGGCGTTGAGCCCGTCGGCGGTGGGGCGGGCGCCGGCGCCGCCCGAGTTGAACGTGAGGATCTCCGCACGGCGGGCGTCCGGGGCGCCGGCTGGTCGGTACGGGGACGCACCGACACCTGGAAGTTGCACAGGCTGCCGGCCCCTTCGGCCGGCACCGTGTCGGGCAGGATCCGGTCCAGCGCGGCGAACACGGTATCGGGCAGCATGTGGCCGATCACGTGGCGCAGCGCGACCGGCGCCGGGTGCCGCGCGTTGACGATCGAGTCGGGCGGCGCGACGACCTCGAACGGCTCGAGCGAACCGGTGTTGTTGGGCACGTCCGGTGCGATCGCGCACTTGAGCGCGTAGCAGGCATACGCCTTGGTATAGACCATCGGCACGTTGATGCCTTTCTTGTCCAGCCCCGAGGTGCCGGCAAAGTCGCAGACGATCCGATCCTCGTGGATCGTCACCTCGACCTTCAGGTCGACCGGACTGGAAAAGCCGTCTATCGTCATCGCACCGCGGGCGCTGGCCCGGGGCAGCGCGGCGATCCGCTCGAGGGTGGCGCGGCGCGAGTGATCCAGGATGTAGGACGAGATGCTGGCCAGGTCGTGCAGTCCGAACTCGGTCATCATCGCCACCAGCCGTCGGTGGCCCACCTCGTTGCTGGTGGCCAGCGCGTGGATGTCGCCGATCACCTGGTCGGGTTCGCGCACGTTGGCGCGGATCAGCCTGACCAGTGTCTGGTCGAGCTGGCCGCGTGCGGCGAACTTCATGATCGGGATGTACAGGCCTTCCTCGTAGACCGAGTTGGCATCCGCACCGAACCCGCGCCCGCCGATGTCGACGACGTGCGCGGTGCAGGCAAAGTAGCCGACATGCCGGCCCTGGAAGAACGACGGGGTCACCACCGTGATGTCGTGCAGGTGTCCTGTGCCCTCCCACGGGTCGTTGGTGATGCAGACATCCCCGTCGAACATATTCTGCGGCCCGATCCGGCGGATGAAGTGCCCGACCGATTCGGCCATCGAGTTCACGTGGCCCGGGGTGCCGGTCACGGCCTGCGCCAACATGTTGCCGGCCACGTCGTAGACGCCGGCCGACAGGTCGCCGGCCTCGCGGACCGATGTCGAGAACGCGGTGCGGATCAGCGCCTGCGCCTGCTCCTCGACCACCGAGATCAGCCGGTTCCACATGACCTGGTGAGAGACGATCGAATCGGTGCGCATCAGGCGGCTCCGGTGGGGCGGGGGATCAGGTCGATACAGCCATCGGGTTGGCGGATCGCGACGCGGCTCGAGGGCACGATGATCGTGGTTTCATCCTCGGTGATCACCGCCGGGCCGGCCAGGCCCTGGCCGCTGGCCAGCGAATCGCGGGCGATCACCCCGGCATCGACCTGGCGGGACAGTGCCGGGTCGAACAGCGGGCGGCGGCTGGCGGCCCGAACCTGCTGCGCCAGCGGGCCCGCCGACGTGGGGTCTACCGGCTGCCTGGGCGTGGTCGCGTTGACCGCCCAGACCGTCACCTCCACGTCCATGCCGCCGACCGTACGCCCGAACAGCTTTTCGTAGCCGGCCTCGAACAGTCGTTGGTAGGTGTCCGCATCGGGCGCCTGTGCCTGGGCCTTGGTCAGCGACACCGGGATCTCCCAGCCCTGGCCGCTGTAGCGCATGTAGACCTTGAATTCGGCCACGATAGGCGCGTTGGCATCACAGGAGCGAACGAACTGGGTTGCCTCCTCCTCCAGTTCGGCCAATAGCTCGCGGACCCGGCCGGCATCGAACGTGGACAGGCGCATGTAGACCGAGCGGTTCGCCTCGAAACTGAACGGTGCCCGCAAGAACCCGATTGCCGAGCCGACGCCGGCGCCCGGGGCACCAGGCATCTGGCGATGCCGAGCTTTTCGCACAAGCGGCCCGCGTGCAGCGGCGCGGCACCGCCGAACGCGATCATCGTGTACTGGGCGATGTCCTCGCCGTTCTCGACCGCGTGCACCCGGGCCGCGTTGGCCATGTTCTCGTCGACGACCTCGGCCACGCCGAACGCCGCCGTCTGCTCGTCCATGCCCAGCGCCGTGCCGATGTCGTCAACCAGCGCGCGCCGGGACGCCAGGGGATCGAGCCGGATCGAGCCACCCGCGAAGTGGTCCGGGTCCAGCCGGCCCAGCACGAGGTCGGCATCGGTGACCGCCGGGTGCTGCCCACCGTGCCCGTAGCAGGCCGGCCCTGGTTCCGAGCCGGCCGATTCGGGGCCGACCCGGATCTGGTGCATGGCGTCGATCGACGCGAGCGAGCCACCCCGGCGCCGATCTCGACCATGTCGATGACCGGGATCGAGATCGGCATGCCCGAACCCTTCTTGAACCGATAGGTGCGGGCGACCTCGAACACCCGGCTGGTCTTGGGCGACTGGTCACGGATCAGGCAGATCTTGGCGGTGGTGCCGCCCATGTCGAAAGAGAGCACCTTGGGCAGGCCGTAGCGCGCGGCGATGGTGGCGGCAAACACCGCGCCGCCCGCCGGGCCCGATTCGACCAGCCGCACCGGGAACTCGGCCGCGTTCTGCAGCGAGATGATGCCGCCGCCCGAGTGCATCAGGAACACCGGGCAATCGGCGCCTTCATCGTGCAGGCGCCTGGCCAGCCGGCCCAGATACGATTTCATCAGCGGCTTGATATAGGCATTGGCGACCACCGTGTTGAAGCGCTCGTACTCGCGCATCTGTGGCGACACCTCGCTCGAGATCGAGATCATCACGCCGGGCAGCCTGGCCTGCAGGGTTTCGCGCACCTGACGCTCGTGCACGTCATTGGCATAGGCGTGGATCAGGCCGATCGCGATGCTCTCGTAGTCGGCCTGCTTCAGTTGCCCGGCCAGCGCCGACAGTTCGGCCGGATCGAGTGGCACCAGCACCTCGCCGCGGGCGCCGATCCGCTCGTTCAGCACGTAGCGGCGCTGCCGGGGCAGCAGCGGCTCGGGCAGCGTCAGGTTCAGGTCGTACTGCTCGAAGCGCGATTCCGTGCGCATCTCGATGACGTCGCGAAACCCCTTGGTCGTCACCAGCGCGGTCTTGGCCCCGCGGCGCTCGATCAGCGCATTGGTGGCCAGCGTCGTGCCGTGGATGATCTGGGCGATCTGCGACGTGGCGATGCCGGCCTTGGCGCAGACCTGATGCATGCCCTCGACGATCGCGTCCTCGGGCGCCGCGTAGGTCGTCAGGACCTTGGTCGAGAACTGACCCGCCTCGTTCTCCAGCACCACGTCCGTGAAGGTGCCGCCGATGTCCACGCCCAGGCGTGCGGTTTTGGGGGCCATATTGCCTCTTGTCAGCAACGAGTGAAGCCGCCAGCCTGGCGGCCGGGCAGCAGGGTCAACAGCCAGCTGTCTGAAACCGGAGGATAAAGGATCTTCGGGCAGTGGTTGCCGCTCAGCGGGTGGCCAGTTCCTGCCGGTGCGCCCGCACCATGTCCATCATGCTGTCGAAGCGATAATCGTAGGTAGGTGATCCGGGGGGTGGCATCGTTGCTCCCCAGCCCTTGGTGGCGTGCCGTCGGTCGATCCAGGCATTGGCCAGACCGAAACGGTTGGCCTGCGCATGGTCGTGAAACAGGCTCTGCGCAGTGTGCAGGATGTCGGCCCTGCCCAACCCGAAGTCTTGTTCGAGACGCTGCAATATGTACTCGAAGTTGCGCGGACTGGGCTTGTAAGAGCCGATGTCCTGAGCGGTGTAGATCGCATCGAAACCGATGCGCAAACGCAGGTTGCTGCCGCGGTAGGACAGGCGGTCGCAATTGGTCAGGGTCACGATCTTGAAATGGTGCTTCAGGTATTGCAGCGCGCGGGGCGAATCGGCAAATTCGGGCCAATCGGGGACCGAGGCCCCGAAGATGTTCGCCTCCTCCTGGCTGACCTTCACGTCCCACTCGGTGGCCAGACGCTGGTAAACGACCGACAGCAGTTGCATGTAGACCATGGTCGGGGTTTGCGCCTGCTGATCGGATTCGTGCCGCGCGAACATCGCCAGGATGTCGTCGCGCGGTTTGTCGTCGAGGCCGGCTTTTTCGATCAACGGCTCCAGGCCGTTGTAGATACCGGTTTCCCAGTCGATCAGGGTGCCGTAGGTATCGAAGGTGAGGACCTTGAAGTCGGAAATTCTTTTCATCTGGGTATCCGTTCGACGCAACCGGGCACCTGCCCGGGCCCGAGCATAGCATCAGCCCCTACCCCTGACAGGCGGGCCGCGGCGGGGTGTCGTCCACGTCGATTGCGGCGCGGACCGCGGATTGACTGATAGACTCGTCCGCATCGGTATCAAGCACCCGATCCACTTTGCGAACCGGCGCCTACCGGCATTAGGAGACCTCTGATGAAGCATTTTTTCAAGCTTGCCCTGCTGGCGGCATCCGTCGGCCTCGCTGCCACACCTTCGATGGCCAAGCCCGTGATCTGGGACATGGCCAACGAGTATAACGATACCTCGATCCATGCCGAGGGAGACAAGATCTTCGGTGAGCAACTGGGCAAGCTTACCAAAGGCGAGATCAAGGTGGTCCATCATTTCGGAGGCTCGATCGGCTACAAGTCCAAGGACCAACTCGACGCGGTCGCCGATGGCGCGCTTCCCCTGGCCAACACCTATGTCGGGCCACTCGGGGGCATCGATCCGATGTTCCTGCTGCCGTCGCTGCCGTTCCTGGCCAAGACGCCGGCCGATGCCCGCAAACTGCTCGACATCGCGCGACCGTCCTACGATGCCGTTTTCAAGGCCAACAACCAGAAGCTGCTGTGGGCCTCGCCCTGGCCGGCGTCGGGCTTCTGGGCCAAGAAGGCCATCGATAGCGGCGATGCGCTGGCGAACCTGAAGATCCGCACCTACGATGCGAACAGCACGATCACGCTCAAGGAAGCCAAGGCCGCACCGATCCAGCTCAGCTGGGCCGACGTCGTGCCGCAACTGTCCACCGGCGGCATCGACGCCGTGCTGACCTCGGCCGAAGGCGGGACCAACGCCAAGTTCTGGGAGCACCTGAGCCACTTCACCGAGGTGAACTACGCGTTGCCGCTGAACATGGTGCACATCAATCTCGATACCTGGGCCAGCCTGGACAAGGCGAAACAGGATGCGGTGCTCAAGGCGGCCAAGATGGCCGAGGAACACGTGTGGGCGGCGCTGGAAACCCGGGTGGCCGAGAACTACAAGGCGATGAAGGCTGCCGGCGTCAATGTCGTGACCGGGGTCGATCCGGCCTTTCTCGCGTCGCTCGCCAAGGCCGGCGAGGTGGCGCGTACCGAGTGGCTCTCCAAGACCGGCGACAAGGGCAGGGCGATTCTCGACGCCTACATGAAGTGACCGACCGCTGAGCAACCGGGGAGTCGGCCGATGCACGCCGCCATTGCGCTGTTCGATCGATGGATCAGCGGGCTCAGCCGGGCCTGTGCCGCGGTGGCGGCCCTGTTGCTCGTCTACGTGTTCGGGCACATCGTGGTCGAGATCGTGATGCGCAGTTTTTTCAGCCGCTCGACATTCGTGCTCGATGAGTTCGTCGGCTACGGGGTTGCCGCGATGACCTTCCTCGCCGCCGGGCACGCGCTCAACGCCGGCCACCTGATCCGGGTCGACCTGGTGATCGGCCGACTGGGCGGGCGGCCACGGCGCATCGCCGAGTTGTTCTGCCTGGGGGTGAGTTTTGCGATGGCCGGTTTCTGTGCCTGGTGGGTCGGCCGTGATGCGCTGCGAAACCTGACTCGTGGTTCGGTGAGCGAGAGCATCGCCGAGGTGCCGCTCTGGATCCCGGTCGGCGCGATGTGGCTGGGCCTGGTGATCCTGATGCTGCAGTTGTTGGCGTGTTTCCTGCGGGTGGCGGCCGGTGGCGATCCCATCCGGTCCGCGGCCACCGAGTAGGGCGGGCGATGGAGGCGCTTCTCACCGGGCTTGTCGTGTTGTTGCTGATCCTGCTGTTCCTGGGCAGCGGGGTGTGGGTGTTCATCGGTTTGCTGCTGGTGTCGACGACGGGCCTGGCGCTGGTGTTGGACTTTTCGGCTCATCGCATCGGTGCCGTGCTGGGCAAGATCCTCTTTCGCAGCGCGAGCTCCTGGGAGCTCGCGGCGATTCCGCTGTTCATCTGGATGGGCGAGATGATCTTTCGCACCGATCTGTCGATGCGCCTGTTCCGCGGCCTGGTGCCCTTCGTGGCCAGTATTCCGGGCGGCCTGATCCATACCAACGTCGCAGGCTCGACGCTGTTTGCGGCGGTGTCCGGATCGTCGGCCGCGACCACCGCCACGGTCGGTAAGATCACCAGTGTCGAACTGCGCGAGCGGGGCTACGACGAAGGGCTGTCGATCGGCTCGCTGGCCGGCGCGGGCAGCCTGGGGCTGCTGATTCCGCCATCGATCGTGATGATCATCTACGGCGTGCTGGCCGAGGTGTCGATCTCGCGTTTGTTCGCCGCCGGCGTGCTGCCGGGGCTGCTGGTGGCGGGCCTGTATTCGGCGTACATCGCGGTTCGCTGTTCCCTGTCGCCGCAACTGGCGCCGCGGGTCACCAAGCCGCTGCAGGGCAAGGGCCGGGCATTGCTCGACTTGTTGCCGATCTTCGTCCTGATCCTCGTGGTGCTGGGCTCGATCTATTCAGGTCTGGCGACCCCGTCCGAGGCGGCCGCAGTCGGGGTGTTGGGGACGCTGCTGATCGTCTCGCTGCTGCGCCAGATGTCGTGGCAGCTGCTTCGAGAGAGCCTGATGGGCGCGGTGATGTCCTCGACGATGGTGTGCACCATCCTGGTCGCGGCGGCCTTTCTTTCCACCGCGATGGGCTACATGCATGTGCCGCAGGATGTCGCCACGGCGATTGCCGCCACCGAGATCGGCCCTTATGGCCTGATCGCCATGCTCGCCCTGTTCTACGTCGTGCTCGGCCTGTTTCTCGATGGCATCTCCATCGTCGTGATGAGCCTGCCGATCACACTGGCGCCGGTCATCGCGATGGGCTTCGATCCGATCTGGTTCGGCGTGTTTGTCGTGCTGATGGTCGAACTGGGCCAGATGACGCCCCCGGTGGGGTTCAATCTTTTCTTGCTGCAGGGGATGACCGGCGTGCCCATCGGGCGGGTGGCTCGCGCCGCCTTCCCGTTCTTTGTGCTGATGCTGGTCGCCGTCGTCATCATCACCGCCTGGCCGCGGATCGTGCTCTGGTTGCCGGACCTGCTGTTCAACAAGTGAAAGGGGTGGTCAGATGAAGACGAATCGGTCGGACGATGCCGGCGCCGCGACGACGGCTGACCAGACGGTCGACGCGCTGGCGCGCCTGGCCGGGGCGGTTGCGTCGTTGTCATCGAGCGATGCGATCTGGACCGAGGCGGACCATGTGTTGAACGACGTGATCGGCCATCGCCTGTTCACGGTGCTGGCCTACTCGGGCGATTCGTCACTGGTGACCCGGGTCTATTCGAACCAGCCGATCGCCTATCCGGTCAGCGGCACGAAGGCGATGGGCCCGACGCCGTGGGGCCAGCGGCTGCTGGTCCAGGGCCAGCCGTACATCGGCCACTCGGCCGACGACATCCGTTGGGCGTTTCCCGATCACGAGTTGATCCTGAGCCTGGGGCTCGAATCGACGCTGAACCTGCCGTTGCGCCACCGCGGCCGGGTGCTGGGAACGCTGAACCTGCTCGATGCGGCAGATCACTACCGGGAGGCGCATCTGCCCGCCGGGCTGATTGCCGCGGCGCTGCTCGGCCCGGTGATGCAGCGCTGGCTAAGCGATGCCGGAATGCTGACCGGTTGAGCGCTGGCATCTTCAATCTTGAACAGCGGCGAAAGCATGGCCACTTTTCTTCTTCGCGACGCGGCCATCCTGGACCTGGGGCGCGGTGAACTGGGCGATCCGGTCGCTGTCATCGTCGCTGCCGGCCAGGTGGTCGAGACCGGCAAGTCGCTCAGGGTGCCCGCCAACGCCGATGCCACGTTCGATCTCAAGGGTCACGCGCTGATGCCAGGCTTGATCGACTGCCAAGGCACGTAAGGAGCGAGCGACGCCGCTGGCAGCCCTGAGGGGCGATGGCCCTTCGGCCTCACACGGGTGCGTCCTCAGGGTGAACAGGCCCTAGGCGTCGCGGGTCATCAGCAGGTGGTCGATGCCGACTTCCTGGAAGACCGGACCGCCTGGCTCGAAGCCGTGCCGACGATAGAAGCCGACGGCCTGCACCTGGGCATGCAGCTTGAATCGCTTGTGGCCCCGTGCCCGGGCGACCTGCATCATGAATTCGAGCAGCCCGTTGCCGTGGCCCTGGCCGCGCCACTGCCGACGGATCGCCAGCCGCTCCAGCTTGGCAATGCCCCCGACGGTGCGGATGCGCCCGCAGGCAACAGGCTCGCCATCGACCAGGCCAAGAATCTGGATGGCGTCGTCATCGAGGCCGTCGTACTCGTCGCTGACCGGGCAATTTTGCCCATCGATGAACACGATCGCACGCACGGTGGTGATGCCGAGCAGGTCGTCGGCGAAACGGGTCTGGCGAAACTGCATCTGCAACGCTCCTGGGGGCACCGGGCCACTTCGATTCTGCCACCGTGCCGCCCGCCACGGATGTTGTAGCAGAATGCACGGGTGCCACGCAACCAGGATAGTCATGCGTCTGTTTTCCTATAAAGGTCGCCCCTTCCATCTCGGCCCTTATCCGCACGAGCGGCTGGCGCGGCAGACGTCGTTGCCCGACCTGGCAGCGATGCCGCCAATGCAGCGGCTGTCGTTCGACGATCCCGACCCGGAGTCGTTGTCCCACGCGATGGCCCGCTTCATCGGCATGTTCGACGTGGTCCGCGACGGGCAGGTCAATCCGGTCGCGGGGGAGATCCCGAACGATTTAGTGGCGCGCAGCCAGCACCTGAAGAGCGCCGCCTATTACTTCGATGCCACGGCGGCCGGCGTCTGCCGGGTGCCGGCGCAGGCCCGGCTCGCGGAGCCCATTCGTAACCCGATGGTGGCGGCGCTGGCGGCGGAGCTCGAGTCGGGGCAGGTCAAGACCTTTGCCGCCGGCATGGACATGATCTACGCCGACGTGCTCGATTCGGCGCGCAAGGTGCACGGCCCGATCGATTCGCACGATCACGCGCTGGTGTTCGCCGTCGAGTACTGGCGCGACCCGGGCGAGAACGAGGCCGGCTGCGACTGGATTCGCGGCACCCAGGCCCAGCGCGGCGATGCTGGCGGCGCAGACCGCGGTGCTGCTCAGCAGCTACCTGCGCATGCTCGGGTTCGAGTCGCGGGCGCACTCGGCCACCTGCGCCGATGTCGACCTGGGCCGGCTGGCGGTGGCCAGCGGATTGGGCCAATGGCAATCCGGGCCGGGAGCGGACGGCGGCGCCCTGGTCAACCCCTACATGGGCAGCCGCTTCGGGCTGGCCGCGGTCACGACCAATCTGACGATGGCCCCCGACCAGCCGCTGGCCGACGCGGGCCTGGCCGACAGGATCCGCTCGCACGGGCCGCGCTGGTGGCTGGGCGTGGGCACGCTCAAGGCGCGCTCAACCAGGATCCCTACCAGAAGCGCGAGTACCGGCTGGGTGCCTACCCGTTCGAGACCCTGACCCGCAAGGCCGAGCCCACCACCTACATCGATCATCCGCGGGTGCCGCGCTTTCCCAAGCGGGCCGACTTCTTTGCCCGGGTGATCTGCGGCGACATGGGCCGCAATGTCCAGGACCAGGGCAAGAACGCGCACTATGTGATGAAGAGCCCGATCGGGGCGTGTGCGCGGCGCGCGCTGGGCGCGCTGATCCTGCTGCAGTTCGGCGAGGCGCGCGGCCCGGTGTCGCCATCGGTGAGCGATCCTAAACGCAATGCCGACAACCTGAAGGGCGCGTCCTACTACCTCAGTTGCGATGCGGTCGGCATCTGCGCCATTCCCCGGTGGGCGTACTACTCGCACGATGCCGGCGGCAACGAGATGCAGCCCTATCACGCGAACGGGGTCAACATGCTGCTCGACCAGGGTCACGAGACCATGGAAGGCTGCAGCGGCGACGACTGGATCTCGGTGGCGCAGAGCATGCGCGCCTACCTGCGCTTTTCGATGCTGGGCGGCGTGATCGGCGAGCAGATCCGCCGGCTCGGCTATTCGGCCCGGGTGCACACGGTGCTCGATGGCGACGTGCTGCAACCGCCGTTGCTGCTGTTGTCCGGGTTGGGCGAGGTCAGCCGGATAGGCGAGGTGATCCTGAACCCGTTTCTCGGGCCGCGGCTCAAATCGGGCACGGTCAGCACCGACATGCCGATGCAGGCCGACCAGCCGATCGATTTTGGCCTGCAGCGGTTTTGCGAGAACTGCAACAAGTGCGCGCGCGAGTGCCCGTCGGGCGCGATCACCGCCGGTCCCAAGCTGATGTACAACGGCTACGAGATCTACAAGTCCGATGCCGAGAAGTGCGCCCGCTACCGGATCACCAACTCGGGCGGTGGCATGTGCGGGCGCTGCATGAAGACCTGTCCGTGGAACCTCGAGGGCTTGTTCGCCGATTCGGCGTTTCGCTGGGTGGCTATGAACTTCCCCGGCCAGGCGAAGCGGCTCGCGGCGCTGGACGACAAGCTCGAGCGCGGCACGATCAACCCGCTCAAAAAGTGGTGGTGGGACATCGAACTGGACCGCGTCACCGGCGGCTACGTGAAGGCGGCACAGACGCACACCCGCGGCCTGCAGAAAGACCTGAAGCTGCGCTACGAGGATCAGACGCTGGCCGTGTACCCGGCCGACAAGATGCCGCCGCCCTATCCGGTGGCGTTTCCGGTCGACCGCGAGGAGGGTATCGCCCGCTACAAGGCGCTGCTCACGCCGGCCGAGCACCGGCGGCGGGTGGCGGCCGGGCAGACCGCCGACCTGGTCCCGCCGTTCAGGATGCCAGAGGGCGAACCGCCGGTGTTCCCGGTGGTGTTGCGCCGGCGCGAGGAGATGACGGCCGACATCGCCCGCTACGAATTCGAGTCGGTCGATGGTGCGCCGTTGCCGGCGTTCGATGCCGGTGCCCATATCGAGGTCATCATCGCCCCGGAGTATCCGCGCCAGTACAGCCTGGCGGGCGATCCGCAGGATCGGAGCCGCTACGTGCTCGGGGTACAGCGCGAACCCCGGGGCAAGGGTGGCTCGATGCTGATGCACCGGGCGTTTCGCGAGGGCAAGCGGGTGTTCGTCAGCAAGCCGGCAAACCTGTTTGCGCTGGTGCCGGGCGCGACCCGCTCGCTGTTGTTCGCCGGTGGCATCGGGGTCACCCCGATGCTGACGATGGCGCACACGCTGCATCGCGAGGGCGCGGCGTTCGATTTCCACTACAGCGCGGCCAGCCGGACCAGCGCCGGATTCGTGCCCGATATCGAGTCGGCACCGTGGCGTGATCACGCGCATTTTCACTTCAAGGACGAGGGCGGCCGGGCCGACCTGCAGGCGCTGGTGCCGGCGTACGAACCAGGGATGCAGGTTTACACCTGCGGATCGGCGCGCTACATGGATGGCGTCTTCGCCGTGGCGACCGACAAGGGCTGGCCCGGCGAGGCGCTGCACAGAAGTACTTCACCACTCCCGAACCGCCCGAATACGAGAATCATCCGTTCCGCCTGACCCTCGCCCGGCAGGGGCGCACGCTGGACATCCCGGCCGACCGGTCGGCAACCGATGTGTTGCTGGACGCCGGTGTGCCGGTCGACATCAAGTGCTCGGACGGCATCTGCGGGGTTTGCGCCGCCACTTACGATCCGGCCGCGTCCGACGCTGTCGAGCATCGCGACTACGTGCTCAGCGCCCGCCAGCGCGAGGGCCGGGTGATCCTGTGCTCTTCGCGGTGTGCGAAGCCGGGCGGCGTGTTGGTGATCGATCTTTGAGCCCACGCGTACCGTGGCACATCCTGCCTGTCGTGGTCCTGGCGCAGTTCGCGGGCACCTCGCTCTGGTTCGGTGCCAACGCGGTGCTGGCGCCGCTGCAACGGCAGTGGGCGCTCGACCCGGCTTCCCAGGGCCTGCTGCTGCTGGGCGTGAATGCGGGATTCATCGTCGGCACCCTCGTCTATGCCTGGGCGATGGTTGCCGACCGCGTTTCCCCGCGGCGGGTGTTCCTGATCAGTTCGCTGCTGGCCGCGGCCGGCAACCTGGTCTGCCTGCTCGCGCCGCAGAGCTTTGCCGCAATGGTGGCCAGCCGGCTGCTCGTGGGCTTCTTTCTGGCCGGCATCTATCCGGTGGGCATGAAGATCGCCTCGGGTTGGTTTCATCAGGGGCTCGGCCACGCGCTGGGCTTTCTGGTCGGTGCGCTGGTGTTTGGCACCGCGATGCCCCACGCGTTGCGTGCCTACGGCGCCGACTGGCCGTGGGCGCAGGTGTTGGTCGTGTTGTCGGGGGTGGCTGTCGCGGGTGGGTTACTGGTCTACGCGCTGGTGCCCGACGGCCCCTACCTGGCCAGGGGACAGCGGGTGCAGTTACGCTCGCTGGCGGTGATCTGGCAGGACCCGAAGGTGCGCGCGTCGGCGCTGGGCTACTTCGGGCACATGTGGGAGCTGTATGCGATGTTCGTCAGCGTGCCGGCGATCATCGCCTACTACCTGCACACGGGGCCAGGGCCGGCGGTGTCGCTGTTGTCGGCGATCGTCATCGGCATCGGCGGGGTCGGGTGCATCGTCGGCGGCCTGCTGGTGCGCCGGGTCGGAGGGGCACGGGTGGCCACGACGCTGCTCGCGGTCAGTGGCAGTTGTGCGTTGCTCAGTGTCGTGATGTTCGAGATGCCCTGGTGGGCATTCGCGGTCTGGATGCTGGCCTGGGGAACCTCGGTGTCGGCCGATTCGCCGCAGTTCAGCGCGCTGACGGCCAACAACAGCCCGCGGGCCGTCGTGGGCAGCGTGCTCACGCTGGTCAACTGCCTGGGCTTTGCGATCAGCCTGGTCAGCATCCAGACGGTGACGATCGCGCTGGCGGTCTGGCCGCCGTCAGCGGTGCTGCCATGGCTGGCGATCGGGCCGGCGATCGGTGTCTGGTCGATGATGGCGCTGGTGCGCAGCCGTGCCTGATTCAGTCGCGCGCCCGCCAGCCGAGCTGGCGCGACAACCCGCGACAGGCCTCGCGCAACTCGGCAGCCAGCGGGTTGTCCCAGTCGGCTGCCAGGTCGCCGGCCGCGCCCAGGATGGTCATCGACAACAGCAGTCCGCCGTCATGATCGAACACCGGGGCGCTGAACGCATTGACACCGGGGATGGGCAGGCCGTCCGCGCGGGCCATGCCGCGCTCGCGCACGCGGGCAAAGAGCTCCTTGTGCACGCCGGTCCTGCCCGCCGGATCGCCCCCGACCGCGTCGCCATCGCAGGCCAGCCGGCCCGCCCAGACCGACTCGGGCAGGTAGGCGCCGAAGATCCGCCCGGTGGCGGTGTTGACCAGCGAGAGCACGCTGCCGGTACGCAGCGCCACGTGCAGGGGCCTGCGGGCCGGCACCAGCTGCACCACGGTCGCTCCCAGATTGCCCCAGACCGCGACGGCGACCGACAAGCCGGTGGCGGCCGCCAGTGCCGTGGCGCAGTGCGCCGCCATCCGGATCTCGTCGCGCTGGCGCATCGCGGCCAGGCCCATTTCGAGCGCGAACGCGCCCAGCGAATAGCGCCCCGACGCCGCGTCCTGTTCGACCAGCCCGAGCTTGATCAGACTGACCAGGTAGGGGTGGGCATTGGCCGCGCTCAGGCTGGCCGCGGCCGCCAGGTCCTTGAGCATCATCGGGCCTTCGGCGGCCGTCAGCGAGTTCAGCAACCGGCCGCCGACCTCCATCGACTGGATGCCGCGCTGCGGTCGCCCCGATCCGCCGGGAGCCGCCGGCAGGGTGTCCACACCGGCACCGGTGGCGTGAGCGGGATTCGAACCGGCAAAGGCAGACATCGGGTTTGGCATGGCTGGATCTTGGAGTTTGCAAAGGGACAATGGATTCGATAATATCAAACAATGCCGTCGCGCGATGACTAGGAGCACAGGGTCCGCCGCTTGGCTTGGCATTCATCTAGCAGCACCACCGGAGGATTCATGAGCAAGCAATTCGCCTCGAAAGGCGACCTGACCGAAAAGCAGGTCACGTTCACCAGGTTGTCGGACAACGCCTATGCCTACACGACCGAGGGCGACCCGAACTCGGGCGTCATCATCGGCGATGACGCCTGCATGGTCATCGACACCACGGCGACGCCGGTGATGGCTGCCGACCTGATCAAGCGCATCCGCGAGATCACCGACAAACCGATCAAGTACGTGGTGCTGTCCCATTACCATGCGGTCCGCGTTCTGGGCGCGTCGGCCTACTTCAAAGAGGGCGCCTCCGAGGTGATCGCCAGCCGCGGCACCTACGAGATGATCGTCGAGCGCGGCGAGGCCGACATGAAGTCCGAGATCGAGCGTTTTCCCCGTCTGTTCCAGAACGTCGAATCCATTCCCGGCCTCACCTGGCCGACGATGGTGTTCGAGCGTGAGTTGACGCTGTACCTGGGCTCGTTGGAGGTCAAGCTGATGCATGTCGGCGCCGGGCATACCAAGGGCGATACGATTGCCTGGCTGCCCGCGCAGAAAATCTGCTTCTCGGGCGACCTGGTCGAATACAACGCCGGTGTCTACACAGGTGATGCGCAACTGGCCGACTGGCCGGCCTCGCTCGAGGCGTTGCGCGCGCTCGGGCCTGAAAAACTCGTGCCGGGGCGCGGCCCGGCGATGGAAACCGCCGCCGATTGCAACAAGGCGATCGATTACACGAAAAAGTGGGTGACCGACCTGTTCGAGACCGCGAAAGCCGGTGTGAAGCAAGGCCATGATCTCAAGCGGGTGTTCGAGGACACCCGCAAGGTGATGGACCCTGTCTTTGGCCAGGTCTTCATCTACGAGCACTGCCTGCCGTTCGACGTGAGCCGTGCCTACGACGAAGCGAGCGGTATCAAGCATCCGCGCATCTGGACTGCCGAGCGCGACCAGGAGATGTGGGGCGCGCTGCAGGGATAAACTGCAACGGAGCGGCGGATCCGCGGACCCGCCGATCAGGCCCATCAGGCGATTCGCGGAGACAGGCATGACAGCGAACCCGGTCACCGACTACCAGTCGGTCCAATACCAATACCAGACGCCCCCCGAACTGCAGGGCGAGGCCGCCGTGCGGCGCGGGGTGGTGGTTGTCGGCGCCGGCCCGGTCGGGCTGAGCGTGGCGATCGACCTGGCGCAGCGCGGCATCGACGTGCTGTTGCTCGACGATGATTACCGGCTCTCCAGCGGATCGCGCGCGATCTGCTTTTCCAAGCGTACGCTCGAGATCTTCGATCACCTGGGGTGCGGCGAGCGCATGGTGGACAAGGGCGTGGACTGGAAGACCGGCAAGGTCTTCCTGCGCGACGAGATGGTCTACTCGTTCGACCTGCAGCCCGAGCCGGGCCACAAGCGCCCGGCATTCATCAACCTGCAGCAGTACTACGCCGAGGGCTTCCTGGTCGAACGGGCATTGCAGATGCCCAATATCGAGATTCGCTGGCGCAACAAGGTCTCGACGCTGCGCGAGGTCGGTGAGCAGGTGCTGCTGGGCATCGAGACGCCCGATGGCGACTACGACCTGGCAGCCGACTGGGTCATCGCCTGCGATGGGGCGCGCTCGCCCATTCGTTCGGTGCTGGGACTGGAGAGCCGCGGCCGGGTGTTCCGCGACCGCTTTCTGATCGCCGACATCCGGATGAAGGCCGACTTCCCGACCGAGCGGCGGTTCTGGTTCAACCCGCCTTTCCATCCGGACTGGTCGGTGCTGATGCACAAGCAACCCGATGACATCTGGCGGATCGACTTCCAGCTAGGCTGGGATGCCGATCCCGAGCAGGAAACCCGTCACGAGAATGTCCAGAAACGGGTCAAGGCGGTGCTGGGCGAAGACGTGCCGTTCGAACTCGAGTGGGTCAGCATCTACACGTTCGCCTGCAAGCGGATGGACCGGTTCCGCAAGGGCAGGGTGATCTTTGCCGGCGACAGCGCCCACGGCGTGTCGCCGTTCGGCGCGCGCGGGGCCAACAGCGGGGTGCAGGATGCCGAGAACCTGGCCTGGAAACTGGCCCGGGTGATGCAGGGCCTGTCGCCCGAGAGCCTGCTCGACTCCTACGACAGCGAACGGGTCTACGCGGCCGATGAAAACATTCTCAACTCCACCCGGGCCACCGACTTCATCACGCCCAAGAGCGCGATCAGCAAGGTGTTTCGCAACGCGGTGCTCGAGTTGTCGCGCCGCGTGCCGTTCGCGCGCGCCCTGGTCAACAGCGGGCGCCTGTCGGTGCCGGCGACCCTGCACGACTCGCCGCTCAACACCCCCGATACCGAGCCCTTTGCCGGACGCATGGTGCCGGGTGCCACCGCACTCGATGCGCCGGTGGTCACGTCGGGCGGCGATCCGGCGTGGTTGATCGACAGGCTGGTGCATCACCTGTGCCTGTTGGTGGCGGCCGGAGACGATCTCACCCCGGATCGGCTGTCGGGCGTGCTGCACAAACTGCGCGAATTCGATGCCCAGGCCGGTCTGTGCGTGATTCACCGGGATCCACCTTCCGGCCTGCCTGCGGTGCCTGGCATCGAGCGCCTGCACGATGCACAAGGGCTGGTGACCGAGCGCTACGACCTGCAACCGGGCACGGTCTACCTGCTGCGGCCGGACCAGCATGTCTCTGGCCGATCCCGTCAACTGGAGGCTGGCTGGCTGGATGCAGCCATTCGGCGAACCCTCGGATGGACAACATGAAGACCCACCTCGTCACCGAAACCAACCTGGCGTCGCCCGACGCCTTCTACGAAGCCCTGATCGACATCCACCAGGGGCTCGATGATGCGCAGAGCGCGGATGTCAATGCCCGGCTGATCCTGCTGTTGGCCAATCACATCGGCGACATGGCGGTGATCCGCGAGGCGTTCGAGCTGGCGACCGCCGGCGTCCAGCGCCAGCCGGTGGCACCGGCCGGGTCTGACTGACCCATTCGGGCTCGGCCAGGCCAGGGGCGCCCCACAAAGGGCGCCCATTTTTTTTGTCAAGCCCCTGCGATCGCTACGGATTTTGCCGAAACGACCGAAGAGTCTCTACAATGACCAATAAGTCATTAATTAGACAAGGTCATTTCCGGCCATCCAGATCCCAGGAGCGAAAGAATGAACAGAATTGTCAAGAGCGGCCTGGTCGCGGTAGTGGCGGCCACGCTGGCCGCCTGCGGCTCGGATGACAGCCCGGTCACCGGCCCTGCCGCCGCCACCGCGGTGAGCCCGGATGCGGCCACCAATGCCGCGGCGCAGGTCAGTACCAAGAACGACGCGGTCACCGTTGCCCAGGCAGAACCGGCGCTGTCCATCCTGGTCGAGGCGGTCGTGGCCGCCGACCTGGCCGGCGCCTTGTCCGGCCCGGGACCGCTGACGGTTTTCGCGCCGACCAACGACGCGTTCTCGGCGCTGCTGGCCGAGCTGAATGTCACCAAGGACCAGTTGCTGGCCGACAAGGCGCTGCTGACCCAGGTGCTGACCTACCATGTGCTGGACAGTGAGGTGAAGGCGGCCGATGTACCCGTGGGCCAGGCGATCACGGCGGTGTCGGGCGCGGTGTTCAAGGTGAGCAGTCCCGCCCAGGGCGGTCTGGTCATCAACGACGGGCGCGGGCGCACCGCGAACATCACCGCCACCGACATCATGGCCGACAACGCGGTGATCCATCTGATCGACAAGGTGATCCTGCCGGCCGACAAGACGATCGTGCAACAGGCGCAGGCCTTGCCCGGCTTCTCGATCCTGGTACAGGCGGTGCTGGCTGCCGACCTCGCGGACACCTTGTCCGGTGCCGGCCTGTTCACCGTCTTCGCGCCCACCGATGCGGCGTTCGCCGACCTGCTGGCCGAGTTGAACACGACCGCCGATGCGTTGCTCGCCGACAAGGCGCTGCTGACCCGGGTCCTGACCTACCGCGTCGTCCCCGGCCAGGTGCTGGCTGGCGCGGTGCCGCTCGAGACGGACATCGGCACCGTCGAGGGCAGCACGCTGCGGGTCGATGGGTCGTTGGCGATCACTGACGGGCGCGCGCGGATGAGCAACATCGTGGCAGCTCGACGTATTGGCGACAAACGGCGTGATCCACGTGATCGACAAGGTGCTCCTGCCGCCGGACAGCCAGCCGGCTGCCCGGCGCGGTCGCTGGTCGACATCGCCAGCGCCGACGGCAATTTCAGCCTGCTGGTGCAAGCGGTGGTGGCCGCCGACCTGGTCGAGGCACTGAATGCGCCCGGACCGTTGACCGTGTTCGCGCCGACCAATGACGCGTTCGGCGCATTGCTGGGCGGGTGAACCTGTCAAGGAGGCGCTTTTCGCCGACACGGCGCTGCTGCGTGATGTCCTGCTCTATCACGTCCTGCCCGGTCAGGTGCTGGCGGGCCAGATCCCGTTCGATACCCATCTGGCGACGGTGCGGGGTGGTGCGTTCTCGATCAATGCCCACCTGCAGGTGACGGATGCGCGTCATCGCCAGGCGGGGATCGTGGCGACCGACATCCGGGCTGACAACGGCGTGATCCATGTGATCGACCGGGTGTTGCTGCCGCACTGAGCCTGATCGTCGGGTCGATACGGACGGGCCGCGTTGCGGCCCGTCCGCATTGGGGCGCAGATTCTGGCGGTCCGCCGCTTGCCGGGCCGATACCCTGGGAATCAGGTCTTGCGGGCCCCGGTGGTCAGTTCGACGAGCCGGGCGTGGATCTGGCCCGCGTCGCGCAGTGGCGGCTCGAACGTCATCCGGGCCACCCGCTGACCCAGCACCAGGTCGACGCCATCCGGATCGATACCGCTGATCTGCCAGTCACCGGCCGGCGCATCGCAGTAATGGGCCGCGCAGCGCGCGATTGCCTGCCGATGGTCCTGGTTCATGTGGTCGATTGCCGATGCCTCGATCTGCAAAAAGCTGTCGTCGACCGCGGTACTGGCCATGAAGTCCGCTGCGGTCATTTCGTAGGCGCGCCCGAACCCGCCATTCAGCGAAGCCCGAACCGGTGCCAGGCGCACGAAACCGAAGTCGCCAAAGTCGGCATACAGCGCGGCCTTGTGATGACGCGCAAGGAACCGGCGCCGGGCACGCTGGCAGGCCGCGGTACCGCGCTCGAGGAACCGGGCATCGGCCACCAGCGTCAGGCGCGGATGGGCGAGCGGATCGCCGGCCCCCGGACGGGCGAGCAGCAGGCTGCAGCGCGGGTTGGCCCGCAAGGCCGTCGTGTGTCCGGACAACGCCGAGATCAGCAGCAGCGGCGAACCATCCGGGTCCGTTGCCACGGTGACGAGACTGGCCAGCGGTGAGCCGTCGCCAGGATCGATCGTGGCCAGGGCGGCCGTGGGCGTCGCCCGTAGCAGTTGGCGGGCCAGGGCGCGCGCCGACTCGTCGATCGGGCGCAGCACGGAAGGATTTTCGGGCATTGGTCGGCAGCGGGCTGGACAAGGGCCTGTAGAAGAGCATGGCTGGGCGCCGATTTGGCGAAATCTGACCGATCCTGTCGGGTGCAATCGTTGCCGATGGCCCTCAAGTGGTCGCAGTGTGCGAATATTACGGTATTGCCCTTCCCAGGTCGGTCGGCGAAAACCGCGACCAGCCGTCAGGGCGATGGTCAGGAGGCGACCGGATCCCGATTCGAACAACATGTCCACACACCGGGGTCCGTCAAGCGTCGACCGGTGCGTGTCCGTGAGCACCGGGTCGGCGCCGATGTCCGGCGAGGTGCCGGACAGGGTCAGGGTCTGCGGCCATTGAATCGATCTGTTTCCTATTTCAGAACATCCAAGCAGGAGAACATTAAATGCGCAAAGTTATCGCGACAGCCCTCGGGGCCGCCGTCCTGGCAGCCTCCCCGATGGTCCAGGCCAGCTGCGAACAGGGCGAGATGGTCATCAAGTTCAGCCACGTGGTCAACGGCGAAAAACACCCCAAGGGGATCGCCGCCAACCTGTTGGCCGAGCGGGTCAACAAGGAAATGAACGGCGTGGCCTGCATGGAGGTCTATGCCAACTCCAGCCTGTACAACGACGACAAGGTGCTCGAGGCGATGCTCAATGGCGACGTGCAGCTGGCCGCACCGTCACTGTCCAAGTTCGAGACCTTCACCAAGAAGTTCCGCATCTTCGATCTGCCCTTCCTTTTCAAGGATGTCGCGGCAGTCGAGAAGTTCCAGCGCTCCGATGCCGGGGTGGCGATGCTCGATGCGATGAAAAAGCGCGGCCTGCAGGGCCTGACCTACTGGCATAACGGCCTCAAGCAGTTGTCGGCGAACAAGCCGCTGATCAAGCCCGAGGATGCCAAGGGCCTGAAGTTCCGCGTACAGCCCTCCGACGTGCTGGTGGCGCAGTTCCAGACGCTTGGCGCCAATCCGCAGAAAATGGCGTTCAGCGAGGTCTATGGCGCGTTGCAGACCAAGGTCGTCGATGGCCAGGAAAACACCTGGTCGAATATTTACGGCCAGAAATTCTTCGAGGTCCAGGACGGCACGACCGAAACCAACCACGGCATCATCGACTACCTGGTGGTGGCATCGACCAAGTGGTGGGGTAGCCTGAAGCCCGAGGTACGCGACCAGTTCTGGAAGATTCTCTGGGAAGTGACCGAGGAGCGCAACGCGGTCTCCAACAAGGTCGATGAGGATGCCCGGGCGGCGATTCTCAAGGCCGGTGGCGTGATCCGTGAACTGACCCCGGCACAGCGCCAGTTGTGGGTCGAGGCGATGAAGCCCGTGTGGAAGAAGTTCGAGGGCGACATCGGTGCCGATCTGATCGACGCCGCGATGAAGATGAACGACTGACCTGGTCGTTCGCGCTGCACGGGGCGATTGCGCTTCGCAGCGCATCGGCGGTTCGTGACATAACAACAAGCCAGCGCGCGCAGCGCAGTATTCGGTCAGGCCCCCCTCGAAGGGTGCCGACCGACTCGATGAGTGGAGAGGGCATGAGAACAGCGCCTGCAGGCCGGCTGTACCAATGGGTGAACAGCATCGAGGAGACTGTGATCGCGTTGCTGCTGGGCGTGATGACGTTGTCACCTTTGCCAACGTGATCGCCCGCTACGTGTTCAATGACAACATCCTCTGGCACCTCGAGGTGACGGTCTTTCTGTTTGCCTGGCTGGTACTGCTGGGTGCCTCCTATTCGGTCAAGCACAACCTGCACATTGGTGTCGACGTCCTGGTCAGGCCGCTGCCCGCCGGGCGCGTCGCATCGTGACCTTGCTCGCCGTAGCCGCCTGCCTGGTGTTTTCGATCCTGCTGCTCAAGGGCTCGTGGGACTACTGGTATCCGTTTGCGACCACCCGCGCCTTCATGGAGACCAACGATGTCCCGATGCCCGACATTCTGCAGTTCGTCTCGACGCTGTTCAACGATGGCGAAAAGTACGAGAAAATGCCCCGCTTCATTCCGTACTTCGTCCTGCCGCTCAGCATGGCCCTGCTGACGCTGCGATTCGCGCAGGCCGGCTGGCGGGTCTTACGCAACGAACAAGACCTGATCGTCGCCGGCCACGAGGCCGAAGAGATGATCGACCAGGCCCATCGCCAACCGACGTCGGCCAAAGCCGCCGGGAGGCCTGATCATGGCAGTCGTGATTCTCTTTGCGATGGTGCTGGGCCTGATGCTGATCGGGGTTCCGATCGCGGTGTCGCTCGGCCTGTCGAGCATGACCTTCCTGCTGCTGCACTCGGAGGCCTCGCTCGGCTCGGTCGCGCAGACGCTGTTCGCCGCGTTCGATGGCCATTACACGCTGCTGGCGATTCCGTTCTTCGTGCTGGCCTCGACCTTCATGTCCACCGGCGGGGTGGCGAGGCGCATCATCCGTGTCGCGGTGGCGGTCGTCGGACACCTGCCCGGCGGCCTGGCCGTCGCCAGCGTCGTCGCCTGCATGATGTTCGCGGCGCTCTCGGGCTCGTCGCCCGCCACGGTCGTGGCGATCGGCTCCATCGTCATCGCCGGGATGGTCAAGGCCGGCTACACCAAGGAGTTTGCATCGGGCCTGATCTGCAACGCGGGCACCCTGGGCATCCTGATCCCGCCGTCGATCGTCATGGTCGTGTACGCGGCTGCCACCGACGTGTCGGTCGGGCGGATGTTTCTGGCTGGTGTCATTCCCGGGGTGATCGCCGGGCTGATGCTCATCGCCGGTGTCATCTTCTTCGCCTGGTACGGGGCCTGCTGGCCAGCCGTGGGCCGGCTGGATCGAAGTCTTCAATCGGTGATGGACTCGCTCTGAGGCCTGTTCTGATCATCATCATCCTCGGGGGTATCTACGGGGGCGTGTTCACGCCCACCGAGGCGGCCGCGGTGGCCGCCGTGTACTCGTTCCTGATCGCCAATTTCATCTATCGCGACATGGGACCACTCAGCCAGATCGACGCGTCCCGGCTCGCCGTGGCCCGGAAAATGGACGAATCGGTCGATGGCATGCTCAATCGCGACGGTGGCAGCCGCTTGGCGGGCGCGCTGGTCTGGTTCGTGCACGCGCAGTTGTTACGGCCGCTGCTGGTGCTGATGTCGCGGCCGCAGGCGCTGATCACCGTGTGGTTTCACCCGGATAACAAGAAGGCGTTGCTCGAGGCCGGCAAGCTGACGATCATGTTGATGTTCATCATCGCCAACGCCCTGATCCTCAAGCATGTGCTCACCGAGGAGCGCATTCCCAGATCGATCACCGAGGCGATGCTGTCGGCCGGGTTCCGGGCCGATCGCCTTCCTGGTGGTCGTCAACGTGATCCTGCTGATTGGCGGCCAGTTCATGGAGCCGTCCGGCCTGCTCGTGATCGTCGCGCCGCTGATGTTCCCGATCGCCATCGAACTGGGCATCGATCCCATCCACCTGGGCATCATCATGGTGGTCAACATGGAGATCGGCATGATGCACGCCACCGGTCGGGCTGAACCTGTTCGTCACGGCCGGAGTGGCCGGGATGTCGGTGCTCAATGTCGTCAAGGCGGCGTTGCCCCGGGTCGGGATCATGTTCGTGTTCCTGATCCTCGTGACCTACGTGCCCATCCTGTCGACCTGGCTGCCCACGCTGATGATGGGGCCGGAAATCATCATCAAGCCAGCCGCTTGGCCCATCGGCCGGCGGCTCGGGCCAGCTCGAGCAGGCGCGTGCTGATGTACCGCCAGTGCGCGTTGCCCACCGGCATGATCGACAACCGGTTGCCGCGCTTGAGCAATTGCATGTCGGCCAGCGGCGCGGCGGCGCGCAGCGTCGGCAGGTCGATCAGCCGGCACTTGCGCTCGGCGCGCACGTCGATGGCCAGCCAGCGTGGATTGTCCGGCGAAGACTTCGGGTCGTGGTACGGGCTTGCCGGATCGAACTGCGTGGGGTCGGCATACGGGGCCGAGGCAATCGTGGCCAGGCCGGCAATGCCGGGTTCGGCGCAACTCGAGTGATAGAAAAAAAGCGCATCACCGATCCGCATCGCGTCGCGGATGAAGTTGCGGGCCTGGTAGTTGCGCACGCCGCTCCAGCAAACCGTGCCGGGCAAGGCCGCCAGCGCATCATCGATCGAGCACTCGTCGGGCTCGGACTTCATCAGCCAGTAGCCGGTGCGGGCGAACGGATCGGCCGGCGCTTTCGCTTGTTTGATCATGGGAGCGGGTGCCACCGCGCGCCGTGCGGATGGCGGCTTGACGGGCCGGGCAGCGGGGCCGGGCGAGGCTGCCGGTCCGGTGACCGGCAGCCTGGAAGAAGTGCTTCGGATTGGCCCGGGGGCCAGCATCCTGAACCGTGCAGTTCAGGTCGGCCGCAGCCAGGCACCGCATCAGGTTCATCCGACAAAGGGACGATCACAACAGCAGCGCGCTAGAGGTAGCAGCCTTGGTTCGCATATTGGTCAAGGAATGTATGACCCCTGGGGAATCCGAAAGCAGCTCCATTGTATGTCAATGCCACCGCTGAATCGAGAAACCCTTTCGCCAACGGTTGCATGGCCGCACCAGAGCCGATCGGCGGTCGTTCGGACCGCCGGATCCCGATCAGAACAGGTCTTCCTGGCGCTTCAACTCGGCTTCGAGGTGGGTGTTGAGCTTGCGGATTTTCTTCAGGTTGTCGGCTGCGCCGACATCCTTGCCGCTGGCCGCGGTCATGCTGACCAATTCGTTGGCGATCTGCAGCGCCGCCATCACCGCGATACGGTCCATGCCGGCGATGCGCCCGCTGTCGCGCAGGCTGCGCATGCGTTCATCGACCATCTGCACGGCTTTTTCGAGCAGCGGTCGTTCGCTGGGCATGACCGCCAGTCGGAAATCGCGATCGAGGATGAGGACGTCGATGTATTCGACGGGCTGATCGTCGGGAGTTTGCTTGGCTGGCACCATGTCAGGCAGTTTCCTCGGATTGAACTTCACCGGCCAGGGGCAGCCGGGCAAGGGCGGATTCGACCCGGACCCGGGCTTCCTGCATCCGCTGGTGCAAACGCTCGCACTGCTGCTGGCTCTGGCCCAGTTCGGCCTGCAGGCGACGATTGTCATCGGACAGCCGTTTCATGATCCCGAGCAGGCGTTCGATGCGCACGCCAAGGGCGTCGATGTCCTCTTTCATCACTGTCCTTCCGTGTTGCGGCGCGCCGCCGTGCTGCAGTGGTTCCGCGATGTCATGCCCGGGTCTTGGCCGGGCTGACGGGAAGGCGCCGATTCGGTCGCTATGTTACTCCCTCTGCTGCGCCGGTCTGCACCGAACGAGCGGCAGGTCTAGAATGCCGCGCATGAGAGATCACTTCCCCCGCCTGCGCAGCCTGACCTTCGGCCTGGCGCTCCTGATGGCAGCGCTGATGGCGCCGGCCGCGAGCGCCGAAGCGGTGCGCGTCGACACCGTGCTGGCCGAACTGGTGGCCGATACGGACGCTGTCGTACCGGGTCAGCCGCTGCGCCTGGGCCTGCGTCTGGTTCACGATCCGCAATGGCACACCTACTGGCGCAACCCCGGGGAGTCCGGGCTGCCGACGCAGTTTCCGCTCGAGATGCCCGACGGCTTTTCGGCAGGCGAGATCCAGTGGCCGTTCCCGACCCGCATCCTGATCCCGCCACTGGCCAACCTGGGTTACGAGGACGACCTGCTGCTGATGCGCGAAGTCGTCGTGCCGGCGCAGATCGATGCGGGCGAGGTGCGCTTCGAGACACTCGGCCAATGGCTGGTCTGTCGCGAGGTCTGTGTGCCGGGCGAAGCCCGGCTGCAACTCGTGCTGCCCGTGGCCGAGGCGTCGGGCCCCGGCCCGTATGCCCAGGCGTTCGCGATGGCCTGGTCCCGGCTGCCGGCAGACCCTGCCCCTGTCGACGTCGCGCGCCTCGAGGATCGCCTGCAGATCCACCTGCCGGACGCGATGGTGCCGGCCGACGTGAGCCGGTTGGAGTTCTTTCCCTATCGCGAGTCGGTGGTCCAGTACGCCGAGGCGCAGACGCTGCTGCGCCTGCCCGATGGCCGCGGCTGGCGGCTCGAGGTGCCGCTTTCGCCCGACTACACGCAGCCGCCGCCAGGCCTGATGCCGGTCGGACTGGCCCAGGCTGCCGAGGGCATCGTGGTCATTGACGAGCAGCGCTCGCTTGCCCTGGCCCCGTCGGCCGTTCAGGGCGGCGAGGCGTTCACGGCGCAGGGTCAGCCGCGGTTGATCGAAGGACATCTGGTGCCGTTCATGGCAGCCCAGCAAAGCGCCGCGTCCAGCCTGCTGGCCGCCGGCCGCCAGCGGGCCTCGGCCGAGCTTGTGGCCAGCCCGGTGACGGCGCCCGCTGCCGCGGCGCTCCCGGCTCCGGCAGCGCAAGCCTCGGGCATCGGTCAGTCGGTGTGGATGGCGATGGTGCTGGCGATGATCGGTGGCCTGATCCTGAACCTGATGCCGTGCGTGTTCCCGGTGATCGGGCTCAAGATCCTGGGCTTTGCCGGCAGCGGAGCCGGCGGCCAGGAGGCCCTGACGATTGCGTAGCGGCGGATGGTCCGCAGCGGCAGTTTCTGGTTCGCGCTGGGGGTCGTGGTCTCGTTCTGGGTGCTGGCGGCGATCCTGCTGGCGCTGCGGGGGGCTGGCGAAAGCATCGGGTGGGGTTTCCAGTTGCAGTCTCCGGCCTTCGTGGTGCTGATGGCGTTGCTGTTCGTGGCCATCGGTCTGAACTTTTCCGGGGTGTTCGAGATCGGCACCCGTGTGACCCAGCTGGGCAGCCTTGATTCGGCGCCGGCTGGCGAACGCGGTCACTGGGGGGCTTTCGGTTCCGGCGCCTTGGCCGTGCTGGTGGCGACCCCGTGCACCGCGCCGTTCATGGGCTCGGCGCTGGGCTTCACGCTGTCCCAGCCGGCCGTGGTGACGATGGCCGTCTTCACGGCGCTCGGGGTGGGAATGGCGCTCCCTTATCTGTTGCTCGGGGTGTTCCCCGGCTGGCTGCGCTGGTTGCCCCGGCCCGGGCGCTGGATGGAGACCCTCAAACAGTTGCTGGCGTTCCCGATGTTTGCGGCGGCCGCCTGGCTGACCTGGGTGTTGGGGCGCCAACTCGACGCGGACGCGGTGCTGGCCCTGACGATGGGGGCCGTGGTCCTGGCATCCGGGCTCTGGCTATGGGGCCGCGAGGTCCAGGTGGGGCGTGGCCGGGCGCGCGGGCTGGCGGCGGTGCTGGCCGGGCTGCTCGTCGTGGGGGGGATCGCGCTGGCTCTGCCGATGGGTGACCCCATCGTCGGTCCACAGGCGGGTCGGCAGGCGCAGACCGACGCGGTGACCGCCGCCGACTGGCAGCCCTGGGCGCCCGGGGTGGTCGAGCAGGCACTGGCCGCGGGGCGGCCGGTCTTTGTCGACTTCACTGCGGCCTGGTGTGTCAGTTGCCAGGTGAACAAGAAGCTGGTGTTCGAGACCGATACGATCCGCCGGCAGATGGCCGATCAGCAGGTTCGCCTGGTTCGGGCCGACTGGACGCAGCGGGATCCTGCCATTACCGCCGAGTTGGCGCGGCACGGGCGCAACAGCGTGCCGCTGTACCTGCTGTATGCGCCGGACGGCCAGCCGCCGCAGGTGCTGCCCGAACTGATGACCGTCTCGATCATGCAGGAGGCGCTGGCACGCCTGCCCTGACGGGTGCCGGTCAGCGCGATGCGACGGTCGTGCTCTTGGGCTGGGCAACCACCAGCGCCCAGTAATTGCCATAGGGATCACCGGGTTCCCGGCTACCTACCCGGGCAATGCCGAACTCTGTGAAGCGCGCATCGATCATCACTTCGCAATGGCCGCTCGAGAGCAGCCAGCCGCGCACCGCCTCGGCGATGGTCTCGTGGCCGGCCGCGAGGTTCTCGCCGACGACCTGCCAGCGATAGCCGGTGGTACTGACCCGGCGCCCGACCGTGCGCCCCTGCGGATCGACATGGTCGAAGAAGTGCTGATCGGCCATCGCTTTCGCATGCTGGGCGGCGGCTTGGGCCAATGCATCGTTCCAGACCAATGCGGGGCGCGGGGGAATCCTCGGCGCAGGCCCTGCGGCCGGGCGAAGCGCCAGCATGCCCTGCTCGCCGCAGGCATCGAGGCGTTGGCGGATGTTGTTGATCAGGTCCGCGGCCGTCTGCCGGCTTTCGGCCACCGACATGACCGGGGCCGGCGACACGGCCGACTGGGCATTGGCAATACCGGGCGGTAGCGCACCGGCCATGGCGGTTGCGGCCACCGCGCCAAGCAGGCGTCGGGCGCCCGGCCATTGGCGGCGCGGTGCGCAAAGGGGGTTGCGCGGGCAAGCTGGGTCGGCCACACAGGTCTCCTGTGCTGCCCCAGACTGGTGTCAATTGTTCTTGTTGCCTGCATTAGACGGGATGCGGTGCCGGTGTTGATCGTCATGCCCGACAGGCGGTGGACAGGACCGGCGAACGGCAACGGGCGATGCCGGACCAGGCGCGGCATCGCCCGCGCAGCCGGTTTCCGGCAGACCGTTGAGGGGGTGACCCGGGGCAGAACGGAGGCGGGCGTATCGCGGCCCGCCCGGTCAGTCGCGCAGGCCGAGGACGTCCTGCATGTCGAACAGGCCGCTGGCCTTGCCCGCCAGGAAGCGGCAGGCCCGCAGGCTGCCCTGGGCGTAGGTCATGCGGCTAGACGCCTTGTGGGTGATCTCGACCCGTTCGCCGATGCCGGCGAACATCACCGTGTGATCCCCGACGATGTCGCCGCCGCGGATCGTCGAGAATCCGATCGCCTTGTCGTCACGCACGCCGGTGACGCCGTGGCGGGCAAAGACGCCCACCTCGTCCAGGTCGCGCCCCAGCGCGCGGGCGATGACCTCGCCCATGCCCAGTGCGGTGCCCGATGGCGCATCGACCTTGTTCCGGTGATGGGCCTCGATGACCTCGATGTCATAGCCGTCCTGCAGGATCCTCGCGGCCAGTGACAGCAGCTTGAAGGTCACGTTGACCCCGACGCTCATGTTGGGGGCGAACACGATCGGAATGCTGCCGGCGGCCGCCTCGATCCGGGCGCGTCCGGCGGCATCGAAACCGGTGGTGCCGATGATCATGCCGGTTTGCGCTTTCTCGCACAGGGCCAGGTGCACCAGGCTGCCTTCGGGGCGGGTGAAGTCGATCAGGAAGTCGCATCCGGCCAACACCGTGGCCGGGTCGTCGCTGATCCTCACCCCGGTCACGATGCCCAGGTTTTCACCGGCGTCGCGCCCGATCGCGGGGCTCGTCGGCAGATCGAAAGCCGCGCTCAGGCGACAGTCGTCCGATTGATGGCAGGCCTCGATCAGCGTACGGCCCATGCGGCCGCTGGCGCCGGCAACGGCGATCTTGATCATGGTCAGGTCCGGTCGTAGGCGTCGGCCCGGAACCCGGGCAGCGCCGGGTCCGAAGGGTTCTCGGTGTCCGGCAGCGGATCGTTCTCGATCAGCGTGACACGATCTTTATCATTGAAGTGGATCATCACGCGGCGCAGATCGACCCGGCCGTTCGGGTGGCGGTAGCGGAACACATAGTTCCAACGCCCTGGCACGAACACCCCGGTCAACAGCGGGGTGCCCAGGATCTGGCGAACCTCGGCCTGCGGGGCGCCGACCTGGACCCGGTCGAGCATGTCGCGGGTGATGTAGTTGCCCTGGGGAAGGTCGATCCGATAGGGTTCGAACAGACCGCTGCGGGTGGTGTCATTGGTGCCGCAGCCGGTCAACAGGCCGATCGACAGGGCGATGGCAAGCGGGAGCGCCGGCAGGGACGGGCGGTTCGGGCTGGCAATGCTCATGTTCATGGCGGGGGCAGGCAAGGGACAAGCCGCTATCATAAGCGCTCGCCCGAAACCGAGTCGCCATCCCATGAGCGAGCCCAATGACCTGCGCAGCGTCGGACTGAAGGCGACGCTGCCCCGCCTGAAGATCCTCGAGGTCTTCCAGGTCGGCAAACAGCGGCATATGAGTGCCGAAGACGTCTTTCGCGAATTGCTCGACGACCAGCAGGACATCGGCCTGGCCACCGTTTACCGGGTGCTGCGCCAATTCGAGCAGGCCGGCATCCTCAAGAGCAACACCTTCGAGAGCGGCAAGGCGGTGTTCGAACTGGACGAGGGCGAGCACCATGACCATCTGGTCTGCCTGCAGTGCGGTCGGGTAGAGGAGTTCTTCGATGCCGAGATCGAAGCGCGCCAAAAGAGCATTGCCAAAGCCCGCGGCTTCGAATTGCAAGACCATGCGCTGGCCCTTTACGGGCAGTGCATGCGCAAGCGGTGTCCGCACCGGGGCTGATCGCGCGCACCCCTCTGGCGGACAGGGGCGCCGCGGGTCCCGGTTAGTCGCCCTCGTCCCCCGGCCGCGGGTTTCGTGCCAGAATCGTCAAAATCGTGCCGCCCAGAATCGGCCGGTCAGAACAGAGCCGCGATCGGCGTCGCGCGGCCAACGGAGGAAGCAGCGTGGAATACTTTCTGCAGCAGCTGATCAACGGGGTCACCCTCGGGTCGATCTACGGCCTGATCGCGATCGGCTACACAATGGTCTACGGCATCATCGGCATGATCAACTTCGCGCACGGCGACGTGTTCATGGTCGGCTCGTTCATCTCGCTGATCGTGCTGATCCTGCTGGGCGTGTCGGCCGCCTCGGGCATGCTGACGGTGGTCCTGGCGATCCTGCTCGCCATCATGGTCGCGATGGCCTTCACCTCGGTCTGGGGCTGGACGATCGAGCGCATCGCCTACCGGCCGTTGCGGGGCTCGTTCCGGCTGGCACCGCTGATCACCGCGATCGGCATGTCGATCGTGCTGCAGAACTTCGTGCAGATCTCGCAAGGCGCCCGCGTCAAGCCCCTCGAGCCGCTGGTTTCGGGCGGCCTGCGGCTGATGGGCGAGGGCAGCAGCGTCGTGCAGATCTCCAACATGCAGATCCTGATCATCCTCACCACGCTGGTGCTGATGACGGCCTTCACGATGCTGATCAACCGTACCTCGCTGGGGCGCGCGCAACGCGCCTGCGAGCAGGACCAGAAGATGGCCTCGCTGCTGGGCATCAATGTGGATCGAACGATCTCCCTGACCTTCGTGATGGGCGCGGCGTTGGCAGCGGTGGCCGGAACCCTTTTCGTTCTCTACTATGGCGTCATCGACTTCTTCATCGGTTTCGTCGCCGGGGTCAAGGCGTTCACTGCGGCGGTGTTGGGCGGCATCGGCTCACTGCCGGGCGCGATGCTCGGCGGCCTGCTGATCGGCCTGATCGAAACCTTCTGGTCCGGCTACTTCTCGGTCGAGTACAAGGATGTCGCGGCCTTCTCCATCCTGGCGATCGTGCTGATCTTCATGCCTTCGGGGCTGCTTGGCCGCCCCGAGATCGAGAAGGTTAGAGGATGGCCCCCACGGTCACGGCGTTCCCTCGGCAAGCCGCCCGACTTGCCTTGCAAGGCAAGTCGGTTCCGGCAGCGCCGGGCGATACCCGGCAAAACCCTGCCTGCCCCCCCGGAGGACTGCCCAGGCATGCGACGGCTTCGGGCGGCCGAGCGCTCGTCGCATGGCCGGGCGGTCCTGGCGCGTAGGTTGCGTCGGTACTTGGCGACCGTCCGGCGCGATTCGATATCGGGTGTGCGCGTGGCCCTGGGAAACTGATATGACTGCACAAGAGACCGCTTCGGCGCCCGTTCCCAGCCGACTGACCGTGTCGTTGCGCGATGCGCTGGTGGCGGCGTTGATCACGCTGGGGCTGGCGTTTTTCCTGATCGGACTGCGCACCGAGAGCGACATCAACGGCCTGTCGATCACGACCCGCTGGGGGGCGGTCGGCATCGCGGTCGGGGTGGTGTTCGTCGGGCGCTTGCTGCTCAACCTGTTGGTCTGGCAGCGTGCGCCGTCGACCCGCGCCAAGGGCCACACGTTCGCGCCGCCGGCCTGGTTGGGCCGTGGCCTGGCGATCCTGTTGCTGCTGATCGGCCTGACCCTGCCGCTGCTGATGCCCTACGTGGCCCCGGACAAGAACCGCTACTTCGTCGATCTGGGTATCCTGGTACTCACCTACGTGATGCTCGGCTGGGGTCTGAACATCGTCGTCGGCCTGGCCGGCCTGCTCGATCTGGGCTACGTGGCCTTCTACGCGGTGGGGGCCTACACCTACGCGCTGCTGGCGATCAACTTCGGTTGGTCGTTCTGGGTGTGTCTGCCGCTGGCCGGCATGCTGGCCGCCACCTGGGGATTGGTGCTGGGCTTTCCGGTGCTGCGCCTGCGCGGTGACTACCTGGCGATCGTCACGCTCGCCTTTGGCGAGATCATCCGGGTGGTGCTGCTGAACTGGTACACGTTCACCGGCGGGCCCGACGGGCTGTCGCGCATTCCGCGACCCAGCTTCTTCGGCCTGGATTTCGATCGCAGCGATACCGGGTTTGCCGCCTTTTTCGGGCTCGACTATTCGTCGATGCACCGTATCGTGTTCCTCTACTATCTGATCCTTGCGCTGGCGTTGCTGACCCACTTCGTCACGGTCTGGCTGCGCCGGCCGCCGGTCGGGCGCGCCTGGGAAGCGCTGCGCGAGGACGAGATCGCCTGCCGCTCGCTGGGCATCAACACCACCAACACCAAGCTCACGGCGTTCTCGATCGGTGCGATGTTCGGCGGCTTCGCCGGCGCTTTCTTTGCCACGCGGCAGGGGTTCATCTCACCGGAGAGCTTCACGTTCATCGAGTCGGCCGTCATCCTGGCGATCGTCGTGCTGGGGGCCTGGGCAGCCAGATCGGCGTGGTTCATCGCGTCCATCGTGATGATCGGCGGGTTCGAGCTTTTCCGCGAACTCGAGGAGTACCGGATGATGGTCTTTGGCATGGCGATGGTGTTGATCATGATCTGGAAGCCACGCGGCCTGATCTCCAGCCGGATTCCGACGGTGTTCCTCAAGGAGCGCAAGGCCGTGTCCGGCGCGATGGTCGCGCAGGGGGAGGGGCACTGATGAGCGCCAGCGATACGGTCGATCCGGCACGGCTGCTCAGCGTGCATCACATGACGATGCGCTTTGGCGGACTGGTCGCGATCGATGACCTGAGCTTCGATGTGCGTCGCGGCAACATCACCGCGCTGATCGGTCCCAACGGCGCCGGCAAGACCACCGTATTCAACTGCATCACCGGGTTCTACAAACCCACCGAAGGGCGGCTCGAACTGACCCAGCACGACGGCTCGCAGTTCCTGCTCGAGCGGATGGCTGATTTTCAGATCGCCAAGAGTGCGCGCATCGCCCGCACGTTCCAGAACATCCGCTTGTTCGGTGGCATGACGCTGCTCGAGAACCTGATGGTGGCCCAGCACAACCGGCTGATGCATGCGTCCAGTTTCACCGTCGGCGGGCTGTTCGGCTTGGGCAGCTACCGGCGTGCCGAGAACGACGCATTGGATCGTGCCCGCTACTGGCTCGAGAAAACCTCGCTGATCGAGCGTGCCGATGATCCCGCGGCCGACCTGCCTTACGGTGACCAGCGCCGCCTCGAGGTCGCCCGCGCGATGTGCACCCAGCCCGAGTTGCTGTGCCTGGACGAACCGGCTGCCGGTCTGAACCCCCGGGAGTCATCGGCGCTCAACGAGTTGCTGTTGTCGATCCGGGCCGACGAGGACACGTCGATCCTGCTGATCGAGCACGACATGAGTGTGGTGATGGAAATTTCCGATCACGTGGTGGTGCTCGACTACGGCAAGAAGATCGCCGATGGCACGCCCGACCAGGTGCGCGCCGATCCGAAGGTGATCGCCGCCTACCTGGGGGTCGATGACGAGGCCGAGGCATTGGCCGAACTGGGGGTCGTACCCGGTGGAGACGCGTCATGAGCGATGCGATGCCCATGCTGACCGTTTCCGGGGTCCATACCTACTACGGCCGGATCGCCGCGCTCAAGGGGGTCGACCTCGTCGTCAACGAAGGCGAGATCGTCACGATCATCGGCGCCAACGGTGCCGGCAAGTCGACCTTGATGATGACCGTCTGCGGCAACCCGCAGGCGCGCCAGGGCAGCATCGTCTACGAGGGCCGCGATATCACCCGGTTGCCGACCCACGAGATCATGCATCTGCGCATCGCCCAGTCACCCGAGGGCAGGCGGATCTTTCCGCGGATGACGGTGCTCGAAAACCTGCAGATGGGGGCATCGATCAACCAGATGGCGCACTTCGACGAAGACGTCGCCAAGATGTATGACCTCTTTCCCCGGCTCAAGGACAGGCGTCACCAGCGCGGCGGTACCTTGTCCGGGGGCGAGCAGCAGATGCTGGCCATTGCCAGGGCGCTGATGAGCCGGCCCCGGCTGCTGATGCTCGACGAGCCGTCGCTGGGGCTGGCGCCGCTGATCGTGCGCAAGATCTTCGATGCGGTCGCCGAACTGAATCGCAACGAGGGACTCACGGTCTTCCTGGTCGAGCAGAACGCGTTTCATGCGCTGCGCCTGGCCCATCGGGGCTATGTGATGGTCAACGGTCTGATCACGATGTCGGGCACCGGCAAGGAGTTGCTGGCCAGCGACGAAGTGCGCGCGGCCTACCTCGAAGGGGGCTCTCACTGATGGACTTTCTCTGGTCGAACGGCTTTACCTCGTTCCTGGTCGTGACCCTGTCCCTGGGCGGCGGCGCTGCCTTCATGACCGGCCGGGCGGTGGCCGGAAAATGGGGTCCGTGGTGGCAGATGGCCCTTTATTGCCTGCTGCTGTCGCTGGCCGTGCGGTTTCTTCATTACGCGCTGTTTCAGGACGACTTGTTGTCAACCAGTTCGTGGCTGATCGACTTGGTATACCTGCTGGCGGTCGGTTTCCTGGGTTTTCGGCTGACCCGGGTGCGCCAGATGGTCACCCAGTACCGGTGGCAGTACGAACGTGCCGGCCTGTTCTGGTGGCGCGAGCGCAAATCCGCCTGAAGTCGGTAGCGCGGGCCGGACAGCACCGGCTGGCGAGGGTCCATTCGCCTTTCCCGGCCGCTCGTAATACGATTGTCCAGGTAGTTTTCAACCCCCCGAAGTTCTTGAACAGGTAGGAGATGGCATGAAAAAGATTCTCATGGGCGGCACCGCCGCGATGTTGTTGGCCGCCGCGCCCGCGATGGCCCAGATCAAGATCGGCACCGTCGGCCCGATGACCGGCCAGTATGCGTCGTTCGGCCAGCAGATGAAGGCGGGCGCCGAGCAGGCAGTGGCGGACATCAATGCGGCAGGCGGCGTGCTCGGTCAAAAGCTCGTGCTCGAAGTCGGTGACGACGCCTGCGACCCCAAACAGGCGGTGGCCGTGGCCAACCAGCTGGCCGGCCAGGGCGTGGTCTTCGTGGCCGGTCACTTCTGCTCGGGTTCGTCGATCCCGGCATCGGCCGTGTATTCGGAGGAAGGCGTGGTGCAGATCTCGCCGGCTTCCACCAACCCCAAGTTCACCGACGAGCGCCCCAATCCCAAGGGTGGTACCTACCGTGTTTGCGGTCGTGACGATCAGCAGGGCCTGGTGGCCGGTGAATTCCTCGCCAAGGACATGAAAGGCAAGAAGGTCGCGTTCGTGCATGACAAGACCGCGTACGGCAAGGGCCTGGCCGATGCCACGATGAGCAGCTACGAGAAGGCCGGCGGCAAGCCGGCGATGTACGAGGCCTATACCGCTGGCGAGAAGGACTACACCGCGCTGGTATCCAAGCTCAAGAACGAAGGGATCGACATCGTCTATGTCGGCGGCTATCACACCGAGGCCGGCCTGATGGTCCGCCAGATGCGGGCACAAGGCATGAAGACCCGTCTCGTGTCCGGTGATGCGCTGGTCACCAACGAGTTCTGGGCGATCACCGGCGATGCCGGCGAGGGTACCTTGATGACGTTCTCGCCGGATCCGCGCAAGAATCCGGGCGCAGCCAACCTGGTCAAGACCTTCCGCGCCAAGAACATCGAGCCCGAGGGTTACGTGCTTTACACCTATGCCGCCGTGCAGGCGTGGGCGCAGGCCGTGACCACCGCCGGCAAGACCGACTACGACGCGACGGTCAAGGCGCTCAACTCCGGTAAGTTCCAGACGGTGCTGGGCGAGCTGGCCTTCGATGGCAAGGGTGATGTCAGCCTGCCCGGTTACGTGTTCTACGAGTGGAAGAACGGCAAGTACGACTACCTGGTCAAGTAATCGTACTCACTGCCATGCAAACACCGCCCTTCGTGGCGGGGTTTTTTCGATACAGGCGCTGGAGCCGCACTGATGTTGACGCCCGTTCGGTATTTTCTGGCGTGCTTTCTGGCGGTGCTGGCACCGCCTGCACCGGCGCTGGCCGGTTGCCAGCAGCCGGTCGAGGCTGGCACGGGCAGGCCGCTCATCGAAGCGCCCCGGGTCCTTGTCGTGACCCACGCATCGTCCGAGTTCGACGCCCGGCTGGTCAGCAAGCGCGGTCTCGACGAAGCTGTCAGGTACGCCCGCAACGAGCGTTTCCCAGTGGTCTACCTGCAGGACGACAGCCCGATCGAGCGCTACTTCGCCGATGACTGTCATCCCGAGCATCGATTGTTCTCGATGGAGGGAGAACTCAATGCCGACGTCGTTGCGCGCCAGGTGTACCTGGCCGGCGGACATCTCGAGTTGTGCCTGGCTAAGACCTTCGGCGCGCTCGTCACCCAGCTTGGCCGGCGCCCGCCGGCCTCGATGACCATCACGCTGCCGATGGATGCGGTGTACTCGAACGGGCGCCTGGTCGAAGAATCGGATCCCTGGCATGCCGACTACCTGCGCTTCATGCAGGTGGCCACCTACGGGCGTCCCGGCGGCGAGCACTGGCCCAAGCTCAGTCTGCTCGAGACTGCCGGGCTGATCCGCACCGATGCCCGGATGCTGGACTACCTGGAGCGCGCGTTGCCGCCCTTCGATCGCAGCCTGGGCAAAGGCTGGCGGGTCGAGTTGAGCCTGCCCACTTCCGGGACCACCAAGGTGTTGCGCAAGGGTCCCGGCAGGGGGGCGCCGGTGCTGCGGTTCGAGTTTCCCGAAACGTTGATTCCGGTTATCCAGTGATGCGAAATGTTCTGCACGCGGCCCGCGGTGAGCATGTGCCGGCTCTATACTGGAAGCGCGCCGGTTGACGGCGTCATTGGGTTTCCACAGAAGCTTCTAAACTCGGAGTGTGCCAGCATGAAGTGCAGGTCATTTGTTCTCGCGGGTCTTGTTCTCGTTTGCTCATCGGTCTGGGCGCAGGGCGCCGGTACGGCGACCCCCGGGGTGGATCAACGCCAGGCCAACCAGGCCCAGCGGATCAAGCAGGGGGTCGATTCGGGGCAGTTGAACAAGCGTGAAACCAAAAGGCTCGAAAAGGGCCAGAAGAAAGTGGCCAGGAAGGAGAAAAAGGCCAAGGCGGACGGCAAGGTGACCCGGCAGGAAAGGGCGCGGATCAACAAGGCCCAGAACAACCAGAGCGCCCGGATCGCCAGGCAGAAGAACGACGCGCAGCAGGCGAAACCCTGACCGACCGGGGGCCCGAAGCGGCCGGGCGACTGTCTGCAGTGATGAACAGGAGCGCCCGGCCCGCTTCAATGGCTGGAGGCGCGAGTCTCCCCGGCCCGGCTCCTTGCCACGGCCCCTTATCACGACCTTCTGCACATCGGCTTACCCGGGGTTTACGCCGGGACTTGCGCGGCTGCGGTATCGTGGCGCCTGTTTCGAGCCCTCGCAGGAGTCCATTCCCATGCAGTTGCTTGTCGCCGAGGACGAGCGTTCCGCCGGCGCCTATCTTGTCAAGGGCCTGCAGGAAGCCGGGTTCGTCGTCGACTGGGTGCAGTCCGGTGAAGCCGCGTTGCATCACGCGCGCGAGGCCGCCTACGATCTGATCATCCTGGATATCGGCCTGCCGGGCCTGACCGGGCTGGATGTCGTTGCCGAATTGCGCCCCGCGGTCTCGACGCCGGTGATCTTCCTGACGGCCCGCGACAGGGTCGAAGACCGGGTGCTGGGCCTGGAGCAGGGCGCCGACGACTACCTGGTCAAGCCCTACGCGTTTTCGGAACTGTTGGCGCGGGTGCGGGCGCTGCTGCGTCGCGGCAAGACGCTCGACAGCGACCTGCTCGTGGCCGGTGACCTCGAGATGCACCTGCTGCGCCGCCGGGTCGTGCGGGCCGGCCAGGTTCTCACGCTGACGGCGCGCGAGTACCAGTTACTCGAACTGCTCCTGCGCCGCCAGGGCGAGATCCTGCCGCGCACGCTGATTGCCGAGTTGGTCTGGGGCATCAACTTCGATACCGATACCAACGTTATCGAGGTGGCCGTGCGCCGGCTGCGGGCCAAGGTCGACGACCCGTTCGCCGCGAAGCTGATTCACACGGTACGCGGTTTTGGCTACGTGCTCGAATCCAGACCATGAACCTGATCGGCTGGTTCCGTGACTCGTTGATCGGCCGGTTGTCGTTGCTATACGGACTGGGCACGATGGGGGTGCTGGGCCTGCTCGGGCTGACCATGGTGCTGGTCATCTCCAGCCAGATCGCGCAACGCGATGCGCTCGAACTAAGCCGCAAGAGCGACAGCATGACGGCGATCCTGGCCGGCGTCGACTCGACTACCCGACTCGATCAGGACCTGCACCTGTTGCGCGACCTGGCCGTGGGCCACCACAATCTCGAAATCGGTGTGATGGCCGGTGACGACTGGCTGATCCGTCCCGATCCGCAGATCCGACGTGTCGTCGAGTCGGGCTTGCGTGGCGCGGCCGCTGACAAGCCCGGCGTGCAAGAGCCGGTCATCCACCTGGACGAGGCGGGCCGGCACTGGTTGATCGGGCTCGCGGACCGGACACTGACCGATGCGCCCGACCAGCCGGTTCGCGCGGTGGCGGCGCTCGATGTCACCGAGTCGCGTTCGCTGGTGGACCGGCTGACTGCAACACTGGCGGCCGTCGGTCTGGCTGCTGCCGCGCTGATCGGCCTGCTGACCTGGTGGGTCGCCGGTGGTGCCCGTGCCACGCTGGCCCGGATCGCGGCGTCCGCCGAGCAGGTGACCGCCGATGCGTTGACGCCCTTGTCCGCCGAAGATGCGCCGATCGAGATCCGAGGCCTCGTGACCAGCATCAACCGGATGCTCGATCGGCTGCACCAGTCGTTCGCCAGCCTGGAACACTTCAGCGCCGACATCGCGCACGAGTTACGGACCCCGGTCAACGCGATGATGACCCGCACCCAGGTGATCCTGTCACGTGACCGCGGTGCCGAAGAGTACCGCGAAGGCCTGCATGCGAGCCTGGAGGAACTCGATCGCCTGCAGCGGATGATCACCGACATGTTGTTCATCGCCCGGGCGGAGCGCGGCTTGGACAAGGCCCGTGTCGTGACCATCGACCTGGGCGGCATGGCTCGCGAGGTCGCCGATTACTTCGAGGAAGTGGCGACCGAAAACGGTCAGCGCATCACCATTACGGGTGAATTGCGGGCCGATGGCGATCCGTTGATGCTGCGCCGCGCGCTGGTGAACCTGATGTCCAATGCGACGCGCTACGGTTGCGCCGGCGCCGACATCACCGTGTCGCTGGGTCGGCAGGGCCCACTGGCGCGGCTGTCGGTGGCCAATGATTGCGACGAGGTGTTCACCCAGGCGCAGATCGAGCATCTTTTCGATCGATTCGTGCGCCATGGGCCGAAGGCCGACCAGCATGCGGGGCTTGGCCTGGGCCTTTCGATGGTGGCGTCTATCATGCGCCTGCACGGCGGGCATGCACGGGGAATCGTGCAGGCCGGCGGCATCCGGTTCGAACTGTGCTGGCCGGCTGTCACGGTCGTCCCCGGCTTCCCGGTCGTACCGGCGACGATTGGCGAGGCGGCGGCTCGATGAAGTGACGCGAATGTAATGTCCGTGACAGGCGCCGGACCCAGGCTGGTTCCTATACTGGCGCCTATCGCTCAAAAGGGATAGCAGATGATGAACGACGAAAGCGGTCGCAGTAGGGGGTTGCCCGTGCCGGTAACCGCGTGTCTTGCCGGTCTCGGGGTGGTGGCCGCCGCCTGGTCGTCGCCGGCTGCTGCGGATGCATTTGCCGCCGACACCCTGCACCTGCCCCTCTACCGGTCGGTGTTCGATGGCTACCTGAAGGATACCGATCCCGGTGAAATGAAATGGCGGGCCGCGAACGAGAAGGTCGATCGGATCGGGGGTGGCGCACCTACGTGCGCGAGGCGCAGCAGCCGCCGGATCCGGCACCGAAGATGCCCGCGGAGCCTTCGCCGCCGGCCCACGAGGGCGCCGGGCAAAAGCCGGCGGGAGGGTCGTGAAGATGGCACTGCGTGGAACGGGGTCGCGAGCGTTGCTGGCCGCGCTCGTGCTGGGGGTTGCCGGTTGTGCGTCGTTGAGTGCCGACGGCGGGCTGTCCAAGGTCACCGAGACCGTGTCCGGCAAGGTCGGCCCTGCGCCGGTCTGGCCGCGAACCGACGACGAGCGATCCAAGGTCGATGCGCGGGTCGGCGAACTGCTGGGCGAGCCGCTCGGCTTGGAGGCGGCCGTCGAACTGGCGCTGCTGAACAACCGGGACCTGCAGACGGCGTACGAGTCGCTGGGGATTGCCGAGGCCGACCTGGTGCAGGCGCAGCGGCTACCCAACCCGGGGTTTTCGTTTGGCAGGTTCAAGCGCGGCGACGAGATCGAGATCGAGCGCGGGTTCCATTTCAACCTGGCCCGCCTGATCTTCATGCCGACCGTGACCGGCATCCAGAGTCGCGCAATGGCCCGTACCCAGCGCGATGTGGCGATGCGGGTGCTGGACCTCGCGTCCGAGACCCGCAAGGCCTGGATCGACGCGGTGGGCGCCCGTGAATCGGCCCACTATGCCGACCAGGTTCACCGGACCGCCAAGGTGGCCGCCGAGCTGGCGCAGCGAATGGCCGCAGTGGGCAATTTCAGCAAGCTGCAGCAGGCGCGCGAGCAGGGATTTTATGCGGACGCGCTGGTCGCCAAGGCGCGAGCGCAACACACGGTCACCGTGACCCGTGAACGGCTGACCCGGCTGCTCGCACTGTATGGCGCACAGGCGGACTACCGGTTGCCCGACCGTCTGCCCGACCTGCCCGACAGCGTCGACGAGAAGCAGCAGGAATTGCGCGACGCGCTGAACCAGCGGCTCGATCTGCAGGCCGCGCGTATCGGTGTCGAGCAGATGGCGCGGCAACTGGGAATGGTGCGCACGAATCGCTTCATCAACGTGCTCGAAGTGGGGGTGGTGCGCAATTCATCGAACGAGGCACCGACCCAGACCGGCTGGGAGGTCGGGTTCGAGCTGCCGATATTCGACTGGGGTGACGCCAGGGTCGCGCGCGCCGAGGGTCTCTATCGCCAGGCGGTCAACCAGGCGACCCAGGCGGCGATCAATGCCCGCTCACAGGTTCGCGAGGCCTACGCGGGCTACCGCACCACCTACGACATTGCCCGCCATTACCGGGACGAACTGGTACCGCTGCGCCAACGGATCTCCGAGGAGAATGTCTATCGCTACAACGGCATGCTGATCGGCGTGTTCGAACTGCTGGCCGACGCCCGGGCCCAGATCTCGACGGTCAACGGCTATATCAGCGCGTTGCGGGACCACTGGATCGCCGAAGCCGACCTCGAGATGGCCCTGGTCGGGAAGCCGTCGATCAGTGGCATCAGCGCGGCTTCTGCCGGCATGGCAGACGCGGCGGGAGCCGGACATTGAAACCAAACGACACCCATGCCAGACGGGCTGGCCGATCGCCGGCAACCGGAGACCATGCAGATGACTGACCGACGCAAGTTTTTCCAGGGAGGCGCCGCGATCGCGGCGGCAGCCGCCGTAAGTACCGTGAGCAAGGCCTCGCTGGCCGGCCTGCCCGAGGTGGTCAGTCAGGACAAGCCCGACACCATGCCGCCGCTCGAGCCCGGCAGTGGCCGACCGTACAAGCCCGTGGTGACGCTCAATGGCTGGACGCTGCCCTGGCGGATGAACAACGGGGTCAAGGAGTTCCACCTGGTGGCCGAACCGGTGGTGCGGCAGATGGCCGATGACTTCAGCGCCCACCTGTGGGGCTACAACGGTCAGAGCCCGGGTCCGACGATCGAGGTTGTCGAGGGCGACAAGGTCCGGATCTTCGTGACCAACCGGCTACCCGAGCACACCAGTATCCACTGGCATGGTCAACGCCTGCCCAATGGCATGGACGGGGTCAGCGGCTTGAACCAGCCGGCGATCAAGCCGGGCAAGACCTTCGTCTACGAATTCGTCGCACGCCGCCCCGGTACGTTCATGTACCACCCGCACGCCGACGAGATGGTCCAGATGGCGATGGGGATGATGGGTTTCTGGGTCACCCATCCGGCCCGCAGGGAGGCCGCGATTGCCGACGTCGACCGCGATTTCTGCTTTCTGCTCAATGCCTACGATGTCGAGCCGGGCAGCGCGACGCCCAGGATCATGACGATGCTCGACTTCAACCTGTGGTCATGGAACAGCCGGATCTTTCCCGGCATCGATCCGCTGGTCGTGCGCAAGAATGACAAGGTGCGGATCCGCATCGGCAATCTGACGATGACCAATCACCCGATCCACCTGCACGGCCACGAGTTCGTGGTCAGCGGCACCGATGGCGGACCCACGCCGGTCGCGGCGCGCCAGCTCGAGGTCACCACCGACATCGCGGTCGGCCAGATGCGCCAGATCGAGTTCGTCGCGAACGAGGAGGGTGACTGGGCGTTCCACTGCCACAAGAGTCACCACACGATGAACGCGATGGGACACGACGTGCCGACGATGATCGGGGTCGACCACACCGGCGTGATGAAGCAGCTGCGCAACCTGGTGCCCGACTACATGGTGATGGGCGAGCGGGGATGGCCGACATGACCGAGATGGACATGCCGATCCCGGTCAATACCACGCCGATGATGACCGGCACCGGACCCTTCGGATCGGTCGAGATGGGGGGCATGTTCAGCATGCTCAAGGTGCGCCGCGACCAGCCCGCCAATGATTACACCGATCCGGGCTGGTACCAGCATCCACCGGGCACGATCGCCTATGAATGGACTGGGGAACTGCCGCCCGCCAAGCGCAGCAGTGATGCCGGGGGCCAGTCGATGAAGATGGGGGCAGGGCCGGGCCAACCGACCGAAGTCCGTATCCGCAAGCCGGTAGGTAAGCACAAACATGGATGACAGTGGCCGGCGCCTGGCGCCCGCAGCCCAGACCGGCAACGCGCCAACCCCCTCGTGGAACACGGAGAACCCGATGACCAACATACTGGCCCGCCTGGCAGGCGCCGCGCTCGCGATGGCCATGATGACGCCGATCATCGTGCACGGCCATGGCAACGAGACTCACGGCAAGCCGGCCAAGGCTGACATCGAGGAGGCCGAACAGATGCCCTGGGGGATTGCCGGTGATCCCGCCAGGATCGATCGCACGATCGAGATGTCGATGTCCGACGCGATGCGCTTTACCCCCGACCGGATCGACGTGCGCTTGGGCGAGACGATCCGCTTCGTCATCAGGAACGATGGCAAGTTGCTGCACGAGTACGTGTTGGGCACCCGCGCGGCCAATGATGAACACGCGGCACTGATGGTCAGGTTTCCGAACATGGAACACGATGCGCCGTACATGGCCCACGTGCCGGCCGGCGAAACCGGCGAGATCGTCTGGCACTTCAACCGGGCCGGGCGCTTCGACTACGCGTGCCTGATCGCCGGGCACTACCAGGCCGGCATGATCGGGTCGGTGACCGTCGACGGGCAATGAACCGACAACGTTTTGTAAATACTCCCCTCACTACAGGAAGACAGTCTATGAAGACAAACACGATCCCGGCAGCCCTGTTCAGTGGCCTGCTCGCGTTTTCGCCGATGGCACACGCCAAGGAACCGAACGACAAGGGCGGGCACGCGGCGCCCGGTGCCGGCGCGATGGGCCAGTCCGTGACCATGACCGATGGCGAGATCAGGCGTATCGACAAGGGCGCCGGCAAGCTGACGATCAAGCACGGCGAGATCAAGCACATGGACATGCCGCCGATGACGATGGTGTTCGAGGTCGCCGACAAGCAGATGATGGACGGGCTCAAGAAGGGAGAGAAGATCCGCTTCGCGGTCGAGGACCGGGACGGCAGGATGGTCATCACCGGGGTGGAGCCGCGCTAGGCACACCCCCGGTGCGGTTCCGGTAGGGCTGCCCGGCGCTCAGGTGGGCCGCGCGACCATCCAGATGGCCAGGGCGACCATCATCAGGTTTTCGGTCAACGAGATGAACCCCAGCGGCACCTTGCTGTCGCCGCCGACGCACGCGCATTTCAATTCGCGCTTGTCCACGTAGACCGCCTTGATCACCGATACCGCGCCGATCGATCCAATCAACAGCGCGATCGGGGCGGCGAGCCAGATACCGGCTCCGGAAATCATCAACACGCCGGCAACCGCCTCGCCGAAAGGGTAGAAGTACGCGTAGCGGACCCACCGCATGCCCAGCAGGTCGTAGGTGATGAACTGGTTCGTGAAGCCTTCCAGGTCACGCAGCTTCTGGATCGCCAGCACGCACATCGAAAATGCGATGAACCATTCGAGCAACAGCAAGGGGGCGAGGCGGCCCGTGGCCCAGGCGGCGGCCAGCGACATCAGTGCGGTCATCGAGAAGATCGCGATGATCGGGCTGTAACTGGCGGATTCATCGTCCGGCGTGGTCTGGCCAAAATGAGCCAGCAGATCGTCGTACCCGCCGATCCGGCTGCCATCGATGAAGGTTTGCGGCGTGGTGCTCACGCCGTGCTCGCGCATGAATTGGTCCGTCTGCTCGCGCGTGGCCAGGTGACGATCGTCCACTTCGAACCCCTGGCGCTCGAGCAAGGCCTTGGACTTGATGCCGTAAGGGCAGATGTGTTCGTCCGTGACCATCCGGTACAAGGTGGCTGCGCGTGTGCTCATCGTTGATCCTTCACCCGGGCCTGGGCCATCTCGTCGATCAGTCGCTTCATCTGGTCGATCTCGCGAAGTTGCGCCTCGATGATGTCGTCAGCCAGTTTGCGCACCCTGGGGTCGGTGATCTGCGCGCTGACTGGTCAGGATGGCGATCGAGTGATGGGGAATCATCGCCTTCATCCACGCGACATCGTCCACGGTGCGCTGGCTTCGGACAAGCCAGAGCGATCCGGCGAACACGATGATCGCCAGGCCGACGATCGCCGTATTCACTTTCCTGTCGGTATACATGCCCAGCATGTAGGCGAGCATGATGACGGCCATCGCCGCCCCCATGTAGAGCACCATGTAGGCGCGGGTCTCGCTCCAGAAAACGTGGTCGAGCGACCAGTTGTTCAGATAGGTCATCACGAACATCGCCACGACCGAGGTGGCGATCATCGCGGCAAAAGTCCGTAGCGGTTCTTCACGTCTTACCCTCCTATGCCGTGTCCGGATGGCCGGACGTACACAAGAGGCGCGCAAATTCCATTCCCGCTAGGGGTTGCCTTTTGCCTGCTTTCGTGCGCCGCCGGGTTTGCGGCCCGGGCCCGACCGGCGCCGGCGTATCGGCCGCAGCATCGCGAATCATCTCGCCGGCGTGATTGCGGGTGGTGGCCGAAACCCTTGCGCCACCCAGCATTCGGGCCACTTCCTCGATCCGCGCCTCGTCATCGAGCCGTCGGACCCGGGTGCCCGAGCCCTGCGCGGATTTCTCGCGGCTCACCAGGTAGTGCCCGTGGCCGCGTGCGGCCACTTGCGGCAGATGGGTGACCGCCAGGATCTGGCGGCTCTGGCCAAGCTGGCGCATCAGTTGGCCGATCGCGTCGGCGACCGAGCCGCCGACGCCGGCATCGGCCTCGTCGAAGATCAGCGTGGGAACCGGGTTGGCCTGCGCGGCGGCCACCGCGATGGCCAGCGACACGCGGGACAATTCACCGCCGGACGCGACCTTGGACAGCGCGCGCAACTCGAACCCCGCGTTGGCGGAGAACAGGAACTCGATCCGTTCGGCGCCCGACGGGCCCGGTTCGGCGCCTGCCAGGCTCACGTCGAATCGCGCCTGCGGCATGCCCAGCGACGGTAACAGCGCCGCGACATCGCCGGCCAACTGCCGGGCCGCCTTGGTGCGGGCCGCGGTAAGCGAGTTGGCCGCCTTGCGCCAGTCGGCTTCGCGCTGCGCCAGTTCGGCCTGCAGCGCCTCGAGGTTGGTGTCCTGGTCCAGCCTGGCGAGCCGCTCGGCCAGAGCCTGGCGGTGCGCGACCAACTCGCCCGGCTCGACCCGCATCTTGCGGCTGAGCTGGAACACGGTGCTCAGGCGTTGCTCGACCTGGGCCAGGCGGGCCGGGTCGGCATCGATGCGCTCGGCGTAGCCAGCCAGGTCGGAGGCGGCCTCGTCGATCTGGATGCGGGCCGACTCGAGCATCTCGACCGCGTTGGCGAGCGACGCATCGAGCCGCGCGCCCTGGCGCAGCCCGGACAGCAGCGTGTCGACCCGGTCGCGCAGGTTGTCCTCGCCTTCGGACAGCGCATCATGGGCCGCCTGGGTGGTGGCAATGAGGCTGCTGGCATTGGCCAGCCGGGTCTGGTCGGCGCTCAGCGCGTCCCACTCGTCGTCACCCAGGTCGACCGCGGCCAACTCTTCGAGCTGCCAGTTCAGCTGTTCGCGTTCCAGCGTCAGTTCGCGCTCGTTCAGCCTGGCCTGTTCGGCCCGGCGCTCGGCGTCGCGCCACAGCCGCCAGAGCTCGGTCAGCGCCTGGACCTGCGGTTGCAACTGGCCGAAGGAATCGAGCAGGTCGCGCTGGCCGTCGGCCCGCAGCAGCGACTGCGACGCGTGTTGACCGTGGATCTCGAGCAATTGCTCGCCCAGTGTGCGCAGTTGGGCGATCGTGACCGGTGCGCCATTGATGTACGCCTTGCTGCGGCCGTCACGATCGATCACCCGGCGCAGCAGCAGGCCGGAAGGGTCACCGTCCAGGTCGTGGTCGGCCAGCCATCGGTGGATCGTCTCGCCGATGGTGAAGCGGGCGGCGATATCGGTGCGCTCGCTGCCCGGGCGCACGACGGCCACATCGCCGCGGGCGCCGAGCACCAGGCCCAGCGCATCGAGCAGGATCGATTTGCCGGCACCGGTTTCGCCGGTCAGCACGCAAAAGCCGGCAGCGAATTCGATCTCGGCGCTATCGACCACCAGGAAGTCGCGCAGAAACAGGGTTTGCAACATGGGGTCAGGGATCAGGGGGTTCCGGGCCCCGGTCCCGGACGGCTCAGGATCGGGAATTCATGCCAGTACAGCTTGCTGCGCAGCGTGGCGAAGAAGCTATAGCCGGCCGGGTGCAGGAACTGCACCGACAGCGACGAGCGCTCGATCTGGATGTCGTCGCCCGGCTTGAGGTCTTCGAACACCTGCATGTCGCAACTGACCCGGGGTTCGCGGCATTCAACCACGCGGATCCGGATACGGACATCGTCCGGCAGGCAGATCGGGCGGTTGGACAGCGACTGGGGCGCCACCGGCACGAGCACGATACCCGCGACCCGGGGATGCAGGATGGGGCCGTTCGCCGACAAGGCATAGGCCGTCGAGCCAGTGGGGGTCGCGATGATCAGACCGTCGGCGCGCTGGGTGTACATGTAGGTGTCGTCGACATGCACCTCCAACTCGATCATGCCCGAGCGCGACGAGCGATGAGCGACGACATCGTTCATCGCGATGTCCCGCCAGATCGGCTGCCCCTGGCGCAGCACCGTCGCACTGAGCATGCTGCGCTGCTCGGAGGTGAACTGGCCTTTCAGGATCGCCTCGAGCGCATCGCGCCAGGCATCGATGGGGATGTCGGTGATGAAACCCAGCCGGCCGTGGTTGATGCCGACCAACGGCACACCCTGGCCCGACAGGCGCCGGGCCAGGCCCAGCATCGTGCCGTCGCCGCCGATGGCGATCGCGAGATCGGCGGCATCGCCGATCTGGTCGATATCGATCCGCGGTAACGGTGACTGGCTGATCGCCGCCGCGGTTTCCTCGTCCAACATCACCTGATGGCCGCGCTCGAGCAGGAACGCGGCGATCTCGGCGATCGAGCCGGCAACGCCGCCGGACTGGTAGCGGCCAACAAGCACGACGCGGGGAAATCGGAGCTGGGTCATGCGCCCGATTAGATCACATGGCGACAGGCCCGGCGGGCGGTATCGACCCTGGCCGGGCGCCGGGCCATCCCGGGCCCGCCGGGGGCGTCAGCGATGGACCAACACCGGGATCTGGCACTGGTTGAGCACCTTCTGGGTCTCGCTGCCCAGCAGCAGGCTCTTGAAGCCTCCGCGGCCATGCGAGGCCATGACGATCAGGTCGGCCCGCTCGGTCTTGGCGGTCTGGATCAGGGCCTGCGAGATGCTGTGATCGAACATCGAGACGGTGCGGCACTCGACGCCCATTTCCTTGGCCTGCGCGGCGACCGGCTCGAGAATGCCGCGCGAGGTTTCCTCGGCCAGCCGGTCGTACTCCTCGGGATCGTGCAGGAAGGCGGCCGGCACCTCCCCGGCGATCGGCGGCTGGTAGGGCGCCTGCACGTTCAGCACGACCACCTCGGACTTGAAGTCCCGGGCCAGGCGCAACGCGGCTTTGACCGCCTTGGCCGACAGCTCCGAGCCGTCGGTCCCCACTAGTATGGTTCTGTACATCAAACACCTCCGATGTCACCTCATCCCGTGTCTTTGACTTACGGGGCAGGGTTAGAATGAGCGTCATGTTGCAGTGCGACAAACTGACGACTCATCGACGACGTTCGCGGGGGACATCTTTGATCCCCTCTTTTTGTCACGAACGGCGTCAGGATCGCTCAGATTGCTGTCCACTGCAAGTGACCATGGTTCCATGACCCCGACCGACCCCCCAGGCCCCCGGAGATACGCCCGATGCAGTTGATCATTGCCGCCATCGTCGTGTTCGGCGTCCTGTCGCACTGGCTGGCCTGGCGGCTCAAGCTACCGGCGATCCTGTTCCTGTTGCTGATCGGTATCGTCGTCGGGCCGGTCACCGGAGCGGTCGATCCGGACGAACTCTTTGGCCAATCGATGTCGGCGGTGGTCTCGCTGTCGGTGGCCATCATCCTGTTCGAGGGCAGCCTGACCCTGCGCTGGTCGGAACTGCGGGGGATAGGCTCGGCGGTCTGGGGCCTGGTGACCATCGGCGCCGCGATCACCGCGGTGCTGGTCGCGGTGGCCGCGCACTGGACGATGGGCATCGGCTGGCCGGTCGCGTTCATGATCGGCGCGATCTGCTCGGTCACCGGGCCGACGGTCGTGGTGCCGATGCTGCGCGCGATCCGGCCCAGCCACGGCGTCGCCAACACGCTGCGCTGGGAAGGGATAGTCATCGATCCGATCGGTGCGATGCTGGCGGTCCTGGTGTTCGAGTTCATCCGCACCCGCACCGCCAGCGCGGTGACGGTGGTGATCGGCGAGCTGGTGCTGTCCGGGGTCATCATCGGCCTGGCCGCGGCCTGGGCACTGGGCACCTTGCTGCATCGGCACCTGATCCCGTGGTACCTGCGCGACGTGGCGGCCCTGGCCTTTGTCTTTGCCGCGTTCGCCGGCGCCGACTACCTGGCCCACGAGGCAGGATTGCTGTCAGTGACCGTGATGGGCATGGCGCTGGCGAACATGAAGCGCATCAATGTCGACGACATCCTGGACTTCAAGGAAAGCCTGACCCTGCTGCTGGTGGCGATCCTGTTCATCACGCTGGCTGCCCGTCTCGATTTTGCAGACTTCGCCCAGATGCACTGGGGGTTGGCCGGGTTCCTCGCGGCAGTGACCCTGGTGATCCGTCCGCTGGCCGTGTTCGCCAGCACCGTGGGCTCGAAGCTGACCGTGCGCGAAAAACTACTGGTCAGCTGGATCTCGCCGCGCGGGATCGTCGCGGCGGTGGTCGCCGCGCACTTCGCGCTGCAGCTGGAGCGGCTGGGCACCCCCGGCGCGAGCCTGCTGGTGCCCGTGGTGTTTGCGGTGATCATCGGCACCGTCGTGCTGCAAAGCGCGACCGCCCGGCCGGTCGCCCGCTGGCTGGGCCTGAGCAACCCGGAGCCGCGTGGCGTGATCATCCTCGGCGCGAACAAGGCCAACCGGTTGTTCGCCAAGAAACTGGCCGACCGCGACTTCGACGTGCTGGTGGCCGACACCGACTGGAGCGATATCCGTAACGCGCGGATGGAGGGGCTGAACGTGTACTTCGGGCGGGTGGTGTCCGACCACGCGGAAGGGGTGCTGGATCACGGCAACATCGGCTACCTTTCGGGATGTCCGCGAGGCGCGACAAGAACCTGATCGCCTGTCTGCACTTCCGGCCGGAACTGGGTGGCGAGAAGGTCTTCGTGCTCGATGTCAAGGAAACCGGCGAGAGCCGCTCGCAGGACCTGGTGGCCAACCTGAAGGTGCCCTACCTGTTCGGCCCGGATTTCCACTACGGCACCTGGGAGCAGGCGATCGAGGCGGGTGGCGAGATCCGCTCGACCCGGATGACCGACGAGTTCGGGTTCACTGATTTTCGCGATTCATTGCCCGGCGAATTCGTGCCGCTGGTGGGAATCGACCCCAAGGGCCGGCTGGTGCCGTTCACCGATGCCGGCCGCCCGACGATCCGGCCCGGCTGGACCCTGTTGTCGTTGGTGCCCGCCGAGACGCTGGCACTCGAGCAAAAAGCCCGCCAGGAAGACCCCGAAGGCGGCAAACGGGGCAGCAAGAGCAATGGCCGCAAGAAGGCGGCGGCCGCCGAGGAGGCCGCCGCCGCCGGGGCGGCCGCTGACGAGGCCGCGGCGAGGCGGGCGGCCGATCCGTCGGCCGGTTCGGGGACCGACGCCCCGGCAGCCCCGGCCGGGTGAGCGTCAATCGCCCGCGGGGGCGAGCGCTGGCCTACAATCGGTCTACATGGATGAGCGTGCCCAAACCCTGCTGAAGGCGCTGATCGAGCGCTACATCACCGACGGCCAGCCGGTCGGCTCGAGGACCCTGTCGCGGGCGTCGGGCCTGGACTTATCGGCGGCCACGGTTCGCAATGTCATGGCCGACCTCGAAGACATGGGGCTGATCGTCAGTCCGCACACGTCGTCCGGACGCATCCCCACGCCCAAGGGCTACCGGCTGTTCGTCGATTCGCTGCTCACCGTCGAACCGATGCAGCTGCAGCAGGCCGACCAGATCAAGGACCAGTTGCGCGGCGATGATTCGCAGCGCCTGCTCACCAGTGCGGCCGGGCTGCTCTCGACGCTGTCGCATTTTGCCGGCGTCGTCATGACCCCCAAGCGGGTCAACGCGTTCAGCCAGGTCGAGTTCCTGCGTCTGTCTGACCAGCGGGTGCTGCTGATCATCGTCACCCCCGATGGCGACGTGCAAAACCGCATCCTGCAGACCGATCGCGACTGGAGCGCCTCGCAACTGATCGAGGCGGCCAACTATATCAACCGCCACTTCACCGGCATGACGATCGAGGAGATCCGCAAGCGCCTGCATTCCGAGTTGCACCAGCTCAAGGCCGAGATGACCGAATTGATGCGCTCTGCGGTCGAGGCCGGTGACGAGGCGATGCGGGCCGACGACGACCCGGTGATGATTTCCGGCGAGCGCAACCTGCTCGAGGTCAGCGACCTGTCGGAGAACATCGACCGGCTGCGCAGCCTGTTCGACCTGTTCGACCACAAATCGCGGCTGGTACAGTTGTTCGACGCCAGCAGCAAGGCCCAGGGGGTGCAGATCTTCATCGGCGGCGAATCCGACCTGGTGCCGATGGATCAGTTGAGCATCGTCACGGCGCCCTACGAGGTGGATGGGCGGATCGTCGGCACGCTCGGGGTCGTGGGTCCGACGCGCATGGCCTACAACCGGGTCATCCCGATCGTCGACATCACGGCCAAACTGTTGTCGAGCGCGCTCAGCCACCGGCGCGGCGCGGGCTATCTCGGCTACGATGGCAAGGAATCGGGCTGACGCGCCTGGTTTGCCGGTGCCGCGCACCGGGCTGCTCCTTCACGATTCGCGGATCCCCCCATGAGCCGGTTCAGCGCTGCCAGCGCCTTCAGTCATGCCCAGCCCGCCCGCACCGCCGTCCTGCTGGTGCAGCTTGGCACACCCGAGCGGCCCGAAGCCGGCCCGGTGCGCCGCTACCTGCGCCAGTTCCTGTCCGATCCCCGAGTGGTCGAGATCCCGCGCGCGATCTGGTGGCCCATCCTGAACGGCGCGATCCTGCCGACCCGGCCGGCCAGGTCGGCGCGCAAGTACGCCAGCATCTGGACCGACAAAGGCTCGCCGCTGCTGGTGCACACCAAGGCCCAGGCGTCGCTGGTGCGCGGCTACCTGGGCAATGAGGGGCTGGACGTGGATGTCGCGTTCGCGATGCGCTATGGCGAGCCTTCGATCGGTGCGACGCTGCGCGAACTGCGCGAAAAGAACCTGACCCGGCTACTGGTCGTGCCGATGTATCCGCAGTATGCCGGCTCGACCACCGCCACGGTCTTTGACGAGGTCGCGCGCGAGTTGTCCGGCTGGCGCAACCTGCCCGAGTTGCGCTTCGTGCGTGGTTTTCACGACCAGGCGGCCTATATCGACGCGCTGGCGGCCCGGGTGCGCCAGAGCTGGGGCAATGACGGCCCGCCCGATGTGTTGTTGATGAGTTTTCACGGCGTGCCACGGCGCAGCCTGCTGGCCGGCGACCCGTACCACTGTGAATGCCTGGCCACCGGGCGCCTGCTGGCCGAAAAGCTGCAGCTGCCTGGCGGGCGCTGGCAGGTGAGCTTCCAGTCGCGATTTGGGCGCGCCGAGTGGCTGCAACCGTATACCGAGGCGACGCTCAAGGACCTGGCCAAGGCCGGCCACCAGCGGGTCGATGTGGTCTGTCCCGGATTCGTCGCCGATTGCCTGGAGACCCTCGAGGAAATCGCAATCGAGGCCAGGGAGACTTTTCTCGCGGCCGGCGGCGCCGATTTTCGTTACATTCCCTGCCTCAACGACCGTCCCGAGTTCATCCGGGCACTGACGAGCCTGGTGCAGGCACAAACCAGCGGCTGGCGGGTCAGTCGCAAGACCCCCGGCAAGCCGGGGGGCGATCCGGCCGCCGACCCGGTGCTGATCGCCCGCGCCCAGCGTGCCAAGGCGCTGGGCGCCGTTCGCTAGCCCCGGTGCGATATCGCCGATCGCCAGAGCGGCGGGCGGGCCGGAATCGTCCGACGATGCCGGTCGGGCCGGGCGTGTCGCCATTCGGCAGGACAGAAAAGCCGGCATGCCCCCTTGAAACTGGGGTCAATGCCCTCATCTGTTGAGGGCGTTTAATTCAAGCTATTGATTTTAAAAGAAATATGACTAATCAACCATCTGACCGAACCGAACCGTCGTTGTTTCCCGAATCTGCGACCGACGTCGCCCCGGAGCCTGGCAGCCAGGCGCCCGCTGCGGACATTGCGGCGCAACCGTCCGGCACCGAGTCGGCGGCGCCGGGTTCGCCCGAGGAAGAGATCGCCGCGCTGCATGCCGAGATCGCCGAACTGAAGGCCCAGGTATCGGAGGGCACCGATCGCTACCTGCGGGTGCTGGCCGATATGGAAAACGTGCGTCGGCGGGCCGCCGACGATGTCAGCAAGGCCCACAAGTTCTCGATCGAGTCGTTCGCAGAGTCGCTGCTGCCGGTGATGGACAGCCTCGAGATGTCGCTCAAGGTCGAGACCCCGACGGTCGAATCGCTGCGCGAGGGCTCCGAGACCACGATCCGGCAACTGGCCAACGCGTTCGAGCGCAACCGGGTGGTCCAGATCAACCCGGTTGGCGAGAAGTTCGACCCGAACCGGCACCAGGCGATCTCGATGGTGCCTGCCGCATCGGTCAACCCCCCGGTGCCCGCGAACCACGTGGCCACCGTGCTGCAAAAGGGGTACCTGATCAACGAGCGTGTGCTGCGCCCGGCGATGGTGATGGTCGTCCAGGGTTGAATTCGCCGTATTCGCATCCATCTGAACCGTATTGAGAAACAAGGCCCGCAAGGGCATGACTGAAGGAACCTGAGCATGGGCAAAATCATTGGAATCGACCTTGGCACCACGAACTCCTGCGTGGCGATCCTCGAAGGCGACAAGCCGCGGGTGATCGAGAACGCCGAGGGCACCCGTACCACCCCGTCGATCGTCGCCTACATGGAAGATGGCGAGATCCTCGTGGGCGCGCCAGCCAAGCGGCAGGCGGTCACGAACCCGACGAACACGCTGTACGCGGTCAAGCGCCTGATCGGTCGCCGCTTCGAAGAGAAAGCGGTGCAAAAGGACATCGAACTGATGCCCTACGAGATCGTCAAGGCCGACAACGGCGACGCCTGGGTCAAGGTGCGCGACCAGCGCCTGGCCCCGCCGCAGATTTCGGCCGAAGTGCTGCGCAAGATGAAAAAGACCGCCGAGGACTACCTGGGCTACGAGGTGACCGAGGCCGTGATCACGGTGCCGGCCTACTTCAACGACAGCCAGCGCCAGGCCACCAAGGACGCGGGCCGGATCGCCGGTCTGGAAGTCAAGCGCATCATCAACGAGCCGACCGCGGCCGCGCTGGCCTTCGGCCTGGACAAGGAAGGCAAGGCCGATCGCAAGATCGCCGTCTACGACCTGGGCGGCGGCACTTTCGATGTGTCGATCATCGAGATCGCCGATGTCGATGGCGAGAAGCAGTTCGAGGTGCTCTCGACCAACGGTGACACCTTCCTGGGTGGCGAAGACTTCGACCAGCGCGTCATCGACTACGTGATCGCCGAGTTCAAGAAGGACCAGGGGGTCGACCTGTCCAAGGACGTGCTGGCGCTGCAACGGCTCAAGGAAACCGCCGAGAAGGCCAAGATCGAGTTGTCCTCGTCGACCCAGACCGAGATCAATCTGCCGTACATCACGGCCGACGCTTCGGGCCCCAAGCACCTGAACATGAAGCTCACCCGGGCCAAGTTCGAGTCGCTGGTCGACGATCTGGTGGCGCGCACGATCGAGCCGTGCAAGCTGGCGCTCAAGGACGCCGGCCTGAAGGCCAGCGACATCAACGACGTCATCATGGTCGGCGGCATGACCCGCATGCCCAAGGTGCAGGAGCAGGTCAAATCGTTTTTCGGCCGCGAGCCGCGCCGCGACGTGAACCCCGACGAGGCCGTGGCAGTCGGTGCGGCGGTGCAGGGCGCGGTGCTCTCGGGTGACCGCAACGACGTGCTGCTGCTGGACGTGAGCCCGTTGACGCTGGGCATCGAGACGCTCGGTGGCGTGATGACCCCGATGATCAAGCGCAACACGACGATCCCGACCAAGCACTCGCAGGTGTTCTCGACGGCCGATGACAACCAGCCGGCGGTGACCATCAAGGTCTACCAGGGCGAGCGCGAGATCGCCAGCGGCAACAAGCTGCTGGGTGAGTTCAATCTCGAGGGCATTCCGCCGTCGCCGCGTGGCGCCCCGCAGATCGAGGTCTCGTTCGACATCGATGCCAACGGCATTCTCCACGTGTCGGCCAAGGACAAGGCGACCAACAAGGAGAACAAGATCACCATCAAGGCGAATTCGGGCCTGACCGATGCCGAGGTCGACAAGATGGTCAAGGATGCCGAGATCAACGCCGACGAGGACAAAAAGCGCGTCGAGATGGCCAATGCACGCAACCAGGGCGAGAGCATGGTGCATTCGGTGCGCAAGTCACTCGAAGAGCATGGTGACAAGCTCGAGGGCGACGAGAAGGCCAAGATCGAGGCTGCCATTGCCGATGTCGAAACGGCGCTCAAGGGCGAGGACAAGGACCAGATCGAGTCCAAGACCCAGGCCCTGATCGCTGCGTCGCAGAAGCTGGGCGAGAAGATGTACGCCGATGCATCCGGTGAGGCGGGCGGCGAGGGTGCCGAACAGCCGGGGGCCGCAAAAGCGGAAGCCACGGCGAGCGCCGACGACGATGTCGTCGATGCCGACTTCAAGGAAGTCAAGCGCGACGCCTGAGCATGACGGATCAAGGGCAGCGAAGTCGATTCGCTGCCCTTTTTTCGCGTCGGCAGGTTGGGCCGGTTACAGCCCGGGATTCGAGCCCTTTTCTGCGGGTTCGGGTTGCCGATGCTGTCGCCGGCATTGTCTATGAACAAGGTGAGGCTTGATGGCCAAAAGAGATTTCTACGACGTGCTCGGGGTGGCCAAGAACGCCACCGACGAGGATCTGAAAAAGGCTTATCGCAAGCTCGCGATGAAGTACCATCCAGACCGCAATCCGGATGACGCGACCGCAGAGGGCAGATTCAAGGAGGCCAAGGAGGCCTACGAGATCCTCGGCGATCCGCAAAAGCGCGAAGCCTACGACCGCTTCGGCCATGCCGGGGTCGATCCGAACAACGGCGGTGGCTTTGGCGGCGGTGCGGCCGGGGCGGGCGGATTCTCCGACGTCTTTGGCGACATCTTCGGCGATATCTTCGGGGGCCAGCGGGCCGGCGGCGGCGGGCGTTCCAATGTGTATCGCGGCAGCGACCTGCGCTATGCGATGGAGATCACCCTCGAGCAGGCGGCGGCCGGCCACACCACCGAGATCCGGGTGCCCAGCTGGGACAACTGCACGACCTGCAAGGGCTCGGGCGCCAAGCCGGGCACCAAGCCGGTCACCTGCAAGACCTGCAATGGTCAGGGTCAGGTGCGGATGCAGCAGGGCTTCTTTTCGGTGCAACAGGCCTGCCCGGCGTGCCACGGCAACGGCAAGACGATCTCCGATCCGTGCAAGGACTGCGACGGCGTGGGCCGGATCAAGCGCCAGAAGACGTTGGAAGTGAAGATTCCCGCCGGTATCGAGGATGGCATGCGCATCCGCTCGACCGGCAATGGCGAGCCGGGCATGAACGGCGGGCCACCGGGCGACCTCTACGTGGAGGTGCGCCTCAAGGAGCACGCGATCTTCCAGCGTGAGGGGGACGATCTGCACTGCGAGATTCCGATCGCGATCACCAAGGCGGCGCTGGGTGGCTCGGTGCAGGTGCCGACCCTGGACGGCAGTGCCGAGATCGACCTGCCCGAAGGCACGCAGACCGGCAAGACCTTCCGTCTGCGGGGCAAGGGCATCAAGGGGCTGAGGGCCTCCTACCCCGGTGACCTGTATGCCCACGTGCTGGTCGAGACGCCGGTACGGTTGAGCGAACGCCAGAAGGCCTTGCTGCGCGAACTCGATGATTCGCTGGCCGATGACATGAAGCACAGCCCGCAGTCGAAGGGTTGGATGGACCGGGTCAAGGACCTCTTTCAGTAACGCGGGTTCGCTCTGGCGCAGCGCGGGCAGATGCAGGCCTTGCCGAGCGCCGCGGGCGGCAGGCGTGCCAACAGCGCCGGCGTGAACCGCGTCGAGACGCACCAGCAGGGCCCGGATTCATCCGGGCCTTTTTTCTGCATCGCGCATTGGTTGTGCTGGCCGCACAGCGGGCAGCGGGCCGGATCCGGGGCCGGGGGAACGGATGGCGTCGTGGGCATGGCGGCGCAGGGGACGGTGAGGGAGCCGTAAGTGTCACATGGAGTGGCTGGTTTACACTCGACGCCATTCCCACCAAGGAGATCTTCATGCGCCTGGAAACCCTGGCCGTCCACGCCGGCTATTCGCCCGACCCGACCACCAAGGCGGTGGCGGTGCCCATCTACCAGACAGTGGCCTACGCGTTCGACAATGCGCAACACGGCGCCGATCTGTTCGATCTGAAGGTGCCGGGCAATATCTACACCCGGATCATGAATCCCACCGAGGATGTGCTCGAGCAGCGGGTAGCGGCGCTAGAGGGCGGTATTGCGGCACTCGCGTTGGCCTCGGGCATGGCGGCCATCACCTACTCGATCCAGACGATCGCCGAGGCGGGCGACAACATCGTGTCGGCCAGCGCCCTGTACGGTGGCACCTACAACCTGTCGCGCACACGCTGCCGTTGTCCGGCATCACCGTGCGGTTTGCCGACGCGGCCGATCCGGCCAGCTTTGCCGCGCTGATCGACGATCGCACGAAGGCGATCTTTTGCGAGTCGGTGGGCAACCCGCTGGGCAACGTGACCGACCTGCAGGCACTGGCCGACGTCGCCCACGCGGCCGGCATTCCGCTGATCGTCGACAACACGGTGCCCAGTCCCTACCTGTGCCGCCCGTTCGAGCACGGCGCCGACATCGTCGTGCACTCGCTGACCAAGTACCTGGGCGGCCACGGCAACTCGGTGGCCGGCGCGATCGTCGACAGCGGCAAGTTCCCGTGGGCCAAGCACAAGAAGCGCTTCGCGCGGCTCAACGAACCCGATGTCAGTTACCACGGCGTCGTCTACACAGAGGCCCTGGGACCGGCCGCCTACATCGGCCGTGCCCGCGTCGTGCCGCTGCGCAACACCGGTGCCGCGATCAGTCCGATGAACGCTTTCCTGATCCTGCAGGGCATCGAGACGCTGGCGCTGCGCATGGAGCGCATCTGTGACAACACGCTGGCAATTGCCAGGCACCTGCAGACGCATGCCAAGGTGGCGTGGGTCAAGTATCCCGGTCTGCCCGATTCGCCGGAGTACGAGCGTTGCAAGAAGTACATGGGCGGCAAGGGGTCGGGGGTGCTGGCATTCGGGCTCAAGAGCGGCGGGCGAGAGGCCGGCGCGCGCTTTCTCGATGCCCTTGAATTGTTCACCCGGCTCGTGAACATCGGCGATGCGAAGTCGCTGGCCACCCACCCGGCCTCGACCACGCACCGCCAGCTAGGCCCGGAAGAACTGGCCAAGGCGGGGGTCAGCGAGGACATGGTGCGGCTGTCGGTCGGCATCGAGCACATCGACGACCTGCTCGAGGATCTGGACAAGGCGTTGGCCGCCGCTTGATGCACCGACCAGTGCCGATTGGTTCCGGTCAGCACTGGTGGCCATGGCTGGCGGTGCTGCTGGTCGTGCTGAGCGGATGCGGCAAACCGGAACCGTTCACGCTGGAGTTCCCGGCGAACACCAGTCTTGGCGATCTGGCCGTCGTCGAAGACGTGAACTGCTTCACCTGTGAAAACGGGGTCGAGGCACTCGGGCCGGCAACCGGGTCGTACGAGGTTCGGCTGCCGGCCGCCCATTGGTACGTGAGCCTGGACATGCCCCGCAAAGCCGCGCACCTGCTCGCCCATCTGCGGCACCCGTCGATGACCGGGCTGGGCATGATCGATCTGCGGGGCTCGGACGTCAGCGATTCGGACCTGGCCAACCTGGCGTCGATCCCGCTGCGATACCTGTATCTGAACGAGACACGGGTCACCGGGGAGGGGCTGCGGTATGTCAAGGCGCACCCGCGCTGGATCCGTGTCGACCTGACCGGATGCGATCGACTGGAGCCGGAGCACCTGTCTCATTTCCGTGGGTGGCATCAGGCGACGATCGCGCTGCCTTACCCGCCCGGCGACAGCAGGCGCGAGCTGGCCCGGATGATCATCTGCGACGGGCAGCCGGAAGACATCTGCAAGACCCAGATACGTTAGGGCGGTGTTTGCCCGGCGGTTGCGCGACCTGAAAGCGAGCGGGCGATCGACCAGATCCCCTGTCCCAGGCGCTCTCCCAGCACGCAGACGGTCTCCTGGCGGTCCAGGTCCGGCTTGGTGCGCAGCGACTCCCGTACCGCCGCCTCGGCCAGCGCTTGCTCCTGGCGGACCAGGTGGACGGCCGCAAGGGCCAGCCGGGGCAGGTAGAGCCGGTCGTCCTGACCGCAGGCATCGGTCGCGGACGCAAGGGCGCTATCGAGCTCTCCCTGGGCCAACTGGGCCAGCGCCAACGCGGCTCCCCAGACAGCCAGCCGACTGTCTGCGGGACTCAGGGCCATGCCCTGGGCAAGATGCGCCGCCGCTGCCGGGTAATCCTGCTTCATCATCAAGGCTGCGCCCATGGCGGTTCTCGCATGGCCGTTCTGCGGCCCGGTTTCGATCGCCTTGCGCAGGATAGGCAGCGCCCGATCGACCTGGCCGACATCGGCGAGCGCACAACCGACCAGGCCGAGGATCGTGGAGTCCTGGTTGTCCAGCGCCAACGCGGTTTCCGCGGCCGAAATGACTGCTGGAACGAGTCGGGCATCATCGCGAAGCAACCCGACCCGATGTCCCAGCGCCTTGACCAGCGCAAGATACGCATGCGCCAGCGCAATCCGGGGCGCCATCGCGATGGCCGTTTCGAGCAGGCGGGTGGCCTCGACAAAGGTGGCCTGATGCCAGCCTGTCAGCGTAAGCGAGGCGATGGCCTGCAGCAGCAGGCCGCCCGGATCGGCTTCGTCCGCGTCCGCGTTCAACTCGGTCACCATCGCCTGCACGATCCGGGGTTCGATCCGGCGGATGATTCTGTAAAGCAGCACTTCCTGGTCTGCGGGCCCTGGCGGCGTCTCGAATCGCTGTGCCCAGAGCAGCAGGCCCGTGCGCGTTTCGGTCAGCGCCACATCGGCCGCCAGCATGGCCTGGTCACGATGCACGCCCACGTCCAGCACATGAGTCAGCTGGTAGCGCGAGCGCAGTTTGCGCGGATCGACAGCCTTATCTGCGCCTGCGAATGCCGTGGCGATCTTCAGCAACGGGACCCGGGCAAGCACCGAGCCGATACGCGCTCGCAGCGCATGCGTGACCGGGTCGGGCGCCCGGCCGCCCATCGAATCGAGTGCGCGAACATACAGTATCAGCGGCTGGACCGCATCGGGCCGCGGGCAATCGATGCCGTCACCGGTGCCCGGGCCAGCCTCTATCTTCGCCACGAACCGGATGCCCCGCCCGCGTATGGTCCGGATGTACCGTTGATCGCGGCCCGAATCGCCGAGCGCCTTGCGCGCCCACTTGATCGCCGTCGACAGCGTCGAATCCGAGACGATGCGCCCCTTCCAGACCGATTGCATCAACTGGTCGCGGCTCAACACCTCGCCCGGACGCGTCAGCAGCAGCATCAGCAGGTCCAGCACCAGCGGCTCGACCGACACCCGTTGCGCGCCGCGATGCAACTCCAGTGCCTCGCAGTCCAGAACGAAGTCGTCAAATCGAAACACTCCGGGCATGTCGGTCTCCTGTTGCCAAGCGCACAGGCGCATTCCCCGCCCAATCCCCACGTTAACCCCATTTGGGCCACAAGCAAAGCGAGCGGACCCGCTGCAAGCTGTGTGTATCGCCCGGTACCTTCATCGCGGCGATCATCACTCAAAGGAATTCATCATGCCGCTGGTCGATATCCAAGTCATAGAGGGCGTGTTCAGCACCGCCGAAAAGCAGAACATGATCACCAAGGTGACCGACACCATGGTCGCGATCGAAGGCGAGGCCATGCGTGGGGTTACCTGGGTACGCGTTCACGAGGTGCCCAGCGGCCAGTGGGGAATCGGTGGCAAGGCCTTGACGAGCGCCGACGTCAAAGCCCTGCAATCGGGTCGCTGAGCGCGGGTGTTCCCATTCAAGGAGATCAAGATGGAAGCGACAGTCTTTCTTGCCCAGAAGCCGCTGCGGGCCAGCTATCGGGCGACACCGGGCCAGGCGATGGTCACCGACCATGCGCGGACCGGCAACCAGCAACTCACCGATCCGTTTCGGACCAGCGTGCAGCCCATGGATGGCTGCGGCATCGTCGTGCCGATCGGCACGCACGCCGCGCTCGGCGGCCCCCACGATTCGCCAACCCCTGGCGACATGCTCTGCGCGGCCCTTGCCGCCTGCCAGGACTCGGCTTTTCGCATGGTGGCGAACCTGCTGGGCATCGAGATCACCCGGCTGGAGGTGCGGGTCACGGCGAGTGCCGACGTGCGCGGCGCGATGGCGATGGATCCGGGTGTTCCGGTCGGGTTCCAGGTGATGAGTTGCGAAGTGGACTATTCGGTCAGCGACGGGACGCCTGCCGCGATGCGCGCCAAACTCGAGGTTGCCGCGCAGCGTTGCTGCGTCGTGCAGCAGACGTTAAAGACGCCCCCCGAGGTCCGGACCGTGTTTTCGCCAACGGTGATCACAGCCATCAGGCCCGGCGCATCGCCTGCCATTGCGCCGCGCTGAGGTCCAGCGCATGGGCGACCGGGCCGGGCGTGCCGGGATCCCAGGCATGGCGCCGACCGATCGTGATGCCGCCGTCCACCGTCAGGTGGGTGCCGGTGACGAAGCCCGCGGCGCCCGCATTGTTGAACACGATGTCCAGCCCACCAAAATGCTCGGCGGCCGAATCGATTGCCTGCCTGATCTGCAACGGCCGGGTCACATCGCAGGGGGCGAAGCGCAAAGCGCCTGAGAAGCGTTTCTCCAGTGCGCGGCCGGCGTCTTCCTGGACGTCGGCGGCCAGCACGCGCGCGCCTTCTTCAATGAACAATTCGACGGTGGCCAGGCCGATTCCGGATGCGGCGCCAGTGACAAAGGCGATCTTGCCGTTCAAGCGTTCGGACATGGGGTTGTCTCCTGTCAGCGGACGACCGGTAGATCGTCCAACAACTGGTCGCTGACCCTTCGTGTGCGAAAGCCACCGCCTTCGAGGGCGGCGATCACCCGGTCCAGGTGCTCGTCGCCCCGGATGCTCAGCGTCATGTCGATGCGCACGTAGCGCACCGGCAGATCGGCAAAGGCGCGCTGGTGCGACACATCTTCGATATTTGCGCCTTCGCCGCCGACCAGGCTGGCAATCCTGGCGAGCGAGCCGGGCGAGTCGGGGGCCTTGATGGACAGGCGGGCCAACCGGTGCTGGCGGGCCAGTTGGCGCTGCATCACGTCCGCCAAGGTCAGCATGTCGATGTTGCCACCGCACAGGACCAGGCCGACCTTCCTGCCGGCATAGCGCCCGGGTTCACGCAGCACCGCGGCAAGACCGGCAGCCCCGGCGCCCTCGACGACCGTTTTCTCGATGTCCAGCAGCAGCACCATCGCCTGTTCGATCTCGGCTTCGCTGACCAGCACCATGTGATCGATCAGCGATTCGATGACCGCACGGTTCATCTGGCCCGGTTGCTCGACCGCAATGCCTTCGGCCAGTGTCGGTCCGCCGCTCGATTCGGCGGCAACGGGTTGGCCCGGATGCCTTGCCGCCTGCCAGGCCCGGTAGGCGCCGGTAAAGCCGGCGGTCTGGACGCCGACGATCTCGATGCCGGGCTTGATCGCGCGGGCGGCGATCGCGATGCCGGCGATCAGGCCGCCGCCGCCGACCGCGATCACCAGGCAGTCCAGCTCGGGCACGGTCTCGAGCATCTCCAGGCCGATCGTGCCCTGGCCGGCGATGATCATCGGGTCATCGTACGGGTGCACGATCGACAGCTTGCGTTCGCCGGCGAGCAGCAGCATCGCGTCGCGGGCCGCCTGGAAGGAGTCGCCCTCGAGCACGACCTGGGCACCGAAACGGCGGGTGTTCTCGACCTTGACCGCCGGGGTGAAGCGCGGCATCACGATCGTGGCCGGGATGCCCATGCGCTCGCTGTGATAGGCGACGCCCTGCGCATGGTTGCCGGCCGAGACCGCGATCACGCCGCGCCGCGCGACGGCGGGATCGAGGGTGCGCAGCCGGTTGGCGGCGCCGCGCTCCTTGAAAGACGCGGTGAACTGCAGGTTCTCGAACTTGAGAAACAGCTGGCAGCCGGCGATCAGGCCCAGCGTGCGCGATTCTATGCACGGCGTGTTGACGACGGCATCGGCTATCCGGACCCGGGCTTGACGGATCTGGTCGATGCCGGGCAGCGTGGTGTCGTTCATCGGGCAGGCCTCGCCGGTGGGACAGGGGAGGGCAGCGAGCGGCTGCCGGCAGGCACCGCGGCCGTCAGGAAACGATCCGCAGGAATTCGACCGCGTACTCGAGCGTGAGTGTGCGACCGGCCGATGGATCGAGCAACAGGCCGGAAAAACGCGACGCGGGGCGGACGCCGCCCTCGGTCGGCAGCGTGCCGCAGAACATCATCGTGCCGGGTTCCATGCCGAAGCCGAGCTGGGTCTGCATCTGGCTCATCAGCGCGTTCAGCGGCATGATGTCTTCCAGCGAGCCTTGCTGGTAGGTGGATTTCTCGCCGTCCTCGGTGACCCAGGACTTGAGCAGCATCTGGTCGGCATGCTGGTGGATCTCGTCCCAGCGCCAGGCGCTGGAGGACACCGGCTTGGGACACAGCTGCTTGGCCAGGGCCACGCCGGCGCGCTCGATGTCGCGATCGGTATGGTCGCTGCCGACGGTCAGCCAGATGCCCTGCTCGTCGGCGAACAGCACCGGTTCGACCTCGCCGCTGCTGGCCGGGCCCAGGACCTGGATGTGGTCGGCCTGGGTGATCAGGTCTGCCGAGACGCGGTAGAACAGGGGCGCCGCCGACGGGGCGGGAATGCCCATCTCGGCCAGTTCATCGATATGCTTTTGAACCACGCGGTGATCGCGCCCGGTCCAGCCGGCGATGACCACCTGGTCGATGTCGACCGTGCGGGTCTGGATGCGGGACTGGTGACGGCATTCGAACTGAAGTTGGGGCATGAAGCGGTATTCCGGCAAAGTCCGGCGGACATGTCGCCGGATCGATTGGCAAAGGGTAAGGCCTAGTCCGGCGCCAGGCAAGCGAGACCGGGGCATGCTGGCGCTGCCCCGCCCGGGCTCAGGTGGTGATGACCACCTTGCCGGTGACCTTGCGGTTCATCATGTCGTTGAGCGCCTGGGCGCCCTCGGCCAGTGGATAGCGAGCCGACACGTGCGGTCGCAGCCGGCCCTCGGCGATCATCTTGAACAACGTCTGCAGGTCGCGGTGGAAGTGCTCGGGTTCGAGGTTCGGGTAATTGCCCCAGAACACGCCGACGATAGAGGCGCCCTTGAGCAGCGGAAGATTGAACGGCAGGCGCGGGATCCCGCCCTGCGCGAAGCCGATGACCAGGTAGCGGCCACGCCAGCGGATCGTACGAAACGCCGGCTCGGCCATGTCGCCGCCAACCGGATCGTAGATCACGTCGGGCCCCTCGCCGTCGCAGGCGTCCTTGATCGCGGCGCGCAGGTCGCCCTGGCTGTAGTTGATCAGCTTGTCGGCGCCATGCTCCTTGCACACCGCCAGCTTGGCATCGGTCGAGGCGGCGGCGATGACGGTGGCGCCCAGCGCCTTGCCGATCTCGATGGCCGCCAGGCCGACGCCGCCGGCCGCGCCCAGCACCAGCAGGGTTTCGCCCGGTTGCAGCGCGGCGCGGTCGGCCAGCGCGTGGTAAGAGGTGCCGTAGGTCAGGGTGAACGCGGCGGCGGTATCGAAGCCGACGTCCTCGGGAATCGCGATGACCTTCTTGGCGGCCACCCGCACTTTTTCCGCGAACGCGCCATGACCGCTCGAACCGATCACCCGGTCACCGACCTTCCAGCGGGTGACGCCTTCGCCGACTGCCGAGATGACGCCGGCCAGCTCGGCGCCGGGCGAGAAGGGCAGGTCGGGTTTGGCCTGGTACTTGTTCTGGATGATCAGCACGTCGGGAAAGTTCACCCCGGCCGCCTTCATGTCGATGATGACCTCGTCCTTGCCCGGGACGGGGTCGGCGACCTCTTCATAGACCAGGGTATCGGGCAGGCCGTGGGCATTGCACATCAGTGCTTTCATCAGTGTCTCCGTTCAGGGGCGGCGGGTGCGCGGGCCGGCGCCCGGCAGGGGCGCTGCCGCGGCGGCGGCAAAGGCACGATTGTAGGGGAAGCGGGCGGGCAGCGACTGCGAGCCGGCACAGGAACTAATGCCTGGCCGATGAACGCTGCGCGATCCAGATCGTCACCGAAATGATGACGGCGCCGCCGGCCAGTGTGTTCAGCGTGGGGATATCGCCAAACACGATGAATCCGAGCATCGAGGCCCACACCAGGTCGAGGAACTTGACCGGTTGCGACGCGGAGATGTCGGCTACCGCGTAGGCGCGGGTCAGGCACCAGTGGCCGAAACTGCCCAGCGCGCCGCCCAGGATGAACCAGAGCCACTGGACCAGCGTCGGCCACTCCCAGACCAGAAGGCGAACGGCGCGGCAAACAGGCTGACCGTCAGGCCCTGCCAGGCGACGATCACGCTGGGCTTGTCGTGGCGGGTGAGCGCCTTGGCAATCAGGAATGAGCCGGCGAACATCGGAGCGCTGGCCATCATGATCAGGCTGTAGGTCAGGTCGGCGCCGCCGGTGAGCTTGGGCCAGACGATGATCAGCACGCCGACGAAGCCCCCGATCGCCGCCAGCCAGCGCGCCGCCTGCATCCGTTCACCCAGGAACAGGACCGCGCCCAGCATGATGAAGATCGGGCCGGTGAAACCCAGTGCGGTCGTGTACGACAGCGGCAGCATGGGCAGCGCGGTGAACCAGAAGGCCAGGCCCAGCGAGTGGGCCAGCCCGCGGGACAACTGGCCGCGCAGCGTGTTGGTCTTGAACGTGCCAAGCCCCTGCTGGACATCAGCGGCAGCATCACCAACAGGCCCATGCTGTAACGCAGGAACATCGACTCGATCGGCGGCAGTTCGATGCTCATCTGGCGCATGATCGTGTTCAGATTGGCAAAGCAGAATCCGGCCGCCGTTGCCCGAGCATGCCGCGCAGCGCGGATCGAGGCCCGAAACGCGGCGCATGCCGCGACGGGCGCGAGAATCAGCGGGGGTAGCCTCGCTGTCGCTCATGTGCGCGGCCCGCCGCCGCTGCGGCGCCGCTCGGTCGCGAATTCATTGGCACGCTCGTTGGCGCGCTCGTCAGATGAGGACATGGATTCCAGTCGTCGGAGAGAAGGAGTCCTGGCCAGCCGCCGCCGACCCAAACGGGCAGACCAGGACGGGCGGGGTCAGCCCACTAAAATAGCAGGAAGTGTCCGGCCGGCGAATTCATCGACGCCAGGCAGGGCCGGTCGGCGCGCGGCTGTGTCAATCCGGCGACGAATCGGCGCGGCTGGCGAGCAACGACGGCACGCCGGCGCTGTCGTCCTTGAGCAGGATGCCGGACAACTGCCGACGCAGCGACTGGGTGACCAGATAGAGCAGCGTGTGGGCCGCGGCATCGTGCGACAGGCCTTCGGGCGGGCGGATGTTCGAGACGCAGTTGCGCTGGGCATCGTGACGCTGTGGGTGCGGTTGCCAGGTCAGGTAGGCACCCAGGCTGTCGGGGCTGGACAGGCCCGGGCGCTCGCCGAGCAGGATCACCGCCAGCCGCGCGCCCAGCGCCTCGCCGATCCGGTCGCCCAGCGCGACACGGGCCTGGCGGGCGATCACCACCGGTGCCAGCCGGATGTCCAGCCGGCGCAGGCCGGGCACCAGGCGCTCGAGCATCGGCAGGCCATGGCGCATCGCTGCCTGGGCGCAAAGCCCGTCCGCGACGATCAGCACGACATCGGGCGGCACGGTCGGCGCCAGCGCCCGCAGCCGCTGCGCCTGCCCGGGTCCCAGTTCGCGGCCCCGGTCCGGTCGTTGCAGGTATTGCTGTCGGTCGCCGGCCGCGCTGGCCACCTCGGTCCAGTCGATGCCCAGCGCGTCCAGGCCCTTGCAAAGGCCGACCGTATCGAACCGGGTGTGCACGGCGTCCCGGGCCAGCGCCTGCGCCTGCTGAAACGCCAGCAGCGGTGCCGTGGGCAGACTGGAGCCGGCGCGCCCGAGCGCGATCCGCGCCGCGGTCAGCGCGCGCAGATGCTCCCACGGATCGCGGCGGCGCCCCGGGGGGTCGCCTGTCGGCGGGTCGGGATGCACGGCCGGGGCCGGTGGGCGCTGGCTCATCTGAGCAGCGGATGCCCGGGATCGGGCGCCAACAGCCGGCCCTCGCGCATCAGGCCCATCGCCTCCAGCCAATGCTCGAACTCGGGGGCCGGCCGCCGATCGAGCAGGCGCCTGGCGGCCAGACCGTCGTGGAACGACGTGCTCTGGTAGTTGAGCATGATGTCATCGGCGCCGGGCACTCCCATGATGAAGTTGCAGCCGGCAAGCCCCAGCAGCATCAGCAGGTTGTCCATGTCGTCCTGGTCGGCACTGGCATGGTTGGTGTAGCAGACATCGCAACCCATCGGCAGGCCCAGCAGTTTGCCGCAGAAGTGGTCCTCGAGCCCGGCGCGCAGGATCTGCTTGCCATCGAACAGGTACTGGGCCCGATGAAGCCGACCACCGTGTTGACCAGCAGCGGCTCGAATGCGCGTGCCACCGCGTAGGCCCGCGCCTCGCAGGTCTGTTGGTCCAGGCCGTGGTGCGCACCGGCCGACAGCGCGCTGCCCTGGCCGGTCTCGAAATACATCAGGTTCTGGCCGACCGTGCCCCGGCCGAGGGAGCGGGCTGCGTCGCTGACCTCTCGCAACACGGCCAGGTCGATGCCGAATCCCCGGTTGGCCGCCTCGGTGCCGGCGACCGACTGGAACACCAGGTCGACCGGCGCCCCGGCGTCGATGGCCCGCAGCGTGTTCGTCACATGGGTCAGCACGCAGGTCTGGGTCGGGATCGCATAGCGCTCGCGGATGTCGCCGGTGAGTTCGAGCAGCCGGATCACCTGTTGCACGTTGTCGGTGGCCGGGTTGATGCCGATCACCGCGTCGCCGGCGCCATAGCCAGGCCATCGACGATGCTGGCGGCGATCGCTGCCGGATCGTCGGTCGGGTGGTTGGGCTGCAGGCGGATCGACAGACGCCCGGGCAGGCCCAGCCGGTTACGGAACGCGGTCGGCACCGAGCAGCGGGCGGCGACGATCAACAGGTCCTGGTTGCGCATCAGCTTGCTGACCGCGGCAGCCATCTCGGGGGTCAGGCCGCGGGCCAGCCTCGTCAGCATTGCGGTGTCGCAGCGGTCGTCGAGCAGGAATTCACGAAATTCACCAACCGTCAGCGCGGCCACCGGCGCAAACGCCGCCGCGTCATGGCCATCGATGATCAGCCGGGTGACCTCGTCCTGCTCGTAGGGCACCAGTGGCTCTTGCAGGAAGCGGCGCAGCGGTACGTCGGCCAGCGCCAGGCGTGCGGCCACCCGTTCGGTGTCGCTGCCGGCTGCCAGGCCGGCCAGCTGGTCGCCACTACGCAGCGGGCTGGCCCTGGCCAGCAGCTGCGCCAGTCCGTCGAACTGGTGGACCTGGTGGCCGACGCGCTGACGGAACAACGCCGGCTACCGGGGGCCGGCCCGCAGGGCCTCGAGAAACGGCTTGTCGGCCCGCCCGTTGACCGGTTGCCCGAGCCGCTGTTGCTCGAGCTTGATCGCCTCGCGGCTGCGGCTGCCCAGAATGCCGTCGACCGCGCCGATGTCATGGCCACGTGCCAGCAGCAGTTGCTGGACTGCTTCGCGCTCGGTGCGGGTCAGGCCCTTGAACTCGGTAGGCCACGGCGTCACGAATGGACCGCCGCCGGCGATCCGGTCGGCCAGGTGGTTGATCGCGAGCGCGTACTTGACCGACGGGTTGTAGGCGAAGACCGCGTCGTAGTTGGCAAACACGATGAAGGCCGGGCCGCCGGTATCGGCCGGCCGGATCAGGGCGGCCGGCGTCGTGTCGTCCATCGCCATCAGCCGGCGCTGGTCGCTGCTACCCAGCGCCTGCACGCCCAGTGCGAGCCACTGCGACAGGGGTTTGCGGACCCGCCGGGTATCGGAGTCGGCGACGACGCCATCGGGCAGGCGGATCTCGAAGCCCCAGGGCTGGCCCCGCTGCCAGCCACTTTGCTGCAGGTAGTTGGCGGTCGAGCCCAGCGCATCGGGGACGCTGCCGATCAGGTCGCGCCGGCCGTCCCCGTCCTGGTCGACCGCCAGGCGCAGGAAGGTGCTGGGCATGAACTGGGTATGGCCGAAGGCGCCGGCCCATGAACCGACCAGCCGGCCCGGGGCGATGTGGCCGGCATCGACGATCTGCAGCGTCGCCATCAGCTCGCGGCGAAAGAACGACTGGCGTCGCCCGAAGCACGACAGCGAGCCCAGCGCCGTCATCAGCGAGTTCTGGCCGGCGCGCTCGCCGTAGCTGCTCTCGACCCCCCAGATCGCGATGATCTGTTCGGGCGCGACGCCGTAGGTGGCTTCGAGCGACGCCAGCAGGTCGCGGTACTTGGCCAGCATCGCCTGACCGTTGGCGATCCGCTTGTCATTGACCAGCAGCTCGAGGTACTCCCAGACGGGCGTGACGAACTCGGGTTGGTAGTCGAGCTTGCGCAGGACTTCCGGGTCGGGCTCGAGACCTTCGATCAGGCGCAGGAAGTTCGCGCGCGACAACCCCGCCGATTCGGCCTGGGGCGCCATCGCCCGCAGACAGGCGGCCATCGCTTCGGCGGTCGGCTCGTCCGCGGCGGCGGCCTCCGGATGCTGGGCCATCAACAGCCACGGCATCAGCAGGGCAACGAAGGCCGCCGGCCGCCGGCGGCGGGAAAGGAATCGGGTTTTCGGAATCAGTCCGCTACGTGGTTCGAATCAGGGGGCGGCCCGCAACGGCCGTCCCGGGGAATTCTATCTTGGGTGCCTGCCACCGGGGGCAGGGTGGGGCCGGGTCGGTGAAATGGTTCGCTCGAAAAAAGTTTGAACCCCGGCACCGCGGCGGGTGACCCACGGACAGCAACGATGAGAGGTCACCCCCCGACGCCTGTCACGCTCGTAGCGATAGCCCCTTTCTCGTTGCGCCGTTTTCATTGTGCAGTCTCCTCCCTTGATGCCCGGCCTCGTTGCCGGGCTTTCTTTTGGCGGGCACCGAACGCGCCGCAATGGCAGAATGTCGGGTTGCCAATCCCGAGGAGCCTGACATGACCCGCACCAATACTGCCGAGTTCTCCCGTGCCCAGAAGGTGCTGGTGGGCGGTGTCAACTCCGCCGTCCGGGCCTTTCGCGCCGTCGGCGGCACCCCCCGCTTCATCGAGCGGGCCGAGGGTGCCTACCTTTGGGATGTCGAGGGCCGGCGCTATATCGACTACGTCGGCTCGTGGGGGCCGGCCATCGTCGGCCACGCGCATCCCGAGGTGATCAAGCGGGTGGTCGCGGCGGCGGCCAACGGCCTGTCTTTCGGCGCGCCCAATACGATGGAAACCGAACTGGCCGAGCGCATCTGCGCGATCTTCCCGCACGTCGAGCAGGTCCGGTTCACGAGTTCGGGCACCGAGGCGGCGATGAGCGCGCTGCGCCTGGCCCGCGGTTACACGGGCCGCACCAAGATCATCAAGTTCGAAGGCTGCTACCACGGCACCGCCGACAGCCTGCTGGTCAAGGCGGGGTCGGGGGCGTTGGCCTTCGGCACCCCGAGTTCGGCCGGTGTGCCGGCCGATCTGGCCAAGCACACGCTGGTTGCGCAGTTCAACGACCTGGACAGCGTGCGCGAGTTGTTCGACAAGCATGGCGATGACATCGCCTGCGTGATGGTCGAGCCCATCCCGGGCAACATGAATCTCATCATGCCGCGGGTGGGTTTTCACGAGGGCCTGCGCGAACTGTGCACCCGCCACGGCGCGTTGCTGATCTTCGACGAGGTGATGTCGGGCTTTCGGGTGGCGCTCGGCGGGGCCCAGGAAGTGCTGGGGGTCACGCCGGACCTGTCCGCCTTTGGCAAGGTGATCGGGGGCGGAATGCCGGTGGGCGCGATCGGCGGGCCTGCCGACGTGATGAAGTCTCTTGCTCCGCTGGGCAATGTCTACCAGGCAGGCACCCTGTCCGGCAACCCGATCGCCATGGCGGCCGGGCTGGCATCGCTCGAGCTGATCTCGGCGCCGGGGTACTTCACGTCGCTGGGCGATGCCTGCCAGCGGCTGGTCAGCGGCTGCGCGAGGCAGCCGCCGAGGCCGGGGTGGCGTTTTCGGCCCAGAGCCTGGGCGGCATGGCCGGCATGTACTTCCTGTCCAGTGTGCCCGACGACTTCGCGTCGGTGATGAAGACCGATGTCGAGGCCTTCAAGCGGTTTTTTCATGCGCTGCTGGACGAGGGCGTCTACCTGCCGCCGTCGCCGGTCGAGGCGTTCTTCTTTCGTCGGCCCACGGCGAGGACGAGGTGGCGGCCACGATAGCCGCTGCGCGCAAGGCTTTCGTGGCCGCCAAGGGCTGAATCTCAGCGTGCGATATTGAGGACCTCGGCATCGGTCAGCGACCGGTTGTAGATCCGCAGGTCGTCGATGTACGCACCATTGAGCCTGTAGGAGCCGCCCACCATCGCGCCAAAGTACAGGGGTCCGGTGGTTTTCATCAACGTCCAGTCCATGCTGCCCATGGGGCCGGTGCTGCCGCCGTCATAGTTGACCGTGGCCTCGGCGCCGTTGAAGAAGATCTGCACGTGGCGCCCGTTGGGCAGGTCGGCGGTGGTGTCGACGTTGTAGGCAAAGTGATACCACTGCCCGTCCTGGACGAAGTTGGGGCCGGTCCTGGCCTTGCCTCCCTGGGCACCGTTGCCGCCCTCCAGAATGACGCCACCGTCGAGCTGCAGCCAGTTGTTGACACCGATCTTGAAGCCGGAGGTTGCCTCGTTGGCCGAAGCGTTGGCCAGGATCGTGTTGATGTTCGAGCGCAGGGTCGGGATGTACACCCAGAAGGCCACCGCGAACTTGTCGCCCAGGTCGAAATTGACATCGTTCAACACCATGTACGACGATCCGTCGAAGTACGCGGCATGCGTGCCGCTACGGTGCAGCGTGGGATCATTGGCGAACGTCACGCCCTGGTTGGTATCGATGGTGTTGCCGTTGCCCGAGAGGTCGGCCAGCGAGTTGTCGAACTCCCACCATCCGACCAGAGACGCGGTGTCGAGGGTTTTGAACGTGTAGGTCAGCGGGTTGCGCAGCGTACTGCCCGTATCGGACTCGATGGTGTCCGACAGCGTCACGGTATGGGTTGCGCCGATCTGCCAGGTGCCGCTATCCGGCGTGATCTCGATGGTCTGTCCCCCATCGACGATGTTGATGGTGACGGCTTGCTCGACCGTCCCCACCTTGATCTTGACCGAGTCTGAACCAACGGTGGCCGGCGCCAGGATCGCGTCGAACGGAATCGGATCTGATGCCGGGGTTGACCTCCACCGCGTTCATCGGCGGCTGGATCTGGAGGGCCAGGACGCCCAGTCCCCCGGCCGAGGTGTCGCCTCGCCCAGCGAGACGGGCGCCCCCTCGGTGCCCGAGGTGACCGGGGCAACCCAGGCGTAGTAGGTCGTGCCGTTGTCAAGGCCGGGCACGATGGTGCTGTTGCCGGTGATCAGGCCAACCGAGGCATTGAGCAGCGTCGCCGAATTCTTGTCCAGCGGTGTCACGGTGTCGTAGTAGACGTTGTAGGTGTCGGCACCGCTGTCGACGGGCCACTCCAGCAGGATCTGCGAATCGGCGCTGCGCACCACCGGGCCCTGGGCGCCGCCTCCGGACCCACCGCTGCTGCACGCCACCGCCGGTCGCACCGCCGCCGTCACCGCCGCCGTCACCGCCCGTTGCGCCGTCCCCGGCGCTACCGCCTGCACCGGCATCGCCGGTGCCGCCGGACGAGTTCGTATCGCCGCTGCCGGGCTGGGCGAGCTCGGTCTGGGCCTGGTTGGCGGGGGCGTCGTCGCCCCAGCCGCAGGCGGCCAGCGACAGGCCGGCCACCAGGGGCGCGATAAGAAAGGTGCGAGACAAGACATCGAGGCGGGGAGCGCGCATCTGGGAGATCCTCATGAGCATGGAACGGAGGTTAGGTTCGGGGGGTGCGTACACGGTCGACACACTGTTCCCAGAAGATCTCCGATCCAGCCAGAGCGCCATAAGCCGATAATCGCGGCTTTGGCCGCCTGTATCTGCCCGGCCTTACCAGAAGAGGGGGCGTGCGGGCCGAAAGCCGGGCAGCCAGGTGCTCCACCCGCAGGCGAACCCGACGCTACGGCATCAGTTGACCGCGAGATCGAGCGCGCCGCGGGTGAACGATTCGATAGCCGGATCAATTCATCGGAGGCCCGCATGGCGCCGGCCTCGTCACCCCGGCCGATCGCCTCGGCGAGGCGGGCATGCAGGTCGGCGCACCGCGGCAGGTCGAGCACCTGCTGATAGTGGACATACCAGAACCGGCGGCTGAGCCCGTGCATCAGGCCCATCGTGCGCTGCGCGAATTCGTTGCGGCAGACCTGGCTGACCAGCAGGTTCAACTCGCGGTCCAGCCGCATGAATCCGCGGTCGTCCTCGTCGGCACCGGTCTGCTCGATCGCCCGGGCCAGCTCGAGAAAGCGGGTCCGCTCGCCCGCGGTGGCCCGTTTGGCGGCCAACTCGGCCATCAGGCGCTCGACCACCCGTCGCACCCTGAGCAATTCCAGCTGCTTGCGCACATTGATCTCGGACACCATGACCCCGCGCCGCGGCAGCACCACCACCAGGCCTTCACGCGCCAGACGCTGCAGCGCCTCGCGCACCGGCGTGCGGCCGATCTGCAACGAGGCGGCCAGGGTGTTCTCGGACAACACCTCGCCCGGCTCGAGCACCAGCGTGACGATGTCCTCTTCCAGCGCGCGATAGGCCTGGTCCGTCAGTGACGGTGCCGATCCTTTCATGTGACCTCGATCCTCGATGCGGCTGCCGGGGCGGCAGGTCCCTATGTTATGCGAGCCCTGCTTGACAAGCGCTGCGTGTATGATCTCTACTTGATATATTAGCGGTCGACAAGTGATCGGCGACAAGGGTCGGATCGACCCGGCCGGCAGGAGGCATTCATGACGCGCAAGAAGCGCACCATCCAGGAAATCCGGGACTCCAAGCACTCGGGCGAGAAAATGGTCTACACCTCGGTGCCCGATTACACGTCGGCGCGCTGGGCCGAGGCAGCCGGGGTCGATGTCTGCGTGGTGGGCGACAGTCTGGCGATGGTGGCGCACGGGCACAAGAGCACGGTGCCGGCCACGATGGACATGATGGTCATGCACGCGCTGGCGGTACGTCGCGGCGCGCCCGAGACCTTCGTCCTCGGCTGTATGCCCTACCAGAGCTATCACACACCCGAACTGGCGCTGCGCAATGCGACGCGCTTCATGCAGGACGCCGATTGTGACGCGGTCAAGCCGCAGGGCGGCAAGAGCCAGGCGCACATCCTGAAGGCCCTGGTCGATGCCGGCATCCCGACGGCCTCGCATATCGGCCTCACCCCGCACACGATCGCGATGTTCGGCGGTTTTCGGATCCAGGGCCGTACCGCCGAGGCGGCGATGAAGATCCTCGAGGACGCCCTCGCGATCCAGGATGCCGGCTGCTTCATGCTCGAGTTCGAAGCGGTGCCGGCGCGCATCGCCGAGGTGATCTCCAAGCAACTGGACATTCCCACGATCGGCATCGGCGCGGGCGCCGGCACCGACGGGCAGATCCTGCTCAGTTACGACCTGCTGGGCGTGTTCACCGATTTCAAGCCCAAGTTCACCAAGCGCGTCGCCAACCTGACCGAGGTGGCCGTGGCCGGGCTCAAGCAGTATGTCGACGAAGTGAAGTCCGGCACCTTTCCCGATGCCGACCACAGCTACGGCGTCGACGAGGCCGAGTACGACAGGTTCCTGACGCTCGTCGAGCGACGCAGGCAGGTCTGAGCCGATGAAGACCTACCGCGGGGCCCGCACCTTCGATGCGATCGTGGTCACCGTCGACGACCAGCCGCTGTCGGCGCGGCGCGATCTGCACCTGTATTCGCGCAATGGCTTCGAGTGGGGCTTCGAGGGGGCCGAGTCGCTGCAACTGTCGCTCGCGATCCTCGCCGATGCCACCGACGACGCGCGCGCGCTGGCCGGCGCCGATCCCTTCATGCGGGCGATCGTCGCCAATTTCGACAATGAATGGGAAATCAACGACGAACAGGTCCGCACCGCGCTCGGCGACCTGCAAGTGCCCTGAACCGTATCCAGATACCCACTACCGGAGAGAATCATGCTGAAACGACTATTCAAGCGGGCCGCCATCGTTGCGACGATGGCCGGCGCCTTCGCGATGACGGCGCCGGCCCAGGCCGCCGATGCCAAGAGCCACAAGTTCACGATGGCCACTGCCTGGTCCGGCGGGCCGCTGATGGACATCGGGGCCGAGGCTCTTGCCGAACGGGTCAACGAGGCGTCCAACGGCCGTATCGCGATCGAGGTCTTTCCGGCCGGCACGCTGGGGCCGGGGCTCAAGGTGACCGAGACCGTGAAGAACGGCGTGGCCCACATGGGTCACACCTGGGGCGGCTACGACTGGGGTGCGGACAACACCGCGGTGCTGTTCGGTGGCTATGCCGGCTCGTTCGACACCGAGAAAATGCTGCACTGGCTGTACCGGGCCGGGGGCGCCGAGATGCAGGCCGAGTGGCGCGCCGAAAAGTTCGATGTGGTGTCGATGCCCCTGTTCATCCGCACGGCCGAGTTTTCCTGCACTCGCGCAAACCGGTGCGCACGCTCGAGGACCTCAAGGGCCTGAAGCTGCGCACGGCCGGCGCCTGGCTCGAGATGGCCAAGGGCATGGGGGCGGCACCGGTCACGATGCCCGGTGGTGATGTCTACCCGGCACTGGAACGCGGCGCGATCGACGCGACCGAATGGGGCACACTCTGGGAGAACATCTCCCCGGGTTTCCACCAGGTCACCAAGTACGTGATCATCCCCGGCGTGCATCAGCCGACGGCACCGTTCGAACTGGTCATCAACAAGAAGGCATGGGCCGAACTGTCCGAGGCCGACCAGAAGCTGATCCGTCATGCGGCCTTCGAGACGACGATGGCGTCCTGGCTGACCATCGGCCACGAGGATGCCAAGGCGATCGCGTTCTTCAAGTCCAAGGGCAACGAGATCATCGAACTGGACCCCGAGGTCCAGTACAAGGCGCACGAGATCGGCATTGCCTGGGCCGAGGGCAAGGCCGCCGAGAACGCCTGGTTCAAGAAGGTGCTCGATCACCAGAAGGCGTTCGCCGATTCCTGGAAGGGTGCCAACCGCTATCGCAACGTCAAGGTGCGCGGCGAATAATCCGGGTTGTCCCCAAGGGCGCCCACCGCGGTCCGCGGTGGGCGCCCGTCTCATGGAAAACAGCCGATGCTGGCAATCATCGGGCGATTGAAGCGCTCACGAGCGCAGTGGGTGGGATTGCCGCCCTGGTGGTCGTGCCGCTCACGCTGGCGACCTGCTACGAGGTCTTTGCACGTTACCTGTTCGGGGCGCCGACGATCTGGGCGTTCGAGTTGGGCTATACGCTGATGGGGGTGCATTTTCTGCTGGGCGGTGCGCTCACGCTCAAGCGCGGGGCCCACGTGCGGATCGACGTGATCTACGGGCAACTGCCGGCCCGTGCCCAGGCGCTGATCGACCTGGTGCTCTACCTGGCGCTGATCGTGCCCGCGCTCTGGTTGCTCACCAACCGGTTGGGCGCATACGCGGTCGAGGCCTGGCATTCCGGTGAAACCACCGGCCAGAGCGCATGGAATCCGCCGATCTGGCCGTTACGGATGATCATCGCGTGCAGCTTTGCGCTGCTGTTGCTGCAGGTGATCGCCGAGGCGCTCAAATGCGTCCAGGTGCTGCGCGGCGTGCCCTCATGGGAACGCTCATGACGGCGCTGATGATGTTCCCGTCGCTGTTCGCGCTGATCTTCCTGGGTTTTCCCGTGGCTTTCTCGCTGCTGGGTGTCGCCTTCGTGTTCGGCATGATCACCTTCAGCGACGCGGTGTTCTTCCAGTTCACGCAAAGATCGAGGATGTCGCGACCAACTTCATCCTCGCGGCCGTGCCCTTGTTCGTGTTCATGGGGGCGATGCTCGAGCGCTCGGGCATCGCCCAGCAGTTGTTCAACGCGGTGCACCTGTGGACCCGGCGGCTGCCGGGCGGACTGCCGTGGGCACCGTGATCGTGCATCATCTTTGCCGCGTCCACCGGCGTGATAGGCGCGACCGAAACCGTGGTCGGCCTGCTGGCGATCCCGGCGATGCTCCGACACCACTATTCCAAGAGCCTGATCTCGGGCACCATCTGCGCCGGTGGATCGCTGGGCACGATCATTCCGCCGTCGGTGGTCGTCGTCGTGCTCGGCCCGATCGCCGACGTGTCGATCGGCGACCTGATGGGCGGGATGATCTTTCCCGGCCTCATCCTGTCGGGCCTGTACATCGTCTACATCATCGGCCTGTGCATTCTCGTGCCGTCGGCCGGGCCGCGCATTCCACCAACCGCCGACGACCCGCCGCTGGGGCGCAAGATCCTCATCACGGTGCAGGCGCTGGCGCCGCCGATGCTGATGATCTTTGCCGTGCTCGGCTCGATCATGATGGGCTGGGCCGCTCCCACCGAGGCGGCCGGCCTGGGGGCGCTGGGGGCGCTGATCCTGACCGTGGCCTACCGCAAGTTCACGTTCGCCACGTTCTGGGAGGCGCTGGTCAAGACGATCATCGTCACCTCGATGATCATGTTCGTGCTGCTGGCCGGCAATCTGTTCACCGGGGTCTTCGTGGCCTCGGGCGGCATGGGCATCATGCGCGAGATGGTCAACGGCTTGTCGATCGGCCCGTGGGCATTGCTGGCCGTGTTCCTGGGCATGGTTTTCGTCGCCGGCTTCTTTCTCGAGTGGATTTCGATCCTGCTGATCTTCGTGCCGCTGTTCATGCCCTTCGTGCTGCAGGCGGGTTTTCACCCTGTCTGGTTCTGCATGCTGCTGCTGGTGATGATCCAGACCAGCTACCTGACGCCACCGATGGCCCCGGCCATCTTCTACCTGCGCGGCGTGGCGCCCGACAGCATCACGCTGCGCCACATGTACGCCGGCGTCGTGCCCTTCATCATCATCCAGTTGATCTGCCTGGGCATCGTCGCGGCGTTTCCGCAGACGGCGCTGTGGCTGCCCGAGCAGATCCTGGGCTTTCGTTAAGGAGAAACCCGATGACGCCCGAACAGATCCTGGCCTGTCCGCCGACGCTGCTCAGCCAGGCGCAGCGCGAGCACTACTTCGACACCGGGGCGATAGGCGTGCCCTCGCTGGTCGATGCCGGCTGGCTGGCCCGGTGCCGGCAGGCGGTCCAGCGGCTGCAGGAACAGAGCCGGCACTGCAGGGCCTCGAACGACATCTTCGATCTCGAGCCCGGGCACAGCGCCCGGAATCCGCGGTTGCGGCGCATCAACAGCCCTTGCGATCATGACCCGGTCTTCTGGGACCTGCTGGTCGACGGACCCCTGGGTGATCTGGCCGCCGACCTGCTCGGCCCGGATGTGAAGTTCTTCCAGTCCAAGCTCAACTTCAAGGCGGCGGCCGGCGGCACCGAGGTGCGCTGGCATCAGGACGCGCCGTTTTTCCGCACACCAACTCGGCGGTGCTGACCATCGGCGTCTACCTCGAGGATTGCGAGCAGGCCCAGGGTCCGCTCGAAACGCTGCCCGGCAGTCACAAGGGGCCGCTGTTCACCCACTATGACGAGCAGGGCGCGTGGCGTGGCGAGATCCAGGCGGCCGAGCAGGCGCGCCTGGCGACCGGGTCGGCGCAGATCTTCGGCGGCGGTCCGGCCGCTCGGTCACCGCCCGCAATTACCGGACCGTGCACGGCTCCAAACCCAATACCGGCGAGCAGCCGCGGCCGCTGCTGCTCTACGTGCTCAGCGCTGCCGACGCGATGCCGTACACGGCGCAGCCGCTCAAGACCCGCTATCAGGGCCAGATGGTTCGCGGCAAGATGGCGCGCTTCGCCCAGCATGAGCCCGGGCAGATCGAGTTGCCGCCCGACTGGAGCGGCGGCTACACGTCGATTTTCGCGCTGCAACAGCAAGAGTCCCGCTCGGCAATGGGTTGGGGTTTCGACGATCCGGAACGCTGATGGATACTTGATATTACGCCCGGCCGGATGCCCGACCCGGCCCGATCACCAGGAAAGGCCGTGATGGAACTGTCCTCGAGTCCGATGACGCCACGCCAGAAAGACTACCGTGCCGTCTACCGCCAGCGGATCAACGGCTGGTACAACGGCGCCCTGCACGTGGTCATGATCTACACGATAGGCGCGCTGAGCCTCTGGTACTTCATCGCCCACCTTCAGGACGTTCGCTGGTGGGAGTGGCTGATCGTGCCGATCGCCTTGCTGGCCTGCAACCTGTTCGAGTGGGCATTGCACACCTACGTGATGCATGGGCCGACACGTTTCCGGGGGCGCGGGCGATCTACCAGCGGCACACGTTGCAGCATCACCAGTTCTTCACCGAAACCGAAATGCGGTTTGCCGGCCCGCACGACTGGCGGGTCACGTTCTTTCCGCCCTATGCGCTGATCGTGTTCATCCTGATGTTCATTCCGGCGGTGCTCATCTTCAGTTGGCTGGGGCCCCCAATGTCCGGTTGGCTGCTGATCACCACCACGACATCGATGTACCTGATCTACGAGTTCATGCACTTTTGCTGTCATGTCGAGGAGAACGCGTTCGTGCGTAACATGCCGTTCGTCAATACCTTGCGCCGTCATCACTTTGCCCATCACAACCAGTCGATCATGATGGAGCGCAACATGAACCTCACGTTCCCCATTGCCGATTGGTTGTTTGGCACATCGGACCTCGACCGCGGCTTGCTCGGCCACCTGTTCAACGGCTACAGCACCAGGTACGTGAAGCAGGACATGCGCAAGGTGGCCCGTACGCCGTCGGTCAAGCCGGCCGCGTCGGCGCCCGAGAACACCGTCGGCCAGCGCGCCTGATCTGCGCAGACAATCATGCCGATGCCCTACAAGGTCTTGTTGTCGCTGATCGTGCTGGTGATTTCGACGCTGGTGGCGCGGGCGGAATTCGCCGGCACCTCGCCGACGCTGGGCTGGGTCGTCGTGGCCATTGCGGCGGTGATGTTGCTCGGCCTCTGGGTGTTCCCCGAGGCCGGTGGCGGCAAGCGCGGCGAACCCCAGCGCTGACGGGCGCCGGCCGCGGCGACACGCTTGCCATGTCGTCAGGGGTCGGCCAGCCTGGCCACCGCGGCTTCACGCCACTGCGCCACCTCGGCGAAACTGCCGCCCGCGCCGGGCACGATCGCGGCAATACGGTCGAAGCGGATCGGTTGGCCCAGCCAGCGTGCCGTGTACCGGGCGGTCAACCCGGGCCGTCCGGCTTCATCCAGCAGGTGGTACAGCAGGCTCAGGTGCGTCCAGCGTGAATGCCTCGCCGGGCAGGCAAAGGCTGCGCAGCGCCATCGACAGCGGTTGCAGCGCATCGCCCTGCAGGCCGATGGCCAGGCTGCGAAACAATGTGTCGCCCGCTTCGCAGCGCCCGGCGATCGCGGTGCAGGCGTTCAGCCCGGCCGCGACCCGCTGCAACCCATCGGGCAGCACGGCCAGGTCGCTGACCCGGCCGACCCGCAGCGTGACGTGGGCGGCGAAGCGGGGCGCGTCGAACCGGGTGGCCAGTGCATCGAGTTCGGCCTGCAGCCGGGTGGACCATGGCTCGGCCGGGAGCAACCAGAAGGCCACCGGCGAGGGCCCGGTCGGCTCAACCGCCTCAGGCCTGCCCACGACCATTCCAGACACCGGGAAACGTTGCGGCGCCGACCAGGCGCTCGGGTGCCCCGACGTCCAGGAAACGACCCTGCGGGAAGTGCAGCCGTTGCAGCCGCAGGCCGGCCTGCAATGCCGAGGCCATCACGGTGCCCACCGGCCACTCGGGCGGGCGTGCCGGGTCGTGGCCGGCCGCCAGACCGCGCAGCCGTGCCAGGTCGCGCGCGAGAAACGCGCTGAACGTGGGTCGCCAGCAGGCGAACAGCCACGCGTGGCTATCGGCATCCCAGCCGGGCTTTTCCTCCTTGGGCACGAGCCGGGTCACCGGACCGCGGCGCTGGGCCAGCGGGCCGGCGACCAGGTCGCAGGCATCGGCGGCCGTGGCCGGATAGGAGGCGAGCACCACGTCCGCGTCGCCGGCATGCAACACCGCCAGCACCTGCGCGAACGCATCGGGCGGATCGATCAGGATGTCGGGAAAGCCCAGCAGCACCGTCGCCTCGCCGATGAAGGGCAGCGCCTGCGCCAGCGTGAACGGCGGTCCATAGGGCTCGTTCATCAGCAGGTATCCCAGGTCCATGCCGAAGCGCCTGCCGCAGCCGTAGTAATTGGGAATGTCCCACTTGCCCTCGCGCACGATGAACAAGGCCTTGTCGCAGCCGGCGCGCCGATACTGGTCGAGCAGGTATTGCGACACGGGCTTGGGCCGCGGCCCGCGCGTGCCGGGCTGATAGCCGATGGGCAGCAGCTCCTTGCTGCAGGGCAGTTCGCCCAGCCGGGTCGCGCGGCCGGCAGCGGGAATCAGGCCGACCAGGTCGACGGGTCGGGCTGGCGTGGCATCACGGGCGGACATTGCGGGGCGATCCTTGTTCGGTGCCGACCGGCGGGGCGTGGTCTTGCCGTCGGCCGCGGGCATTGTCGGGTTGGGTCGATGGTACATTCCCCTGCACCCCGGCCGCGCCCGCCCCAACGGAACCTCTCCCGATGACCAAAGACAACAAAGGCTACCTGTCAGTGCTGCTCTTTGGCTGCATGATCCTGGTGATCTCGTTCGGGGCACGCTCCTCGTTCGGCCTGTTCCTGCCCGAGATGACGGTGGCGCGCGGTTGGAGCCGCGAGGTGTTTTCCTTCGCCTTTGCAATGCAGAACCTCGTCTGGGGCATTGCCGGTTCGTTTCTCGGC
>JAWKYE010000022.1:0-135367 GCA_041396665.1 Burkholderiaceae bacterium
TGGTCGCGGTTTTCATCCCGCTGCTGGCGCTGGTCGTCGTGGTGGCGCTGGGGTCCGCGTTCGGGTCGTTTTGATAGGCGCTCGGCCTGGTGCACAGATCTGGAGTGAACCGACGCCGAGAGGGCCTGACCCGGGCTTGGCCGGCACGGGCTCGATCATGCTGGACGGGCAGCAGACCCGGGACCTACACTTGTGCATAAAAGAAGGTGGCCAGCCATGACCGAACTGCACTTTCAATCGGCCGCCGCGATCGCCCGAGGCGTGGCCGACGGGCAATGGTCGGTGCGCGAAGTGGTCGACCATCACATCCGGCGGATCGAAACCACCCATGCCGCTTTGAACGCGGTGGTGTGGCCGCGCTTCGAGCAGGCCCGCGCCGACGCAGATGCCGCGGATGAGGCGTGCAGCCGCGGCGACGCGCTAGGGCCGCTGCACGGCGTACCGGTCACGATCAAGGACCAGTTCGCCGTTGCCGGTATGCCCACTACCTGCGGCGTGGCAAGACTGCGCGCAAACATCGACGCTGCCGACGGGGCAATGACCGCGGCGCTCAGGCGCGCCGGCGCCATCGTGATCGGCAAGACCAACGTGCCCCAGGCGCTGAGCGCGCTCGAAACCGACAATGCGCTGTTCGGGCGCACGAACAACCCCTGGGATCTGACGCGCACCCCGGGTGGCAGCAGCGGCGGCGAAGCGGCCGCGGTGGCGGCCGGCTGTTCGGCGCTCGGGCTGGGCGGTGATTTCGGAGGCAGCACGCGCGTGCCAGCGGCCTGGTGTGGCGTCTACGGACTGCGTCCGACGGCGCGCCGGCTGCCGCTGGACCCGCTGCCCATCACCACCGCGGGTGGCCGGGAAGGCATCGTCGCCCAGCCTGCCCCGCTGGCGCGCCACGCGACCGACCTGGCCCTGGCGATGAAGGTGATGATCGAGTCGATGGCCTCCTCGAGCATGACCCTGGTCCCGCCGGTTCCCTGGCGCGACCCCGGAGCCGTGGCGATAGCCGGGCTGCGGGTGGCCTTGCTGCCCCAGGTGGGCGCGTGGCCGCCGACAGCGGCGGTGCGACGCGCGCTGGGCGAGGCGGCCGACACGCTGGCCCGACAAGGTGCGCTCGTCGAACCGTGGGCCGACGCTCCGCCGACTCAGGACGGCGTCGATCTGTTCTTTGGCATTCTCGGCGCCGAACGTCTCTCGTTCCTGCGTGACCTGCTGGGCAACGAGTCGCCGGTCCCCCTGGTTCGGCTCAGCAGGCAGCTGACCTCGATACCGGCGCCACTGTTGTCCATGGCCGCCGCGCTGTTGCGACTGACCGGGCAGGAACGCATGCACCACGTGGTCAGCAAGCTGGCCGCACCCACGAAGTCGGCCGACGGCCTGATGCGCCTGCTCTATCGCCGGTTCGACTATGAAACCCGCTTTGTCGACGCCATGGCACGTGGCCGCTACGACGCGCTGCTCTGCCCGGCCCTGCCCATCGCCGCACCGCCGCACGGCACGGTCAACGACATGGCCGATTTCTGGGGTTCCGCGTTGCTCTTTAACAGCCTGGGCCTGCCGGCAGGGGTTGCGCCGGTGACGCGCGTGCGTGCCGGCGAGCAAGGACGCCGCGCCGTCGGCCGCGACAAGGCGGTGCGGGCCGTGGCCGCGGCCGAGCAAGGCAGCGCGGGACTGCCCGTGGCCGTGCAGGTGGCCGCGCCGCCGTGGCGCGAGGACATCGTGCTGGCCTTGCTGATGGCGCTGGAGCGGGGCTGCGCGAGCGCGCCTGACTTTCCGTCGGAACCGCCGTTGTAACGGAGCACTTCCCTGCAGGGCACCCATCGGCAAACCGATCCCGATGGCTGCCCTGCTCAGTTGATCCGATATCGCGCCAGCACGTCCCGCCGGATCTCCAGCCCCAACCCCGGCCTGTCCGGAATCGCCACCATGCCATCGACCATCTCGATCGGTGCTGCCACCAGGTCGCGCCGGAACGGGTGGGCCGACTGGTCATATTCGAGCAGCGGCTGCTGCGCGAACAGGCTGTGATGCGCGACCGGCAGCGCGGCGATCAGTTGCAACGAGGCCGCCTGCGCCACGGCAGAGCCCCAGACATGTGGGTTCACCTGCACGCCAAAGCTTTGCGCGAGGGTGACGATGTGCCGCCCGGCGGTCAGGCCGCCGCAGGAGCCCAGATCGGGCTGGGCGATATCGAGGCCGCCTTGCGAAAGCAGGTCGCGGTAGCCGTAAAGCGTGTGTTCGTTTTCGCCGCCGGCGATCGGCATCGTGAGTCTGGCGCGCATCTCGGCATAGCCCTGCACATCCTCGGGCACGACCGGCTCTTCGTACCAGACGAGGTCGTAATCGGCCAGCGCGCGGCCCAGGCGCAAGGCCTCGGCCCGGCCGTAGGCATGGTTGGTGTCGATCATCAGGCGCACGCCCTGCCCGTCGATCGCGCGTTGCACCGCCTGCATCACGAGCAGATCGTCGTCGACCCCGTAGCCCAGCTTGACCTTCATCCGCGTGAAGCCGGCGGCCCGGTGGCGGCACGCCTCGTCGGCCAGCCGCCCGGCCTCGCCCTGGCCGCTCACGCGGTAAAAGCCTGTGGCATAGGGCTGCACCTGGGTGCGGAAAGCGCCGCCCAGCAGCGAGGCCACCGGCACCCCGTGCGCCTGGCCCGCAATGTCCCAAAGGGCGATGTCGATCGCGCTGATCGCCGAAATCACCGAGCCCTTGCGCCCGTAGTCGCGGCTCTGGTTGTACAGGCGGAACCAGAGCACCTCGGTGTCCAGCGGGTTGGCGCCCAGCACCAGCGGTTTGAGCGCCGACTCGATCACCGTGGCGGCGATCTGCGGCGGCTCGAGCCCCTGGGCGAAGGCCTCGCCCCAGCCGGTCAGGCCCTCGTCGGTGATCACCTCGACCAGCGTGGCGCTGCGCTGTTTCACCCACCCTTGCGAGAACGCGAAGGGTTCGGTCAGCGGGCTTTGCAGCACGTGCACCCGCAGGTCGGTGATCTTCACCGCGCGGCGCCCTGCCCGACGATGACGGCGTCGAGCGCCATCACGCCCTCGCCTTTCGCGCGCACCAGCATCGGGTTGATGTCCAAAGACTGCATCGACGGGCCCGCCGCGGCGGCGAACGACGACAAGGCCACCAGCGCATCGGCCAGTGCGTCGATGTCGGCCGGCGGCGCGCCGCGCAGGCCGGTGAGCACCGGGTAGCCGCGGATCTCGCGGATCATCGACAAGGCCTCGTCCCGACCGAACGGGGCCGCGCGGAACGACACGTCCTTGAGTGCATCGACGAGGATGCCGCCCAGCCCGAACATCACCACCGGGCCGAACGCCGGGTCCTGCTGGACCCCGAGAATGCACTCGATACCCCCGCGCACCATCGGCGCGATCAGCACCCCGTCGATTGCCGCCTTGGGTGCATGGCGCGCGGCGTTGGCCGTGACGGTCGCGTAGGCGTCGCGCACCGCCTGTTCGTCGCGCAGATCGAGGCTGACCCCGCCGACATCGGTCTTGTGCAGGATGTCGGCCGACACGATCTTGGCCACCACCGGGTAGCCGATGCGGCCTGCCGCGGCCACCGCCTGATCCGCCGAGACGGCCAGCGCGCTCGGGACCACCGGCAGCCCGGCCGCGGACAGCAGTTGCAACGCGTCGCGTTCATGGGTCACCCTGGTGGCGATCGGGCCCGATCCGGCAACGCCACCGGGGCCGTCGCCATCGGCGGGCGACGGCGCTCGGGCCAGCCAGGCCAGCGCGCTCAGTGCCCGGATCATCCGGGTCGGCCTCGAAGGCCAGCGCGCCCAGCGGGCCCGAGTTCGTTGCGCGCTCGCTCGCGAAACACCGAGCACATCGCGACCAGCACGTCCGGATGGGCCTCGCGAACGCCCCGCACCATCGTCAGCATGCGTTCGCGTCCGAGGTCGGTCAGGCCCTGCGCCGCCATGAAGCCGGCCAGCATCTGGTATCGGCCGGTGCCCAGCATCACGGCGATCGCCTTGTCGAGCAGCGTGTGATCGTTGGTCACCTGGCCGGCGGTGATGTCCAGCGGGTTGCGGGTGGCCGCGAACGGCACCATCGCCTGGACCTTGCCCGGGCATCGGCCGGCATCTCGGCCAGGTCCAGGCCCGAAGTCGATGCTGTCGTCGGCCATCAGCACGCCGACGCCGCCCGACACGGTGATCAGGCCGACGCTGCGCCCGGCTGGCAGGCCGGCACGCGAGACCGCGTAGCCGACATCGAACGCCCTGATATCTGCGCGCAGCGCGCCGCACTGGCGCAGCACCGCATCGTAGACCGCGTCCTGGCCGGCCAGTGCCGCGGTGTGCGAGCCAGGCCGCCGCGCCGATCTCGGAGCGCCCGACCTTGGTGACGATCACCGGCTGCTGGCCGCACGCGCCATCTCCAGCGCGGCCATCAGCTTGCGGCCGTCCTTGGCGCCCTCCAGGTAGACCAGGATCGTCGAAGTGCCCGATCACCGGCCAGCCACGCGATGCAGTCGGCCACGTCGACGTGTCGCACTCATTGCCGGTGGCGATCCACTTGGACAGGGCCCGTTCGCGCCTGCGCGCCAGCGTGGGAAGGCGCCGAAGGCGCCGCCTGGCTGACGATCGCGACGCTGCCCGGCCTGGCCTGGCCCATGCCCACGACTGGCGAGAAGGTCGTGCAGGACCGACCGGGCTGGCGTTCACGAAACCGATGCAGCTGGGCCCGAGCAGGCGGATGCCCGCGGCCCTGGCGGTGGCCACCAGGCGGTTCTGGGCGGCGATGCCGTCGCCGCCGATCTCGGCGAAACCGGCACTGAAGATCACCAGCCCGCCAATGCCCTTGGCGGCGGCCGCCTCGATCGAGTCGAGCACCCGGCCGGCCGGCACCGCGATGATCGCCAGATCGACCCCGTCGGGCAGATCGCCGATCGTGGCATACGCGGGCAGGCCCTGGATCGCCGCGGACTTGGGATTGACCGGGAACAGGCCGCCGTCGAAGTGGTGGTTTCGAGGCATCGACCGGCCGGCCGCCGATCTTGGACGGGTCGGATGACGCCCCGACCACGGCGATCGCCCGGGGCGCGAACAGCGCCTCGAGCGAGGCGACATCAATCTCGACGGACATCGATCACTTGGCCTCGGGCGGAATCAGTGCGGGATCGACTCCTGACACCGATTTCACGGTAGTACTTGAGCGCACCAACGCAGATAACCATTCATCTGGTTCAGCGCGGTTCCCTGGTGGTGATGCCTTCAGGAACGGCGCGGTGTCGGGATTTCCTGGATGTTCTCGAAGATCGCCTTGGTGATCTGGTAGACCTGGTCTTCGGAGAGGCCGATGCGGGTCAGACAGGCCCACCCACGAGCCGACCGCCTTCACCGTCTCGGTATTGACCTGGTTGGGGCCGTAGGCATCGGGCGGAATCTCGTCGATCGTGTGGCCCGGAATCGACAGGATCTTCATCGGCTCGGTCTTGAACGCCTCGTCGGGGATGCCGACCATGCGTAGACCTCTTGTCGACAGCGCGTACTGCGAGATCTGCGGGCTGGGCAACAAGGTCGGAATGATCGCCAGGTCCACCTGCCGGTCCTGGAACGCCTGGCCACCGGAAGTCCAGTCGAGTTGGCCTGCTCGAAGTCGATACCGGGTTTGTAACCGGTCGCGCCCTCGAGAATGGCCAGGTCGACCACGGTGGCGGCGCCGCCCGGCGGGCCGATGAACAGCTTCCTGCCCTTGACGTCCTTGAGCTCCTTGATGCCCGAATCGGCGTAGGTGACGATGTGATACGGGCCCAGCGGGTGATTGAGAATGCCGCGCACGTTCTTGTTGAACAACTCGGGCGCATCCTTCATGTCCTTGAACATGTTGGTGCCCTTGCCCATGTACTGGCTGACTGACGGCGGACGTGAACAGGTCGGTGTTGCCACGGCGGGCATCGAGGGTCGAGCGTGGTGGCGGCCTGGCCCGACGTGACATTGATCTGCAGCGGCAGGTGCTTTTGCAGCAAGGTCTGCACCGCGGTGACGAACACGAACGAGCTGGAGCCGGGCGCGCCCCGGTCTGGGCGCGCAGTGTCGTGGTCTGGGCTTGCGCCGGCAGGCCGGCCAGCCCGACGATGGGCACGATCGCCGCCAGTGCGGTCCGCTTCTTGAGTATCTTGTGGATGTTCTTCATCTGCTGTTTCTCCTCGCTGAATCGGAGCTGGGAAAAGCGGCTGACCGGTCGGCGGGCGATCGGTCAAGGGGATCAGGCATGGCGAGGGCGCCGGTACATGTTTTCACGAACCTGCCGAGACGGGGGCGGCCGGCGAACGGTCGGCACCTGCCTTGAGCAGGTGCGGGATGACGGTGGCCAGCGCCAGCGCCAGGCCAAGACCCGCAACCCACGGGATCTCGATCAGCAGCAGGGCCGAGGCCACCAGGCGCAGGGTCACGTCGATGCGGCCCAGGATGCGCCGGTCGTAGACCGCCAGCGCGGTGGTGACGACGTAGGTGAGCACCCCGATGCGCAGCATCGCCCAGAGGAACTCCATCCACGAGAACTCGACCACCAGCAACACCGACGGGTTGAACACGAAGATGAACGGCAGCACGAATTTCACCAGCGCCAGCCGCGTGCCGGTATGGCCACAGCCACCGGGTTGGCATCGGCGATCGGCGCGGCGGCCATCGCGGCCAACGCGACCGGCGGCGTCACGTGTGCGAGATGATCCCGTAGTAGAAGACGAACATGTGGATGGGCCAGGCAGCGGCACGCCCAGCTTGGTCATCGCCGGGCCCATGATCAGCACGATGATCAGGTAGGCGGGCAGCGTCGGCAGGCCGGTGCCCAGCGCAATGCAGGCCAGCGCGGTCAGCAGCAGGCCCAGGAACAGCGAATCGCCGGTGACGACAGCACCGCCTGCGCAAAGCCCAGGCCAAGCCCGGTGAGGTTCAGGCCGGCGATGACGATGCCGATCGCGCCCACCGCGACGAGGATCTTGGCGCAGTTCACGCCACCGCGGGCCAGCGCATCGAGCAACACGATCGGGCGCGAACGCACGTCCTTGTTCAGAAAGCCCAGCACGACCCCGGCCATCGTCGCCCAGAAGCCGGCGGCGGCCGGCGAGCGGCCCATCGCCATCACGAACACGATCGTCAGGATCGGCCCGATGAACATCAGCGCCTGCACCCAGTCGTGCGCGGTGATCTTGGGCATTTCCTCCGGCGTTAGCCCACGATGCCCAGGCGCTTGGCCTCGATGTACACGGCAAAGAACAACGAGCCGTAATAGATCAGCGCCGGCAGCAAGGCCGCCACGCAGATGGTCAGGTACGATGCCGGTCAGCTGCGCCATCAGGAAGGCGGCCGCGCCCATCACCGGTGGCATGATCTGGCCGCCCGATGACGCGGCGGCTTCGACCGCGCCGGCGAACTCGGGCCGAAAGCCCTGGCGCTTGATCATCGGGATCGTGAACGTCCCGGTGCCCACCACATTGGCCACCACGGAGCCGGACACCGCCAAACAGGCTGCTGGCGACGATGGCCGCGTGGGCGGCACCGCCCGGAATGCGTCCGACCACCCAAAGCGACATCCGGATCATCGACATGCCGGCACCGGTGGGCCCGAGGATCACGCCGAACACGATGTAGATGAACAGCACCTCGAGCAGGATCGCGACCGGCATCCCGAACACGCCCTGGAAAGCCGAACCAGATCCCCTGCATCGCCTGGTCGAGCGAGAAGCCCGCATGGCCCCAGCCACGAGGGCATGTACTGGCCGTACAGGCAGTAAAAGAGTGTCAGCCCCGCAAAGCCGGCCAGCCCCCAGCCGAATTCCTCGCCGCGAGATCTCGATCATCACGATGACCGCGCCCAGTGCGAGCAACTGATCGGTCATCGAGAAGTCGATCAGCATGTTCTCGACGTTGGCGGCGTTGTCCAGGAAGCGCCAGACCCCCACGGCAAAGACCGCGAACAAGGCCGCATCGAACGCCAGCTTCAGCGACTGGCCCTTGCCGCCTTCATCCAGGCGGTGACCGGCGGCCATCAGCATGATGATGGCCACGCAGACCAGGCCGATAGATCGCCGGTGCAACGTGGGGTCGAAGACGCCGAAATGCGCGGTGTAGATCGCCTGCAGGGCCACGCCGAACCCCAGTGCCAGGGCAATGCCCTTAAGCATGTCAGCAGGCGCATCGGCAACCCCTGGATCCTGATGGATGGCAAGCTAACCCACATGTCTGTCTCCGTTGCCCGGTCGCCAACGGCGCGGGCACTTTTGTAAACCGTTAACGGTTTGAGACTACGACCGTCACTTCAATAAGTCAATACGAGCCGTCTTGCGTGGGGAGCGGCGCCCTGCGCGCTCTGCGCGCCGGCGCGTCATCTTCAGTCGATCTGGAAGATCTGCCCGGGTTCATGAGGTTGTCCGGGTCCAGCGCCCGCTTGATGCTGCGCATCGTCGATCGCGTCCTCGCCGGCCTCCTTGACCAGGAAGCCCATCTGTGCAGGCCGATGCCGTGCTCGCCGGTGCAGGTGCCGTCCATCGACAGCGCCAGCGCGACGATCTCGTCGTTGAGCTTCTCACATTCGGCGACCTCGGCCTCGTCGTTCGGATCGAGCAGCACACAGTGGAAGTTGCCATCGCCGACATGGCCCAGGATCATCAGGGCACCGCGGCCCGATCCAGGATCTCGCGCGCGCCGGTCAGCGAATCGGCCAGCCGCGATATCGGCACGCAGGTGTCGGTCGAGATCGCGCGCGCGCCCGGACGCGCCTGCAGGCAGGCAAAGTACGCGTTATGGCGGGCGTTCCAGAGCCGGGTCCGGTCTGGGCCGGGTCGCCCACTCGAAATCCTGCCCGCCATGCTCGCGGGCCAGTTCCTGGACGGTCTGGGCCTGCTCCTGACGCCGGCCTCGGTGCCGTGGAACTCGAAGAAAAGTGTCGTCTGCTCGCGCAGGCTCAGCTTGCTGTAGGCATTGATCGCCTTGATCGTCGCCGCATCCAGGAACTCGCTGCGCGCGATCGGCACGCCCATCTGGATCGTCTGGATCACCGTGTCGACCGCACCGCGGATCGTCGGAAAGTTGACCACGGCAGCCGAGACCGCCTCGGGCTGCGGGTACAACCTGACGGTGATCTCGGCGATCACGCCCAGCGTGCCCTCGGAACCGACGAACAACCGGGTCAGGTCGTAGCCGGCCGACGACTCTTGGCCCGGGTGCCGGTCTCGACGACCAGGCCCTTGGCCGTCACGACCTTCAGGCCCAGCACGTTCTCGCGCATCGTGCCGTAGCGCACCGCGTTGGTACCCGAGGCCCGGGTGGCCGCCATGCCGCCGATCGAGGCGTCGGCACCCGGGTCGATCGGAAAGAACAGGCCGGTGTCGCGCAACGCGTCGTTCAGCTGCTTGCGGGTCACGCAGGCCTGGACGGTCGCGGTCAGGTCTTCGGGGTTGATCGACAACACCTTGTTCATCGCCGACAGATCGATCGAGACACCGCCCTTGACCGCCAGCAGGTGGCCTTCGAGCGAGGATCCGACACCAAAAGGGATGACGGGGATCTTGTGGCGCGCGCACTCGGTGACGACCTGGGCGATCTCATCGATGTCCTGCACGAACACGACGGCATCGGGCGGCACCGGCAGGAAAGGCGACTCGTCCTTGCCATGGTGTTCGCGCACCGACTCGGCGACGCTGAAGCGATCGCCGAAGCGCTCGCCCATGGCGTCGATAAAGGCGGGGGGGAGCGGTCGCTTGATCGCGGACAACGCAGGGATCGGGTGGTTCATCGGGCAGATTCCAGGTTGGCAGGGCCTGCGGCATCGAGCCGGGCCGGACGGGAACGGGTGGCGGGAACGCAAGGCCGCTTGCGCGCGCGAAGGTCAAGCATAACCGAAACATGGCACACTGCGGCTTCGATCGAATGCTCTGGGGAGCCCGGATACGCATGGCGAACCGCCTTTCCGCCATCAGCACCCGCACCGGTGATGACGGCTCCACCGGCCTTGGCGATGGCAGTCGCACCGCCAAGGACAGTCTGCGCGTGCAATCGATGGGCGATGTGGACGAGCTGAACTCGATGATCGGTCTGTTGCTGACCGAGCCGATGCCCGACCCCGTGCGCGCTGACCTCGTCGCGATCCAGCACGATTTGTTCGACCTGGGGGGGGAGTTGTGCATCCCCGGCTTCGAGAACGTGGTGCCGGCGCAGTTGGCCCGGCTCGACGAGAACCTGGCCCGTTACAACGCCGACCTGCCGCGGCTGGCCGAGTTCATCCTGCCCGGGGGCAGCCGCGGCGCGGCAATCGCCCACCTGTGTCGCACCATCTGCCGGCGCGCCGAGCGCACCGTGGTCACGCTGACCCGGCAGGCCGGCGAACCCGCGGTGCGGCCGCTGCTGCGCCAATACCTGAACCGGCTGTCCGACCTGATGTTCGTGCTCGCGCGGGTGTTGAACCGGCATGCCGGCGGCAGCGATGTGCAGTGGCAGCAGGGCAGGAACAAGCCGGCCGGCGCCGACGAGACGGGTCCCGGGGCCGCGGGCTGAACCCCGGGGTGTCCGGTCGATACCCGATCCCGTCGGTTCGCGGCATCCGGGCATCGTTTCGTCGCATTCTCGTGGGCAGGCCAGGCGGTGGCCGCAACACTTCATCAAATCCCTGATGGAGCCACCCCGATGAAGAGATATTTACCCTGCCTGGTCTTTGCCGTTGCCGCCTTTGCCGCCCTGCCCGCCGTGTCCGCGACGCTGACCGTCGAGATCACCGGCGTGACGCAGACGGCCGGCAAGATGATGATTGCCGTCTACGACAGCGAGGCGTCGTTTCGCCAGCAGGCCGTCAGGCAGCGGATCGAGGCGCCGGTGAAAGGCACGATGAGGATCGCCTTCGACGGCCTGCCCGCCGGGCCCTACGCGATCACGCTCTTTCAAGACCTCAACGGCGACGGCGAACTGAACACCAAATTGTTTGGCATCCCGGCCGAGCCCTGGGGCGCCTCGAGCAACGGCAAGGGCTCGTTCGGTGCACCCACCTGGGAGGCGGCCAGTGTGCCGCTGCCGGCCGGTGGTGCGACCGTGACGATCGGGCTGGAATGAGCATGGATGCGTTGCGCCGATTGCTGCCCGAATGCCCACGCGACCCGGCATCCGACACCCCGCCCGTGCCTGGCCGGCGCCGCTTTCTGGGCGACGCGCTGGCGGGCATCGCCGCCAGTGCGGCGCCGGTGGCGTTTGCCCGCGACAGGCTGCAACCCGGGCCGCAACCCGGCCTGCCGGCCGCGGCACTGGCCAACAGCCTGGCGCACGTCCCCGGGGCATTCGGCCCGACCCCGATGACCATCCAGGGCCGTTGGCCCGCCGGGTTGCAAGGCGTGCTGTACCGCAACGGGCCGGCCCGCTTCGTGCGCGGCGACACCCGCTACCGGCACTGGTTCGACGGCGACGGCATGGTCCATGCGTTCGCCATGGGCCCCGGTGGCATCAGCCACCGGGGCCGGATGGTGGCGACGACGCGCGCTGGCCTGGAGCAAGCCGCGGGGCGCTTTTTGTGGGATGGGTTCGGCACCCATTTCGCCGATGCCCGCCCGACCCGCTCGCCCGACACCCTGAATGTCGCCAACATCTCGGTGCTGCCGATCGGCGACGAGGTAATGGCGCTCTGGGAGGCCGGCTCGGCCTGGCGGCTCGATGGCCGCTCGCTGCAGACGCTGGGACGCAAGACCTGGTCCCCCGACACCGATGGCGCGCCATTCGGCGCCCATCCGCGGATCGAACCGGACGGGCGCATCTGGAACATCGGCTACCTGCCGGGCAGCGGCAAGCTGCTGGTCTACGACATCTCGGCCACCGGCCGGCTGCACCGGAGCGCGATGCTGGACATGCCCCATGCCGACATGGTCCACGACTTTGCGATGAGCGCACATCACCTGGTGCTGGTGCTCAGCCCGCTGGTGTTCGAGCGCGGCGAAGGCGCCTTTGGCGACCTGCTGCGCTGGCAGCCGCAACGCGGCAACCGCATCGTGCTGATCGACAAGGACACGCTGACGATCCGCGCCCAGTACGAGGGCGAGGCGGCCTTTTTCTTTCACCTGGGCAATGCCTGGGAGGACGGCGACTCGGTGCGCGTGCAGGTGATGAACCAGGCGCCTTACCCGGCGCTGCATGCCGCGATCGGCCAGGCCACGAGGGGCCTGCCGATCACGCCGTTGGTGCCGGTGCCGGCCAGCGAGCGGGTGATCGACCGCCGCCGCGGTACGGTGCGCGATACCGTGCTGCCCACCGGCGGCAATGAGTTCCCGTCGTTCGATGGCCGCCATGCGGGCCGGCCCGCCCGGCGTCTGGTGGTCCTGGGCCGCTCGGCCGACGCGCCGGCCGATGCCTTTGGCTTTGACACGGTGCAGGTACTGGACAGGCAGACCGACTCGGTCGCGCGCTTTGCCTACCCGCGTGGCGTGCTGGCCGAGGAGCACCTGTTCGTTGCCCGGCCCGGCGGGCGGGACAGCGACGGCTGGATCGTCGGCACCCATTACGACAGCCGGGCGCACCGCTCGGGCCTGTCGGTGTTCGATGCGGGGCATGTCGAGGACGGCCCTCTGGCCCAGGTGACGATGCCTTACGCGTTGCCGATGGGCCTGCACGGCCGGTTCGTCGCCGCCCACGGATGACGGCGATCACCAACCCGGCCGGCAGCAATGCCCAAATCCGGCGCGGGCTGTCAAGGCGCGCGCTGATCGTCGGCTACGTCGTCAACGCCGTGCTCTGCGCGCTGTTCGCGCTGCTGCTCGTGCACCTGTCGGGCATGCCGATCGGGCACATGCTCGTGTACTCCGAGGCGATCGGCATGAGCATCATGACGCTGGTCGTGCTGTACTTCGTGACGATGACCCGGTACGGGGTACGGCCCGAAGGCCTGGGATTCCTGCTGCGCATCATCGGCGCGGGGCTGCTGACGATCCCCGGCTACATGATTGGCAGCATCGTCGCGCACGCGCTGCTGGGCATGCCGCTGTTTCCGGTGATCCTGCCGATCCCGGGGATGCAGGATGAATCGATCGTCGGCGGGTTGGTCGCCCGGCGCTCGCCACCGTGCTCTCAGTGCGTTTCACTTCACCTACCGGCGCAATGCCGAACTGTAGGCTCGACGCGAGCCAGGCCAGCAGGCGCAGCGAAGAGGCGATGCGCCAGGCGGCCGATTCGCGCCTCGCGCTGCTGCGCGCGCAGGTCGATCCACACATGTTGTTCAACACGCTGGCCACGGTGCGCGCGCTGGTACGCGCCGACCCACCCGCCGCGCAGCAGATGCTCGATCGTCTGATCGACTTCTACCGCGCGACCTTGGACACCGCGCGCGAGCCGATGACCACGGTCGGGCGCGAGTTCGCGATGCTCGAGGATTACCTCGGCCTGATGCAGGTGCGCCTGGGCGAGCGCCTGTCCTTCCGCTTGACGATCGGCCCGGGTACCGACGCGCTGGCGCTGCCGGCACTGCTGCTGCAACCGCTGGTCGAGAACGCGATCCGCCACGCGATCGAACCCAGCAAGCAGGGGGGCGAGGTAAGGGTCCGGAGCATGCTCGAGTCGGGCATGCTGCATCTGCTGGTGCACAACTCCGGGGTCGGCATCTCGGACGACGCCCTCGCCCGCGTCAGACAGTTCGCGATGGCCCGGACCGGCGAAGCCGGGCAGGCAGCGATCGCCGGGCGGGTCGATGCCCTGCTGGCAACGAGCGGCGACTCGGCCAAGCCCGGTTCGGGCGGCATGGGCCTTGGCCTGCTCGCCGAGCGCCTGCGTTCCACCCACGCGGAACGCGCCCGTTTCACCGTGACGCGGCCCGCCGGCGGCGGCACGCAGATTGACATCTGGCTTCCCGCCCAAGCCGCTCCTGGGACCGATCCTTGACCGACACCGCCAACACCCGCGCCTTGATCGCCGATGACGAGCCCATCCTGGCCGCCGCGCTGCAGCAGGAACTGGCCGACCTCTGGCCGACCCTCGAGATCGTCGGCATCGTCCACGATGGCGACGACGCGCTGGCCCGCATCCTCGCCGACAAGCCCGACGTCGTCTTCCTGGACATCCGCATGCCCGGCGCCAGCGGGCTCGAGGTGGCGCAGGCGATCGCCGAGGACTGGCCAGGCGAGCAGGCGCCGCTGATCGTGTTCGTCACCGCGCACGACGAGTTCGCGCTGGCCGCGTTCGAGCGCGAGGCCATCGACTATCTGACCAAGCCGGTGCGAACCGACCGGCTGGCCCGCACCGTGGCCCGGCTGCAGCAACGGCTGGCGCAGGCCCCCGAGCAATCGATCGATACCCTTGCCCGCCAGATGCACCGGCTGCTCGATCGCGCGCCCGCAAGCCCGCCGCTGCAGTGGATCCGCGCGGGCGTGGGCGAGGGCTCGGTGCCCGGATGATCCGATCGAGCAGGTGGTCTACTTCGAGGCGGCCGACAAGTACGTGCTGGTGGCGACGAGGACGGGGATGCGCTGATCCATGATCGCTGCGCAACCTGCTGCCGAAACTCGATCCGCAACGCTTCACCCAGATCCACCGTGGCCGCATCGTCAACCTGCACCGGGTGATCTCGGCCGACCGCGACGAGACCGGCAAGATCCAGCTGACCCTGCGCGGCCGCGCCGACCGCCCGCTGGTGAGCCGCGTGTTCGCCCACCTGTTCCGGCCGATGCTGACGGGAGCCCTCAGGCGACACGGATCCCAAGCGCCCGACCGCGGATCGGTCTCCTGTCGGTCAGCCCGAGGAGGCAGGGCGCCGCGCAGTGGCGCCCGTGGGGAACCAAAATAGCAAATGGCCGATCGAAGACCGGCCACTTTGACTAATTGCCGGGGCACCGAGGGAGCTGCTCAGCGTGCGTCTACGCCCGGCAGGCCCAACGCGATCACCAGCTATCGGCCTTCTTCCGGGCCCTTGTGTTGTTGCTGACGAACAACTTGTTGAACAACCAGACCAGGCCTTCGCGGACAGCCGCATCACGCGCGGTCCGGGCGGCGCTGGTAAGTCGCCAGGGTGTCGATATCGACGTAGGAGATTTTTTTATCTTTCATGATGTTGCGATCCTTGTGGGATCTGCCGCAGCGAATCGAGGAGGAGGAGAAGGAGGTTCCGCCATTGCCCGGGAGGTAGCGGACAATATCGGGTGCGCTGCAACATTGGTATGGATATTATTCCCTTCCTGAAGAAATACAATCCGCATACTTGGAACAATATTTATTCCATAGAGGCACGAATTGAACTCAACAGCCGGAAATGTCGGAGAAATGGGCTTGTACGGGCAGCCACCGGCAGAGCTTTTCGGCTGCTGCGCGCGACATGGGCCTGACCCCGTCGGCCGTCTCAAGCTGGTGGCCCGGCTGGAAGCTCGCCTCCGAAGTGCCTGATCAGCCCACGCCACCGCCAGTTGCACCTGACCCGGAAGGCGAAGGACCTTCCTCACCCGGGCGGAGCGCATCACAGCCGATATCGCCGACGCCGAGGCCGAGGTGACCGAGGCGGCATCGCCCCGCGCCAGGCTGTTGCGGATATTCAGCAATGTCGCTTTCGCGCACTACCAGCTGCCGTCGGTGATGCGTGGATTGAAGGTGCCCGCTACCCGAGATCCGGAGTCGAGTTGTCGATCTCGGATACCGTGGTCGACCTGATCGATTCCGGCGGTGACCTGGCGATCCGCACCGGCCCCCTGCCCGACTCCACCGCTGGTCGCGCGGCGCATCGGCGACCTCGAGCGGGTGATCTGCGCCTCCCCCGGCTACCTGCGCCAGTTCGGCACGCCGGCCCATCCGCGCGACCTGCTCGAGCACAACTGCATGGTGCTCAACACCAACCCGACCCTGCGCCGCTGGCGCTTTCGTGACCCCTCAGACGACGGTGGCGGCAGCGGCAGGTCGTATGCACTGGAGGTGGGGCGGAATTGAGCGCCAACAACGCCGAGATGCTGATGCAGTGGGCGCTGAACGGCTCGGGCATCGCGCGCCTGGCCGACCTGATGGCCGGGCCGGCCATTCGCGCAGGCGAGTTGATCCCGCTACTGACGCCCTACCATGTCGACGAAAAGATCCCGATGTGGGCGGTCTGTCCAGCCGGGCGGCAGATCTCGCCACGGGTGCAGGCGATGATGGGTTTCATGGCCGGAGAAGTTCGGCCATTCCCCGTGGCGGTTGCAGCATGTACCGGAAGCGCCCGGCTGACCAGCTGCCGAGCGGTGGGTCGGTCAGTGGGGCTCAGGTCTCGCGAGCCGCCTCGAGGTAGGACACCAGCTTGGCGCTGGTCTGGCGCAGGCGCTCGGAGAGCAGCTGCACGAGCTTGAGCATGATCTTGTTGCCACAGCTTGGGTTCGTCGAGAGCACGAGCATCATCCGCGTCGCGGGTGAGCACCGCCACCCGGCACTGCTCGAAGCGTGACGCACGAGGCCAAGAAAGCGCAGCTCGCCATCGAACATCGACATTTCGCCCAGCGCATGGCCCGAGTGCGCGACCGCGATGCGCGACGGAAGTAGTTATAGCGAGGATTTGCGACACCCGCATCGACCATACCAGCCATCAGCAGCACATCATGAAGTCCCCGGACTCCGCCTTCCTGGATCAAGCGTGACCCCGGCCGGCGCCTCGTAGACGCCATGAACGCTGAGCTTGCGGGTCTCGTCGACATCCAGCCCCGAAAAAGAGCAGCGTCTTGGCCATCAGGTTGTAGATCTGTTCCAGTATTCGCTCGCGCGCCCGACAGGCTTCCGACCCAGCGAGAGCAGTCGCTTCATGCCGGGGTCTTGCGCATGCTGTCACCAGCCGGCGCACCCGCCTTGCTGGCATTCCTGCAGGACCTGGGCTGTCACCAGGCTTGCGCCGGTATGGCTGCGCCACTTCCATTGCATTCTCGGTTTCAGGAAAATTTATAACACCAGATGCCCGGCCGAACGCTACCCGACCCCAGCTGCGGCGTTTTATCAGCAGGATCACCGGCCAGAAGACCGACTGATCAGTCCTCGTCGATCAACGGTCAGCAGGCATGCGGGCCGGCGTCAGGTTGCGCGTTTTCGAGCGGCACGCTTGGCGCGGCGGCACCCTGGCGCGCCGCTCGCAGCCTACCGCGCCAGCCAGCACTTCGGCACCTGCAGGCCATCGTCCCAGCCGATACGGCAATCATTGACGCTCTGGCCGTAGACCAGTTCGCCCCGGCACGAGATCTGGCCCGCGACAGATGGCTCTCGACCATCACGCCGAATGCGCTGGTCGCCGGCCTTCACCTGGGTGGCGATCTCATCGATGACCGGCTGGTTCTCGGGCTTTTGCGGCTGTTGCCGTGGCTGGCATCGATCATCAGGCGGCAGGCCAGGCCGGTTTCCGGTGGCCTGGCGACGGGCTGGCTTCGACACTGGCGGCATCATGGTTGGGCTCGCGCCGCGCAGGATCACGTGGCAATCGTCGTTGCCGTTGGTCGTGACGATCGCCGATGCCCGCCCTTGGTCACCGACAGGAAGTTGTGCGCCCGGCTCGCCGCCTTGACCGCGTCGAGCGCGATGCGCAGGTTGCCGTCGGTGCCGTTCTTGAATCCGACCCGGGCAGGACAGCCCCGAGGCCAGCTCGCGGTGCTGGCTTTCGGTGGTGCAGGCGCCGATCCGCGCCCCAGGAAATCAGGTCGGCGATGTACTGCGGCGTGATCATGTCGAGAAACTCGCTGCCCACCGGCAGGCCCATCTCGGCCACATCAGGCAGCAACTCGCGCCAGGCGCAGGCCCTTGTTGATCTGGAAGCTGTCGTCCAGGTCGGGGTCGTTGATCAGGCCCTTCCAGCCCACCGTGGTGCGCGGCTACCAGTAGACCCGCGCTGACGATCTCGAGATCAGCCGCGAAACGGGTACGCTGCCCGGCCAGCCGGCCAGCATACTCGCGCGCCACGCGGTCATCGTGAATCGAGCACGGCCGATGATCACCAGCAGCCGGTCGTCCTGTCCGTGCAGGATGTCGTGGATGCGCTGACGCCCCTCGAAGACCGTGGTCCCCGCCGTATCGCTGACCGCGAACTCGCGCAGCAGATGGGAAGGCGGTGCCACTTCGGTGATCTTGGCAGTCCGGGTGTCGTCGATGGTCGGGATGTGGTTTTTTCCTGCTCCGGGGTTCCTGGGGTGTCGAAAGCCGGCGAAAAAACCGCCAGGGGATTCCGGCGGTCTGTTTTTGGAAGTCTGGACGATTCGCGCAGTCAGCTCCAACTCAGCCCGCCGGTGGCAGGAAGAAAAGCCAGAAAAAAGCCCAAAAAACGGAAATAGCCTGTTTTCACGGGGAATCGCGTCACTTCCGTCAAACGGCGAGTGTACGGCGAATGCCCGGGCCACGCAAACGAACTCGTAGCGCTACCACCAACGTGAAGCGATCGCCCGGGCATGTGACGAGCGCCCGGCCGCAGGAAGCCGTTACATGCCGGAAGGCGGCCCCTCCGGGGGGCAGGGGCGAAGCGACCGTGAAGCAAACCAACTGCCCGGTACCGCAACGGTGAGCCCTTCGATACGCAGCGTCGGCTGCCCGACGCCGACCGGCACGCTCTGGCCGTCCTTGCCGCAGACGCCGATGCCGGCGTCAGCCCCCATGTCGTCGCCGATCATCATCACCTGGGTCGCTGTTTCGCCTCGGGGCCGCTGCCGATGAGGTCGCGCCCGCCGGCCGGGTACTGGATCCGGCCCTTCTCGACCAGTAGGCCTCGGAAGCCGAGGAACACGAACTTGCCGTTGGTGGTGATGTCGACCTGCCCGCCGCCGAAGTTCACCGCGTACAGGCCGCGATCGAGCGAGGCGATGATCTCGGCCGGCGACTGGCTGCCGCCGAGCATGAAGGTGGTCATCCGCGGCATCGGCAGGTGGGCAAACGATTCGCGCCGACCGTTCCCGGTGGCCGCGACCTTCTCAGGCGCGCGTTCATCGAGTCCTGCATGTAGCCGCGCAGGATGCCATCCTCGATCAGCACGTTGCGCTGGAATTCCGGATGACCTTCGTCATCGATGTTGAGCGAGCCGCGCCGCTGCGCGATCATGCCATCGTCGACGACGGTGACCCCCTTAGCCGCCACCCGTTGCCCGACCCGGCCCGAGAACACCGACGAGCCCTTGCGGTTGAAGTCGCCCTCCAGGCCATGACCGACCGCCTCGTCACGGCAGCCACGCCAGGCCAACCGGCCCCAGCACCACCGGCACTCGTGCCGGCCGGTGCCGCCGCGCCTCGAGTTCCAGCCAGGCCCGCTCGGACCGCCTCGCTGACGTAGCCTTCGAGGCGCTCGTCAGTGAAGTCGGTGAGTTCGAACCGCCGCCCCGCCCGCGTAGCCCTGCTCCGCGCCGCCCGATCTCTGCTCGACGATGACGCTCACCGACACCCGCAGCGGGCGCACGTCGCCGGCGATCAGGCCGTCGGAGCGGGCCACCAGGATGATGTCGTGCTCGGCCGCGAGGCTGGCCATCACCTGCGTGACGCGCGGATCCTTGCCGCGGGCCATCTGTTCGATGCGGCCCAGCAAGGCCACCTTGGCCGCCGCATCCAGCCCCAGGATGGGATCGCCGGCGCCATAGAGCAGGTGCGGTCGCGGCGTTTTCAGGCGGCCGGCCACCTTGCGCCGGCCGGCGCCACGCGCCGCGATGCTGCGCGTGGCCCTGGCCGCCGAGTCGAGCGCCTCGGCGCTGATCTCGTCCGAATAGGCGAACGCGGTCTTGTCGCCCGAGATCGCCCGCACACCGACCCCCTGCTCGATGCCGTAGCTGCCGCTCTTGACGATGCCCTCTTCGGGCTCCAGCCCTCGTTGCGGGTGAACTGAAAGTAAAGATCGGCATAGTCGACCTAGTGCTTGAACACGGTGCCCATCGCCCGCAGCAGCGCCTTGTCATCGAGGCCGAACGGCTCGAGCAACGTGGCCCGCGCGATCGCCTGAGGGAATGCAGGGGAGGGATCGTCTATTGGTTTCATGGAAGGCATCGTAATACGGTTGGCCAACCGGCGATGGCGCCGCGGGCGTCCGCGCCCGATCCGTTGCTCCGGCCTCCAGAACGACGGCGTATCGTTTTCGACCCGGACCTTCTGGATCTGCTTGACATCGGGATTCGCCCACGGCCCGGTCACCCAGAACTCGTAGCTTGAACAATTTGCGCAGCGGCGTCTCGAGCAGCATCTGCGCGAGCAGCGATGCCCTATGCCCGGCGGGTTGGCCATCGCCGCGTAGGCGAGCGACGCCAGGCCCGCATTGACCGTGGGCAGCACCTCGACCAGCAGGTCCTGCGTTTCGCGCACCGTGTCGGCGCTGCCGCTGATCAGCACCTGCGCCTGCACGCCGTTCATCAACAGGCTGCGGGTCGACGCGGTGCCCTTGTCTATCGTCACCTCGCCAACGATGGCATCGAAGGCAAACCCCTTGTCGAAGACGTCGCTGAAGTCCAGCGTCAGGCGCCGGGACAGGCTCTGCAGGCCAGAGCACGCCGATCAGCTTGGCCATGCCCGGGTCAGTCTTGAGGAACTGGCCGCGGCCCAGCGCCATCGACAGCCGCCCGCTCAGGCTGGGCAGATCGAGCGCCACCGGCGAGCGTTCCAGCGCAACTGGCCGGTGAGCTTGCCGCCGGCGGCGCGCAAGGTGTCGGCAAAGCCGAGCACGTCGAGCAGGCGGCCGCTGTCGAGTGAATCGATATCGAAGTCCAGCCTGACCTGCGGGTTGCCGCTGGCATCGCGCTCCCAGACGCCCGAGCTGGCGACGCGCAGCCTCGGATTCGAGCGACAGCCAGTTGATCCGCCATTGATCAGGGCTGGGGTTCTCGGTCTGCAGGATCAAACGGCCCGGCGGCTTGCCACGAAGATGAACTCGCGCGAGCGATGTCCATTGCCGGCAGCTCGTCGGGCCCGGACGGCACACCGAGTACCGACCCTTCCCGAGGCGGGCCCGATCGGGCCTTCGGGGATGTGCAGCCGATCGAAGCGGCCGGTCAGCGGCTCGGACCGGCCCGCCACGTCCGGTGTCAGATCAGGTGGCCGTCCAGTTCGTCGGCGCGCACACTGATCTGCCAGCGATCTGCTGGCTGACCCCGGCGACCAGCGCGTTGAAGTCGCGCCCGCATGGCATCAGGCCGCGGCGCGGCGATGGACAGGCGGTCCGGGCGCAGGTCGGGCAGCAAAGTAGCCTTCGTCGGGCCGTTGCGGCGCAGGCCGCAGGACTTCGCGGGTCACGAACGACCACCAGGCATCGACATCGACCGGCCGGTCGCGGGCCTCGACCGCTCAGGCCGCTGGCGGGCAGCACAGGCGGCTGGCCGACAGCGAGGGTGCCGGCCCGCACCCGCAGCCGGCCGCGCGCATCGGCCCGTCGCGCGAACAGCAGGTGGGCATCGTCCCGTACGGTCAGACGCAGGGTTTCGGCGACCACCTGGCCATCGCGGGCGCGCTCCTGCGGGCGCAACTCGATGTCGAGCATCGCCGGCGTGTCCGCCTCCTTGTCGAACGGCGGCGGCAACCGGGAGCGCATCCCCGCCAGGTTGGTACGCACGTCCAGGGACACGGCGCCGCGATCGACACTCAGGCCGGCGCGGTAGCGGGTGCTGCCCTCGAGCTGGCGGGTGATCGGCGTGTCGGCAAAGCGGCGCAGGCCGTCGGCGCTCGCCCTGCCCTGGGCATTGATCTCGAGCAGCCCGCGTCGCGGGCTGACCGCATCGAGCGTGACCGGCCCGCCCAGCAGGCTGGCCGACACCTTGTCGAAGGCGATGCCGTTTTCGGTGAAGCGCACCTTGCCGCGGATCGCGTCGAACACCGGCAGGTGCCCGGCCAGCTCGAGCCGCGAGCCCTCGAGCTGGCTTTCGCCGGTGATCGTGAAGTGATCGAAGTTACGCAACGGCAGCCTGAGCAACAGATTGGTGCTGGCCGGGCCGCTGAGGCGGGTGTTCTGGAAGAAGCCGTCCAGCCGCCGGCCGATCGGGCTCTCGTTGATGTAGCGGATCACCTGTTGCGCGGGTCCGTCGAACCGGCCGTTGACCTCCAGCACCGGCTGGCGAAAGTCGGGCACTTCGAAGCTCGCGCGGCGGATCCGGGTGTCGAACACCCTGCCCTGGTCGATGCGCGCGGTCATGCCGCCGCGCTGCAGGCTGAACATGCCCGAGGCGCCGGTGATCGCCGGCCATTCGCGGCCGTACCGAAAATGCACGTCGGACATGTCGACGCGCATCTGGAACTCGCCGCTGCCCGGCTGGCGGAACGGAAAGTCGTGCAGCTGGCCGCGCACCCGCAGCCTGAGGCTGTCGGCGGTACCCGACAAGGCGGCCTGCTCGAGCCATTCGCGCACATCGCCCAGCAGGGTCAGCGGCAGGTAGTCGCGCAGCCGGGGCAGCGGCACGCCGGTCACCTCGCTGGTCAGATCGATCTGCCCGGCGGTGCCCGGCACACGGCGATAGGTGCCATGGATCCGGCCCTCGCCGTCGGCATTGCCAAACTCGATGTCGCGCAGATACACATCGACGATCGGCGCCACCGCCGGCGCGTCGGGGTCGGTGGCCGAGGCCTGCACCTGCCAGTCCAGCTCGGCACGGAAATGATCGAGCGGGATCCGCGGCCGGGTGAGGATGCCGGGCAGCGTCACCGCCGACTCGGCGCCGCGCAGGCTGAGCCGCCCGTCCTTCTCGCTCACCTGGACCGAGCCGTCCAGCCCCTCGAACGATGGCCAGCCGGGGTTGAGCTCGCCATCGACCGGCGGCGGCTGCGAGCCATCATCATAAGAGGCCGACAGGCCGGTGAAACGGGCATTCATCCGGTAGCGGCTGGGCGCGCCGCGCGCGTCGAACCGCATGCTCAGCTCCTGCACCTGGCCATCGACGACCAACGGCTGCGCGCGCGCCAGCATGTCGGGCGGAAACGGCAGCTCGCGGGCAAAGGTCAGCAGGCGCCGCGCATCGAAGCCGCGCAGCGAGAACTCGCCTTCGGACAACTGGCGCGACGGATCGAACGTCACGCGCTGCGGCCCTCGCCCAGCGCGATCTCGGTGCCGGTGCGATCAGTCGCGCGGGCATCGCGCAACCGCAGTTCGAGATCACCGTTGCCCTGCCAGAGGGTTTCGAGATCGGCCCGCGCGGTCGGCAGCACCGCCTCGACATCGTCAACGCTCATGCGCAGGTCGGTGGCGGTCAGCGCCAGGCGGGCCGAGCGCGGCCGGTTGTCGTGAAGCTTGAACCAACCCTGGGCGTGTAACAGCCCCTCGTCGATCGGCACCGGGCGGCGCAGCAGGCGCACCAGCGCCCCGACATCGAAGCCCGTGTACTCGAAGTAGGCATCGCCGAACCAGTTGCGGTTGACCAGCCCGGCCAGGCGCTCGTCGCGGCCCAGCCGGGCGCGCAGCGTGAAGTGTCCGCCCGGCCCCTTGAGTTCGGGCGCGTCGATGCGCAACTGGCGGGTACCCCGTCGGCCGGTCGAATCGAGCGACATCCGGGTCGAGACCGCGCGCTCGCCGGTCTCGCGGTCACGGTAGTCGAGGGTGATCTGGCGCACATGCAGGTCGCTCGATTCGAGCAGCCACGGTGGCAGCGGCCAGCGGCCATCGGAGGGCACCGGGCCGGCCCCGGGCCGGATGTCGCGCCCTGCCACCTGCCAGTGATCGGGGCCCAGCCGCTCGATGCGCACCGCCAGCGAATCCACATGCAGGCGCTCGAACACCGGTTGCAGCAGCCACAGGCTGCGCCAGTCGAGCACCGCTGCCAAGCCGCGGACCTCGAACAGCTCGCCGTCGGCAATGCGCAGCGCGCCGATCTCGAGCGCCGGCTTCAGACCGTCGAGGTGGCCGCGCAATGATTCGATCCGTACCGGCACCCCCAGGCGCTCGCTGACCAGCATTTCCAGTCGCGGCGCGAAGCGGTCCAGATGGGGCAGCAACAGGTGGCGCCCGGCCAGCACGAGCGCGCCCGCGAGCCCGATCGCGAACAGCAGGGTCCAGCCCAGCATCCGCCATCGCCGGCGCGCGCGTGGCGCACGATCCGCCATGCCCTGCGGGCCGGGTGTTGTCGAACGTTGATTCAATGCCCTGCCGCCGTCGGGATATGGTTCACTAGATGCCTGGACCCGAACGAGCAGTGGCGCCGGCCACTGTTCCCGGGAACGCGGGGACCGCCATCGTAAACCCGATCCGTGGCCCGCATGCCGACGGCACCCCGCAGCCGGCCAACCTTCGGGGCGACACGCATTTTCGACATGATCTACTCAGCCCAGAACTATTCCGATTATTTTCGTCGCTGCCTGCAGGCCTTCGGCCACGAAAGTGACATGCTGCAACACCTGAACGCCCTGATCGGGCAACCGGTCGACAGCGCGGCGATCTGCGCCACCCACGAGCGAATTCGCGAGGGGCTGGGCGCCGACGTGTCACTGCGCCGGCTGCGCCGGCTCGTGATGATGGCCCTGATGGAGCGCGACATCGGCGGCCAGGCCACGCTGGCCGAGGTCTGCGAGGCCATGACCAGCCTGGCCGAGTACGTGACCACCGAGGCGATCGGGCTGGCCACGACCGAGTTGCAGGCCGATTTTGGCACCCCCCGCGATGCCGCCGGCCGGCCTATCGACCTGATCGCGGTCGGCATGGGCAAGGCAGGTGCCCGCGAACTGAACGTGTCCTCGGACCTGGATCTGGTGTTCCTGATCCGCGAGGACGGCGAGACCGACGGCCTGGACCGGGACGGCCGGCCATCGCGGCGCAGCCCGCTGAGCGCCTACGAGTTTGCCCATCGGGTGGTGCGGCGGGTGATCGGCATGCTGTCCGAGGCTACCGCCGAGGGCTTCGTGTTCCGCGTCGACACCCGGCTGCGCCCGAACGGCGATTCGGGCCCGCTGGTCACGTCGTTCGGCGCGCTCGAGGCCTACCTGCAGGTACAGGGCCGCGAATGGGAGCGCTTCGCCTGGCTCAAGGGCCGGGTGATCGCCACCGGGCCGCTGGCCGACGGGGCGACGATCAAGGCCGATCTGGCCAGCCTGCACAAGCTGGTCGAGCCGTTCGTGTTCCGCCGTTACCTGGACTACGAGATCTTTCCGGCGCTGCGCGAGTTGCACTCGATGATCCGCCAGGAGGCCCGCAAGCGCGACGCCCGGCGGGCCGAGGGGTTCGACGTGAAACTGGGCCGCGGCGGGATCCGCGAGATCGAGTTCATCGCGCAACTGTTCCAGATCGTGCGCGGCGGCAAGGACCGTGGCCTGCGCCACCCGGCCACCGTGCCCACGCTGCGCCGGCTGGCCGAGCGCGGCCTGCTGGCGAATGCCGAGTCGCAAACCCTGATCGATGCCTACAACCTGCTCAGGCGCACCGAACACATGGTGCAGTACCGCGAAGACCAGCAGACCCACTTCCTGCCGGCCGAGCCAACCCAGCGCGCCCAGGTGGCCGCCATGCTGGGCCTGACCGCCGAAGCCTTCGAGGCCGCGCTGGCCGATGCCGTCGCCCAGGTCGAGTCGGTGTTCGATGCGCTGCTCAGCCCGGGCGGTAACGGCGATTCGTCCGACAATGAGGCGACACCGACGATGAACGGCGATGGCGACCACGGGCCGATCGATGCCGAGACCCGCAAGGAGATCGAGCGCCATTTCAAGGCGCTGGTCGACGGGCCTCGATACCAGTCGGCCAAGCCCAATGCGCGCCAGGCGATCGATGCGCTGCTGGCCCAGGCGCGCGGCGCCGGGATAGACCTGCCGGGCGCGATCCGCCTGACCCAGTTGCTCGAGGCGATCTGCCGGCGGCCCGCCTATCTGGCGCTGCTCGCCCAGTACCCGCACGCGTTCACGCGGGTGCTGGACATGTTGCAGGCCTCGGAGTGGGCGGCCCGCTTTCTCACCCGCCACCCGGTGCTGCTCGACGAACTGATCGACGGCAACCTGTTCGAGGCCGCCGACCTGGCCGCCTGGCAGAATGACCTTGCCGAGCAGGTGCGCCTGGCGCGGATCGACGGCGAGCCGGACACCGAACGGCAGATGGACCTGGCGCGCGAATTCCAGCATGCGCAGATGTTCCGGGTGCTGGCCCGCGACCTGGCCGACGTGCTGACGATCGAACAGGTCTCGGACGACCTGAGCGAGATCGCCGACCGGATCCTGGAGGTGGCGATTGCCACCGTGTGGTCGCAACTGCGCCAGAAGTTTCGCGAGGTGCCGCGCTTCGCGGCGATCGCCTACGGCCGGCTGGGCGGCAAGGAACTGGGCTATGCGTCCGACCTGGACCTGGTGTTCCTGTTCCAGGACGATGATCCGCACGCGCTGGAGGCCTATACGAAGCTGGCGCAGCGGGTGTCGACCTGGCTGTCGGCGCAGACGCCGGCCGGGCAGTTGTACGAGATCGACCTGCGACTGCGCCCGAACGGTGAAGCCGGCATGCTGGTCTCTAGCGTGTCGGCATTCGAGGACTACCAGCGCAAATCGGCCTGGGTCTGGGAGCACCAGGCGCTGACCCGTGCCCGCTTCTGCGCCGGCGACAAGTCTGTTGGCGACTGGTTCGAGACCTTCCGGCGCACACTGATCAGCGAGCAGCGCGACCTGGCGACCTTGCGGGACGACATCCTGCTGATGCGCAAGAAGATGCATGACGGGCATCCGAACCGCACCGCCAGATTCGACCTCAAGCACGACAGCGGCGGCATGGTCGACATCGAGTTCATGGTGCAGTACCTGGTGCTGGGCCATGCCCACGAGCACCCGGTGCTGGCCGGCAACATCGGCAACATCGCGCTGCTGGGCAAGGCGGCCGGCGCCGGCCTGATCGACGCCGACCTGGCCGGCGCGGTTGCCGATGCCTACCGCAAGTACCGCCGGCTGCAGCACGCGTTGCGCATGCAGGGCGCGAGCTACGCGCGGGTCGACCCGGAAAAGGTGACCGCCGAGCGCGACGCGGTGACCCGGCTCTGGACCGGACTGCTGCGCGTCTGAGCGGCTTGCGAGCGGCGCCTGCCTGATCCGGGGCGAAGCCGGCGCGGCTCAGGCCTTGGCGGCAGCGCCCACGGTGCCGAAGCGCCAGCTTTGCTGGCGGGCCAGCCAGGCCACCAGCCCCATCGACAGCAGCACGAAGGGCAGCGACAGCAGGTTGAGCACCTCCCAGCCGTTGACGAACAACAATGCGCCCGAGGACGCGGAGGTCGTGATCATCGTCGCGAACACGCAGGTGTCCATGAAGCCCTGGACCCGGTTTTTCTCCTGCGGGCGGTAGCTCTGGGTGAGCATCGTCGTGCCGCCGGTGTAAAGGAAGTTCCAGCCGACCCCGAGCGCCACCAGCGCGATCGTGAAGTGCATCAGCGCCACCCCGGACAGCGCCACCGCCACGCACACCAGCATCAGCAGTCCGCCGGTGAACATGATGCGCAACACGCCAAAGCGCGAGATCAGGCTGCCGGTGACCAGGCCGGGCAGGAACATGCCGATCACGTGCCACTCGATGACCCAAGCGGCGTTGTCGAAGCTGTGGTGGTGCGCCTGCATCGCGAGCGGGGTGGCCACCATCAGCAGGTTCATGATGCCGTAGCCGAGCGCCGCGCTGACGATGGCGATCCAGCACAGCGGCTGCGCGAGGATTTCGCGCAACGGGCGCGCCGGGCCGTCGAACACCTGCAGCCGCGGATCGGGCAGGCGGATCAACTGCGCCAGCAGCATCGAGGCGATGGCAAAGCCGATCAACGTGATGTAGGTGCCCGAGAACTCGGCCGGCAGCCAGGTGCGGGACCACTTGGCGGTTTCGGGTCCGATGATGCCGCCCATGATGCCGCCGGTGAGCACCAGCGAGATCGCCTTGGCCTTGAAGCTGGGCTTGTAAATGTCGGCGACATCGGCCGCCGCGAAACGCAGGCTGGCCCCGAACGCGTTGTACAGGCCACAGATGAACGTGGCCAGGCACAGCATCCAGAGGCTGTCGCTGACCATCGCCTGCCAGGCCAGCAGCGAGCCGCCCATCGCCGCGAAAGAGGCGAGCGTGTAGCCGCGGCGCCGGCCGAGCCGACGCATCACCGCGGCCGCCGGCATCGCCCACAGCGCCCCGCCCAGCACGTAGCCGGTGACCGGCAGCGTCGCCATCCAGGCCTGGTCGGCCAGCACCAGGCCGGCCAGCCCGTTGACCGTGATCATGGTCACGTTGTTGATCAGCAGCAGCGCCTGCATGACCGTCAGCAGCGTGATCTGGAACCGCAGGTTGGCGAACGGGGAGCCGGCGAACGGCAGGGGAGCGGACGGGGAGGACATGCGGGGCCGGGTCGGAAGGAGGGTGCCAGGAGTTTAACAAGCAAGGGGTCCGGAATCGGCACGGTGCGGGCGGCGCGGGCCTGCCGTTTCGCTAGAATGCTTGATCGAACTCAAGGAGAGCGCCATGTCAATGGCAGATCGTGACGGAAAAATCTGGATGGACGGCCAATTCGTGGAATGGCGCGATGCCAGGCTGCACGTGCTGACGCACTCGCTGCACTACGGGATGGGCGTCTTCGAGGGGGTGCGGGCCTACAAGCAGGACAAGGGCGGCACCGCCGTCTTCCGGTTGCGCGAGCACACCCAGCGGCTGTTCAACTCGGCCAAGATCTTCCAGATGCAGATCCCGTTCCCGTTCGACCAGATCATGGACGTGCAGCGCGAGGTGATCAAGGCCAACAAGCTCGAGGCCGGCTACATCCGTCCGCTGGTGTGGATCGGCTCGGAGAAAATGGGCGTCTCGCCGATCGGCAACCAGATCCACGTGTCGGTGTCGGCCTGGGCCTGGGGCGCCTACCTGGGCGACGAGGGCATCACCAAGGGCATCCGGGTCAAGACCTCTTCCTACACCCGCCACCACGTGAACGTGTCGATGGTGCGCGCCAAGGCCAGCGGCTATTACATCAACTCCATTCTCGCCAACCGCGAGGTCACCGCCAACGGCTATGACGAGGCACTGCTGCTGGACACCGAGGGCTATGTGTCCGAGGGCGCCGGCGAGAACGTGTTCATCGTGCGCGGCAACCGGATCTACACACCCGACCTGGCCTCGTGCCTCGATGGCATCACCCGCGACGCCGTGGTGACGATGGCCCGCGATCACGGCTTGGAGGTGATCGAGAAGCGGATCACCCGGGACGAGATGTACCTGGCCGACGAGGCGTTCTTTACCGGCACCGCCGCCGAAGTCACGCCGATCCGCGAACTGGACGATCGCACGATAGGCTCCGGCTCGCGCGGCCCGGTGACCGAGAAGCTGCAATCGACGTTCTTCGACGTGGTCGCCGGGCGCAATGACAAGTATGCTCATTGGCTCACCCCGCTCTGAACCGCGATGTCAGGAAATGCCGTCATGACCGAAAATGCCGCCCCGGTGCTGCTCGATGCGCAGGATCTGCCTGCCCATTGTCCCAATCCCAAGATGACCCTGTGGAACCAGCACCCGAAGGTCTACCTCGACGTGACCCATGACGGCGAGGCCCGTTGCCCGTACTGCGGCACCGTCTACCGGCTCAAGCCCGGCACCGTCGTCAAGGCGCACTGACCGCGCCCCGGCAGGCAACCCGTCGTGGCCGCCCGATCACTGTTGATTGCGCCCAACTGGATCGGCGATGCCGTGATGAGCCAGCCGTTGGCCGCGCTGATCCGCCAGCGCCACCCGGAGCCGCTGGATGCGGTGGCGGCACCGCACATCGCCCCGGTGATGCGCGCGATGCCCCAGATCGCCGAGGTGATCGAGATGCCGCTGCAGCGCGGCAGCCTGCAGCTGTCGGCCCGCCTCGCGCTCGCGCGCCAGCTGCGCGCGCGCCACTACCAGCGTTGCTACGTGCTGCCCAACAATCTCAAGTCGGCAGTGGCGCCGTGGCTGGCCGGCATCCCCGAACGGATCGGCCATCGCGGCGAGGCCCGCTACGGGCTGATCAACCGGATGCACAAGGTCGGCCACGGCCGCAACCAGCTGATGGTCGATTACTACGCGCGCCTGGCCGTCGACCCTGGCGCCAAGCCGGCGCCGCGGCTGGGCGACCCACGGCTGCGCATCAGCCCGGCCGCGCTGCAGGCCAGCCGCGAAAAGTTCTTTCCCGAGGGCGGCGAACCGGTCGTGGTGTTCTCGCCGGGTGCCGAATACGGCCCGGCCAAGCGCTGGCCGACCCGGCATTTCGCCGCGCTGGCCAGCAGCCTGCTGGCCCGCTGGCCGCGCGCCCGGGTGGTGATGCTGGGCGCGGCCAAGGAGCGGGCGCTGGCCACCGAGATCATCGCGTTGGCCGGCCGGCGCCTGGACAACCTCTGCGGCGAGACCAGCCTCGACGAAGCGATGGCCGTGATCGCGCTGGCCGATGCGATGGTGACCAACGACTCGGGGCTGATGCACCTGGCGGCGGCCCTCGAGCGGCCGCTGGTGGCCTTGTACGGTTCGTCCGATCCGCGGCACACGCCGCCGCTGTCGGACCAGGCCCGGGTCATGTGGCTGCAACTGTCGTGCAGCCCCTGCTTTGCGCGCGCCTGCCCGCTGGGCCACACCGACTGCCTGAACAAGCTCACCCCCGATTCGGTCCTCGCGTCGCTGACCCAGATCCTGCAACCCGAACCTGCTGCCAGAAGAGGCTCCTGACCGTGTTCCGCATGCCCGGCATGTCCTCGGCGCAAGCCGTCGAGGACGCCTTCTACGAAGCCCTGCGCCAGGGTGACCTGGCCACCGTGATGTCGCTGTGGGCCGACGATGACGATGTCGTGTGCATCCACCCGGGGGGTCCGCGCCTGGCGGGTCTGGAATCGATCCGCGAGTCGTGGGCGGGCATCCTGCACGACGGCGGCCTGCCGGTCACGCCCACCCAGCGCCAGTGCGTGTCCGGGGCGGTACTCGCCGTGCATCACGTGATCGAGGAGATCACGGTCAACGGCCGCGTGGCGCGCAGGTCGCGCACTGCTTTGCCACCAACGTGTTCGTCAAGGACGGGTCGGGGTGGCGGCTGCTGTCGCACCACGCCAGCGCGGCCAATGACCAGGTCGCCAGCCCGCTCCCCAGCGGCGAAAGACTCCACTAGATGACAATGCCCCCACGGTCGCTGCGCTCCCTGCCCCCGAGGGGCTGCCGGGCCATGGAACGGCTTCGACGGCCGCGCGCTCGTTCCATGGCCCGGCGGTCTCTTCCTTCTGGTTCAGTTGACCACGATTTCGATCTGGAACTGAGATGAACATGGGCGGTTGGGCGGCGCCGGGCTGGTTGCCGGGGGCGCACCTGCAGACGATCTACCCGGCGGTGCTGGCGCCGACGCCGCGTGTCGCCTACCGGCGCGAGCGCTGGATCACCCCCGATGACGACTTCGTCGATGTCGACTTCACTGACCCGGCGCCCGATGACCCGCGCCACCTGGTGGTGTTGTTCCACGGGCTGGAGGGCTGCTCGGGCAGCCACTACGCTCGCGGGCTGATGCAGGCGGCAGGCGAGGCCGGCTGGCTGGGTGCGGTGGTGAACTTTCGCGGCTGCAGCGGCGAGATCAACCGGGCGCCACGCGCCTACCATTCGGGCGACAGCGCCGAGATCGCCTGGGCGCTCGCCCGGCTCGCCGACCGCTACCCTGCAGTGCAACGGCACGCGGTCGGCGTGTCGCTGGGCGGCAATGCGCTGCTCAAGTGGGCCGGCGAGGCCGGCGAGTCGGGCCAACGCCTCGTGCAATCGCTGGCCGCGATCTCGCCCCCGCAGGATCTGCAGGCGGGCGCGGTGGCCCTGTCCAGCGGCTTCAACCTGGTGTACATGCGCCACTTCCTGCAGACGCTGCGGCGCAAGAGCCTGCAAAAGCTCGAGCAGTACCCGGGCCTGTTCGATCGCGACCGGCTGATGGCTGCGCGTAACTTCTTCGACTTCGACGATGCGGTCACGGCGCCGATGCATGGCTTTGCCGGCTGTCACGACTATTGGACACGCTCGTCGTGCAAGCCGTTGCTGGCCGATGTGCGGGTGCGCACGCTGGTGGTCAACGCGCTAAACGATCCGTTCCTGCCCGCGCACCACCTGGCCAGCGCCGCGCAGGTCTCGTCGACCGTGACCCTCTGTTACCCGGACACCGGCGGTCACGTGGGGTTTCTCGGCAGCGCCTTTCCGGGCTCGATGCTAGGGTTCGGCCAACGCCTGCTCAAGTGGCTGGCCTGAAACGGAGTGCCGACGATGGATGACCAAGTCCTGCGCGCGATGCAGCGCTGGCCCGATGTGCCCGCGGTGTTTGGCTGGTTGCGCCTGGACCGCCGTGGCCGCTGGTGCCTGGTCGATCGTGGCCAGCCCGGGTTCGACGAGAGCCGCGACGGCCACGGCAGTCCGATCACCAATGCCCAGATCGTCGACTTCATCGCCCGAAACTACCAGGGCGACGATGACGGCCGCTGGTACTGGCAGAACGGCCCGCAGCGGGTGTATGTCGATCTCGAGGTGGCACCGCTGATCCTGCGCGTGCGCTCGGACCTCGACGCCGGCGCGCTGCTCACCCATACCGGCGCCGAGGTCGGCGAGGTCAGCCGCGCCTGCGTTGGCGAGCACGGCGAACTTCTGGCGATGACCGACCTCGGGCCGGGCGCGATCCACGACCTGGACCTGGCCGCACTCGAGCTGACCGAGACGCATGTGGTGCTGGCCGGCAACCGGCTGGTCCTGGGAGCGGCGGGCGACCAGGCGGCCACACTGGGGTTCGTGCGCCGCCCCCGCTGAAACGCCCGCAACCTTGCCGGTGTAGGCACGCACCTTGCTGATGTTCGCTCCAAGAACCGAAAACGGCCCGATCGCGGGCCACCGATCGACAGGGAGCCCATGAATATCTACGAAGAACTGCGCGCCGACCACGACATCCAGCGAACGCTGATCGATTTGCTGGTCAAGACCGAGGGCGACAGCGAAGGTCGCGAAGAACTGTTCGCGAAGGTCAAGACCGCGCTGGACAGCCACGCAATGGCCGAGGAGCGGCATTTCTACGTGCCGCTGATCGAAAGCGATCTCGTCCAGGAGAAGGCGCGGCACAGCATCGCCGAGCACAAGGAACTCGATGACCTGGTCGAGGCACTCGAGACCACTGATCGTAGCTCGCCCGCCTGGCTCGTCACCGCCCGCACACTCAAGGACCGGTTGCTGCATCACCTTGCCGAAGAAGAGCACGAAGTGTTCCAGTTGTCCGGCAAAGTCCTCACCGAGACCCAGAAGCAGCGCCTGGCCAGCGCCTATCGCCGGGAAATGAACGACGCCGGCTGACCCGCCCCTTCTTGGCTACGGAGCATCCGTTGGACCCGATCAATCTGTTGCAGGCACAGGCCACCGGCATCGCCCGCGATGCCATCGAACTGGTCCCGCAGGTCGTGGCCGCCGGCGTCGTCCTGGGGATGACCTTCCTGGTCTCATGGGGCGTTCAGTCGGTGCTGCGCCGGCTGTTCGGCAGATCGCGGCTGCGCCCCTCGCTGCGCGAGCTGCTGCTGAACCTGGCGGCGATCGCCGTGTGGATAGGCGGCTGCCTGGTCGCGGCCACCATCGTCTTTCCGAACCTGACCCCCGCCAAGGCACTGGCCGGGCTGGGCCTTGGCTCGGTGGCGATCGGCTTTGCGTTCAAGGACATCTTCGAGAACTTCCTGGCCGGGCTGATCATCCTGTTCAGGCGCGAGATGCGCCTGGGCGACTTCATCGAATGTGAAGGCCTGCAGGGCCGGGTCGAAAAGATCGCGGTGCGCGAATCGCACATCCGCCAGACCGACGGACAGTTGGTGATCGTGCCCAACGCGCTGCTGTTCAAGAACCCGCTGACCATCCTGACCGATCTGCCGAGCCGGCGCACCACGGTGATCTGCGGCATCCGCTACGGCGACGACATGAACCTGGCCCGCCAGGTCATGACCGACGCCATCGCCCAGTGCGAGTCGGTGCAGCATGAACAACACCCGATCCAGGTTTTCGCGCAGGCGTTCGGCGAATCGAGCATCGACTTCGAACTGACCTGGTGGACCGGCTCCAAGCCGCTCGATGTGCGACGCTCACGCGACGAGGTGATGACCCGGGTCAAGGCGGCACTGGATGCCAACGGCATCGAGATCCCGTTCCCCATCCGCACCGTGGAGTGGTCGCAGCCGCCCACCCAGGAACAATCGGCGTAGCGGACCGGGCGCTTCAATCGCCTGGGTCTGGATCGCGCAACCGGGCCAGTTCGGCCTCCAACCGGGCAATCCGCTGGTCGCGTTCCTCGACCATCTGGTACAGCACCGACGCGTCGAGCCGTTGCGGGATGTGTTGCGGACAGTTGGCCTCCCAGGCCGCCACCTTGAACTCGATCACCTGCTCCGGGCGGGCCCGGTAACCGTCGGGCATCAGCGCGGCCAGGCGGTCGGGATCATCCTCGATCACGCGCGCGGTTCCCCAGAGCTTGAAGCGCTGGCGCTGCATGTAGTCGATCAGGAACAGGTGCGCCCGCGGGTTCTCCTGCAGGTTGCCCTGGGTGATGAACTGGCGATTGCCCGAGTAGTCGGCGAACGCGATCGTGACCGGGTCGAGCACCTTGAGAAACCCCGCGGGACCGCCCCTATGCTGGACATAGGGCTGACCCTGCGCATTCGCCGTGGCCAGGAACACGCTGGTCTGGGCCTCGATGACGTACTTCATGTCGTCGGACAGCCGGCTCGGCCACGACCCGGCCGCTTCCATCTTCGCGTAGGCCGCGCGCGAGCCCTTGCGCTGCTGGATCGCCTTGACCGTGGCACTGAAGGCCAGGTCGCTGGGCAGCGGGGAAGCCTCGCTCATGGCAGGGCCCCGGGTCGGGAGTCGGCGGCGACGCGAACGATCATCACTCAGCGATCTTCGCGCTCGCGCAACAACGCTGCCTCGAAGGTCCTGATCCGGGTGTCGATCCGCGCCAGGTCGTAGAAGTTGAGCGAGCGGTCCTGCTGGGCCAGGCGCATCTGGTTGAGCGCCGCCGCCCACCCTCCGAGCAACGCATACTGCTCACCGGTGGCGACGTGCGCCAGGCCGGTCTGGCCCAGTCCGGCATGGGCCTGCGCGAGCAGGCGCCAGAGTTCGGGATTGCCACGGTACAACTGCAACTGGTCTTCGAGAAAACCGAGCGCCTCGGCATGCCGGCCAAGACGCACCATCAACTCGGCCCGCAGCGTGGTCAGCGCGCGCGCTCCGGGAAAGCGCCGGGCCCCCTCGGTGGCGGCGGCCAGCGCGCCGGGCACGTCGCCGGCCTGCAACGCCAGTCGCGCCTGCAACGACTCGAAGAACGGGTGCACCCCCGGCTGCCCGCCCGGTGAGGCATCGGCAGGCAACAAGCGCCTGGCGCGGGCCAGCGCCTCGCGCGCCGCCGTCAGGTCGTTCAACTCGGTCTGCACGGTGGCCATGCCATACCAGGTGGCGATCTCGCTGGCGTAGGAGCGTTGGTCGAGCGCCGCCTGGAACGCCTCGCGGGCGCTCCTGAGGCCATCGGAACCGCTGCTGGCCAGCGCCTGCGCCTTGGCCCTGGCCAGGTGAAAACCCAGGCCGTCCGGGTGGCGCAGCACGACCCCGTCGCCGATACGGTTGCGGATGTCGGCCATCCGCTCGGTGGTCAGCGGGTGGGTGCGCAGGTACGACGGCGCACCCCGGTCGTAGACCCGGGTGGCCCGTTGCAGGCGCTCGAAAAACGCCACCATGTCGGCGGTGTCAAAGCCGCCATCGCGCAGGATTTCGAGCCCGACCCGGTCGGCCTCGCGCTCGGCATCGCGCGAGAACGACAGCATCTGCTGCTCGTGCACGCTGCCCCCCAGGGCCACCAGGCCACCGGCCGCCTGCGGATCGGCCGTGGCCGCCAGGATGGCCAGCAGCACCGCCGACATCGACAGCAGCGAGCTTTGCCGGTTTTGTTCGAGCATCCGGGCAATGTGGCGCTGGGTCACGTGACCGATCTCGTGGGCCAGGACCGAGGCCAGTTCGGACTCGGTCTGGGTGCCCAGCAGCAACCCGGTGTGCACACCGACATAGCCGCCGGGCAGCGCGAACGCATTGAGCGATGGATCGCGCACCAAAAAAAACTCGAAACTGTGACCGCGTGCGGCGCTGGTGTTCACCAGGCGCGCCGCGAACTCGTTCAGGTACTGGGTCAGCTCGATGTCATCGAGCAGGCTGCCCGAGCGGGTGAGATCGCGCATGATGCGCTCGCCGACCTCGCGCTCCTCGCCCGGCGACAGTGTGCTGCCGCCCGCATCGCCCAGGCTGGGCAGGGTATTGGCCTGCGCGTGCACCGGTGCCGTGATGCCCGGTGAGACGAGCACGACGGCGAGCACGACGGCGAGCGCGCCGATCGCCACTGCGCGCGCCAGCCGGTCTCGCGCGCGGGCGATGTGCGGCGGCAGCGCCGCGGCGGCGGACCCGGTTGGCCGGGGCACAACAGGTAGCGGGGAGGCACTCATTTTCCGATACTATGCAATTCGCCCGAATTCGCCAAAGCCTTATCCACCCTCATGAGTCAAGCATCTTCCCCGCTGACGCATTTCGATGCCAGTGGCAATGCCCAGATGGTCGATGTGGCCGACAAGTCGGTCACCCGGCGCGTGGCCGTGGCGCGCGGCAGTATCCGCATGCAGCCGGCCACGCTTGCCGTGATCGCCCAGGGTTCGGCCAAGAAGGGCGACGTCATCGGTATCGCCCGGATCGCCGCGATCCAGGCCGCCAAGCGCACCGCCGACCTGATCCCGCTCTGCCACCCGCTGGCGCTGACCCGGGTCCAGGTCGACTTCGCGCTGGACGAGGCCGGCTCTCGGGTGCATTGCGAGGCCCGGGTCGAGTGCGAGGGCAAGACCGGGGTCGAGATGGAGGCGCTGACCGCGGCCTCGGTGGGCCTGCTCACGATCTACGACATGGTCAAGGCGATGGACCGGGGCATGACCATCGAGCAGCTGCAACTGGCCGAAAAGCACGGGGGCAAGTCGGGCAGTTTCGTCGCGGGAGCCAACCCGTGAGGGGCTCGGCCCGCACAGCCTCCGATTCTCCCGAATTCCCCGGTTCCCGCGCCGACATCCTGCCAGCGGCGCCAGACTCCCCCCTTCGCCGCCAACTGGTGCGCTCGGCCGGCCTCGGCCTGGCGGCCTCGCTGGCCGGCTGCGGCCTGTTCCAGACCCGGCGCACCGGCGATGCGGCACAACGGGGCGTGGCCGGCGCGCGCCGCCAGGTGGTGCCGTTCTCGCAAAGCCCCCCGGACGGCTCGATCCCCGAGGGCTGGCATCGCTCGGGCTTCTGGAGCAGCAACAAGCACACCCACTACCAGACGGTCGCCGAAGACGGGGTGACGATTCTCGAGGCCGGAGTCCGAACAGGCGGCGTCGGGCCTTTTCTGCGAGATGCATGTCGATCCGCGCAGGCCAGGCGGCTGCAGTGGCGCTGGCGCACGAAGTCGCTGCTGATCGCCGGTGCCGACGTCGGCAATCCGAAGACCGACGACGCGGTCGCGCGCCTGATCGTAAAATCTTCGATGGCGATCGCCTCGCGGCTGACCTGCCAAGGACATGTTGTTATGAAAGCAGGCGCTGCTGTTCGCCGGCATAGACTCCGCCGCACAGCATGCTGATCTACGCGTTCGGGACACCCACCAGCCGGTGGGGTCGGTGTGCAGATCCGCGAATCCAGCCGGATCCGCTACCTGGTGGTCGAATCGGGGCCGCTGCACCCGGGCGAGTGGGTCAGCTACGATCGGAACCTGGCCGCCGACTTTCGGCGGGTTCGGACGAGGCGCCGGGCGCCATCCTGAACGTCGGTGTCACCACCGATGCCAACGACACCGTGTCGAGCGCACTCGACCTACTACGGCGACATCCGTTTCGCCACGTAAAGGGTCGGGAACGCTTGCAACGCCACCGGCCAGCAACCGCCAAGGGGATTCGACATGACAGCACGCCGCCGTTCACGCATCACCGTCGAGGGGGCCGACCGGATCGCCCACCGGGCCTACCTGAAGGCCACCGGCCTGGCCGATGAGGACCTCGCCAAGCCCTTCGTCGGGGTGATGAGCACCCACGGTACCAACACGCCCTGCTCGATGCCGCTCGGCCCGCAGGCCGATGCCGCGCGTCGGGGTGGCGATGAGCCGGTGGCACGCCGTTCGAGTTCAGCACGATATCGGTGTCGGACGCGGTGTCGATGAACCATCGCGGCATGCGCATGAGCCTGGTGTCAATGCGCGAGGTCATCGCCGACTGGATCGAGGTGATGATGCGCGGCCACGCCTACGACGGCCTGGTCGGTCTTGGCCGGCTGCGACAAGACGCTGCCGGCCATCATGATGGGGATGATCCGCCTGAACTGCCCGTCGGTGTTCGTCTACGGCGGCGCGATGCTGCCCGGTCACGACGACGGCCAGCCGGTCAGTGCGCTGACCGCCTACGAGGCGGTCGGCGCTTTTTATGCAGGCCAGGTCGACCAGGCCAGGCTGGATGCGCTCGAGCGAAGGTTCAGCGCCCACGATCGGCTCGTGCCCGGGGCAGTTCACGGCCAACACGATGGCGATGGTGTCCGAGGTGGTCGGGCTGGCCCCGCCGGGCTCGGCGATGATGCCGGCCGTTTATGCCGAACGCCTGGCGCTGGCCCGCGAGGCCGGGCGCATCGTGATGCGGATCATCGAGCAGGGCGGCCCGCTGCCGCGTGACCTGGTGACCCGCAAGAGCCTGGAGAATGCCTGCGCGGCCGTGGCTGCCACCGGCGGCTCGACCAATGCCGGTCTGCACCTGCCGGCGATGGCGCACGAGGCCGGCATCCGCTTCACGCTGGACGATGTCGCCGAGGTATTCCAGCGCACACCGTTGATCGGCGATCTGCAACCCGGCGGCCGCTTCCTGGCGCTGGACCTGCACCGGCGCGGCGGTGTGGCCGCTGTGATGCGCGCGCGCTGCTCGATGGCGGCTACCTGCACGGCGATGCGCTGACCCTGTCGGGCCACACGCTCGCCGAGGCTTCGCGCCGACTGGCCCGCGCCTCGATGGCGAGGTGATCCGGCCGTGCTCGAGCCGCTGCATCCGAGCGGCGGTGTCGTCGTGCTCAAGGGCAGCCTGTGTCCCGAAGGGGCTTTGATCAAGATCGCTTGGCCTGCGGCAGCTGGTTTTCGAGGGTCCGGCCCGGGTGTTCGAATGCGAGGAAGACTGCACCGAGGCCGTGCGCCGACAGCAATACCAGGCGGGCGACGTACTGATCATCCGCAACGAGGGCCCCAGGGGCGGGCCGGGCATGCGCGAGATGCTGGGCACGACCGCACTGATTCTACGGCCAGGGCATGGGCGAGAAGGTGGCGCTGCTGACCGATGGCCGCTTCTCGGGCGCGACCTGCGGCATGTGCATCGGTTACGCCTGTCCGAGGCCTCCGAAGGACCGATTGGCCTGGTTCAGACCGGTGACCGGATCCGCATCGACTGCGAGGCACGCCGCATCGACCTGCTGGTCGACGAGGCAACGCTGGCGAGCTGGCGGCGCGGCCTGGCAGGCACCCGACCCGGCACCCTGGCCGGGGTGCTGGAGAAATACGCGCGCCTGGTCGGCCCGGCCAACCTGGGCGCGGTCACCCATGCCGGCAATGTCGACTGGACCGACGGCTGAGCGCCGCCGCGCTCCGTCGACGTCATCGCGTCCGCCCCTGTCCGCCAACCTACCGGAAGCCAAACCATGACCCCGCTCGATCCCGCGTCCGTTGCCTGCCCCTTCGAAACCCATCTGCCCGCGGTACTGCCCGAATGGATCGACTACAACGGGCACATGAACGTCGGCTACTACCATGTGGCCTTCGACACGGCGTCCGAAGCGTTTTTCCATTACCTGGGGCTCACGCCCGGCTTTCGCGAGGCCAACGGCAGCACCACGTTCGCGCTGGAGGCCCACCTGAACTTTCTGCGCGAACTCAAGCAAGGCGATCCGCTGCGCTTCGAGTGCCGGCTGCTCGACTACGATCACAAGCGCATTCACTTTTACCAGGAGATGTTTCATGGCACCGAGGGCTACCTCGCGGCCAGCCATGAATCGGTGTCGGCCCATGTCGCGTTCGCGATCCGCCGGACCGCGCCGATGCCCGGCGAACTGCTCGATCGCCTGGCCATCATCAAGGCGGCCCATGCCGGGCTCGAGCGACCCTGGCAGGTCGGTCACGTGATGTCGGCCCACCCACCCAAGAAGTCCTGAGCCGGAGCCCTCTGATGAGCGACACCTGGCTGGACAACGCGATCGCCCGGATCGAGGCCGACTTTCAACGCAGCGCCGATACCCACCTGATCCGCCTCGATGCGCCGGCGCTGGCGGCGCGGGGGATCGATCTGTACCTGAAGGACGAATCCACCCACCTCACCGGCAGCCTCAAGCACCGGCTCGCACGCTCGCTGTTCCTGTACGCGCTGTGCAATGGCTGGATCACCGAGGGCACGACCGTCGTCGAGGCCTCGAGCGGCTCGACGGCGGTCAGCGAGGCCTACTTCGCCCGCTTGCTAGGCCTGCCCTTCGTCGCGGTGATGCCGCGCAGCACCTCGGCCGAGAAAGCCGCATTGATCCAGTTCCACGGCGGTCGCTGTCACTGGGTCGATCATTCGCACGAGGTCTACGATGCGGCCCGCGACCTGGCACAGGCCTGCGGCGGCCACTACATGGACCAGTTCACCTATGCCGAGCGTGCCACCGACTGGCGCGGCAACAACAACATCGCCGAGAGCATGTTCGCGCAGATGGCGCTCGAGCGTCACCCGGTCCCCCGCTGGATCGTCGTCGGCGCGGGTACCGGCGGCACCAGTGCGACGATAGGCCGCTTCGTGCGCTACAAGCGCCATGCCACCCGGTTATGCGTCGTCGATCCGCCGGGCTCGGTTTTCAGCGACTACCACCGCACCGGCGATGCCGGCCTGCGCGGCACCGGATCGAAAATCGAGGGGATAGGCCGACCGCGGGTCGAGCCCAGCTTCGTGCGCACGCTGGTCGAGCGGATGATAGACGTGGCCGACATCGACTCGGTGGCGGCGATGCAGTGCCTGTCGCGTCGGCTGGGGCGCCGGATCGGCCCCTCGACCGGCACGAACCTGGTCGGCATGCTGACGCTGGCCGGCGAGATGGCCGACCGGGGCGAGCAGGGATCGATCCTGTCGCTGCTTTGTGATGGCGGCGAGCGCTACCTGCCGACCTACCACGATGCCGGGTGGGTCGCGCAACACGTCGGCGATTGCAGCGGCGCGCTCGCGCGGATCGAATCGGCCTGGCCGGCGGTCAGCGAAACAACAGGCTCGCCAGCCCCAGGAAGATGAAGAAGCCCAGGCTGTCGGTGCTGAACGTGAGCAGCACCGGCGAGCCCATCGCCGGGTCGCGGCCCAGCCGCTGCAACAGCAAGGGCACCCCCAGCGCGACGATCGCCGCCAGCAACAGGTTCAGCATCATCGCCATCATCATCGTAATGCCCAGTGCCAGGCCGTGCGGGGTGTCGCTGTATAGCCAGAACGAGAACACGCCGGCCACCGAGCCCCACATCAGGCCGTTGAGCAGGGCCACGGTGATCTCCTTGCCGAACAGCCGGCCCAGGTTCGACCGGTTCAACTGGCCCAGCGCCATCGATCGCACGACCAGCGTCATCGTCTGGTTGCCGGAGTTGCCGGCAATGCCGGCGACGATCGGCATCAGCGCGGCCAGCGCGACCACCTTGCCTATCGTGCCCTCGAAAAGGCCGATGACGCGACTGGCAAAGAATGCGGTGCACAGGTTCAGGGCCAGCCACAGCCAGCGGTTGCGGGCCGAATCCCAGACGCTGGCGAAAATGTCCTCTTCCTCGATCAGGCCGGCCTGGTTGAGCAGTTCGGAATCGCCCTCCTCGCGGATGATGTCGACGATGTCCGACACCACCAGCCGCCCGAGCAGGTGCCCCTTGTCATCGAGCACCGGGGCCGACAGCAGGTCGTAGCGCTCGAATGCCTGGGCCGCCTCGTAGACATCGTCGGGCGCATCGAAGCTCAGGCTGTCGCGCACCATCACGCGCTCGACCAGGTCTTCGGGTTCGGACACCAGCAGCAGGTCGGTCGGCAGCACGCCCTTGAACAGGTTGTCGCGATCGACGACGAACACCGAGTCGGTCTGCGGCGGCAGTTTCTCGAAGCGGCGCAGGTAGCGAAACACGGTTTCGATCGTGATGTCCTCGCGCACGGTGACGAGGTCGAAGTCCATGTGGGCGCCGACACTGTCCTCGTCGGCACTGAGCGCCTCGCGCAGCTGCTTGCGTTCGCGTTCGGTCAGACGCTCCTGCATCTGCTCGATGATGCCCTCGGGCAGATCGTCGGCGATCTCGACCAGGTCGTCGGCATCGAGCGTGTCGGCCACCGCCAGCAACTGGGTCTCGTCCATCGACTCGATGACGCTCTCGCGCACCGCGTCGCCCAATTCCAGCAGGATCTCGCCACTGCGCGCCCTGGTGACCAGGCCCCACACCTCCTGACGATCGTCGGGCGGCAGGGCCTCGAGCACGTAGGCGATGTCGGCCGAGTGCAGGTTCTGCAGACGGGCCCGCAGGTGCGACATCAACTGCGCCTCATTGACCCGGTCGACCAGGCTCGCGCGCTCGTCCTCCTCGGCCGGGCGCGGCATCTCGCGGATCAGGTCCAGGCGCTGCAGCCACTGCTGCACCTCCTGCAAGGCCTGCGTCGCGACCTCGTGGTCGGCCGGCGCGGCGATGTCGGTGCGCTCGTCGATCGCCTGGGCGGCATCGGCCGCCCGCGACGCCTCGGCCACGGCATCGGCGGCCGGGGTGGGCGTCGGGGTCACCGACGGCTCGGAGGGCGGGGAGGGATTCATGACGACGATTATGGCTGAGCGACCATCAAAGCAGAAAGCGGCACCGGATCGACGGTTGGGCGGTCAACGGCGTGGCGGCGGGCGACGGCTCAGGGTAACCGGACCTGGTCCATCTGGCGCAGCAGGCTGGTCTGGCGCGCCATGATGTAGGCGGTGTCCCGGTGCTCGTCATAGTAGGCAGGACTGGGCAGGATTGCCGCCAACCAGGCGGCCTGCTCATCGGACAGGCGCGCGGCCGGCACGCCGAAGTAATGGCGCGCCGCCGCCTCGGCGCCGAACACGGTGCGCCCCCACTGCGCCAGGTTCAGGTACAGCACCAGGATACGTTGCTTGCCCAGCGCCGCTTCGAGCATGAAGGCGATCAACACCTCCTGGGCCTTGCGCCAGTAGTTCTGCCGCCCCGACAGGAACAGGTTGCGGGCCAGTTGCATCGTGATCGTCGAGGCGCCGCGCACGATCCTTCCCTGCTCGACATTGTCCGCCCGGGCCCGCGCCACTTCGATCCAGTCGACGCCGTAGTGCATCGTGAAGCGCGCATCTTCGGCGGCCAGCACCGCGCGGGCCAGTGCCGGCGCGATCGCCGGGCCATCGACCCAGGCCTGGGTCACAGGTTGGCCGGTCCGTTCGCGCAGCGACACCATGTACGCGCTCGAATCCGGATCGACACGCGCGAGCATCACCACCTGGGCGAAGTACCAGGCCTGTAGTCCGAGAAACGCGGTGACGAGCGCCACCAGCGTCCAGGCGAGCGCGCGTTGGAACGTCACCGGCGCACGATCAACCCGCCCCGGCCAGCAGTCGGCGCAGCTCGCGGTAGACCGGATCGGTCAGCGGACGCACACCGCGCCAGACATGGAAGGACTCGGCCGCCTGCTCGACCAACATGCCAAGGCCATCCGCCGTTTGCCGGCAACCGGCCCGCGCGGCCTGGGCGATGAACGGGGTCGGCTGCTCGCCGTACATCATGTCGTAGGCCAGGTGCGCGCCGGCGAGCAGCGCCACCGGCAGGACCGGAGTCTCGCCTTTCAGCGACGCGGACGATGCGTTGATCACCAGCCACCCGCGATCCGGCCAGGCGGCCGACGCCGCGGCAAGGTCATCGAGCCCGCAGGCGTGCACCCGGTCACCTGCCGCCATCAGCGCCTGCGCGCGCGCCGCCAGCGCCTGCGCCCGCGACACAGTCCGGTTGGCGATCAGCAGGCGGTCGATCCCGGCCTCGAGCAGCGGCTGCACGACCCCGCTGGCCGCGCCACCGGCGCCCAGCAGCACGACCGCCCGGCCCTGCAGCGACACCTGCTGGCGGGCCTGCAGGTCCTGGACCAGGCCAAGGCCGTCGGTGTTATCGGCGAACACCTCGTCGCCGTCGAACACCAGGGCATTGGCTGCACCGGCAAAGCGTACGCGATCGGCAACGCTGGCGGCCAGTGCCGGCACCTCCGCCCCTGAACGGCAGCGTGACGTCTATGCCGCGCCCCCGGCCGCCCGGAACGCGTACACCGGCCGCGAAGCCGTCCAGCGGCAGCAACAGGCGCTCGTAGTGCATCGCCTGCCCGGTCTGCTCGGCGAACATCGCGGATCTGCGGCGAACGGTTGTGCGCGATCGGGTGCCCGGCCACGCAATAGCGATCGATCCCGGTGCCAGCGGTGCGGATTGTCATCGGCTTGCTTCCTGTTGGCGCCGCCGGTGCCAGTGCACTGGTCAAACGACGCGCTGGCGCCGGGTATCAGGGACGGGCCGGGCGCGCGTTGCGCTCGGTCCCGCCCTGGCGGCGGGCTTGCCGGGCGCCGGCGGAGGCACCCTGGGCCTCGCTCGTTTGCAGCTTGCGATTGGGTGAAGGTCCAGGTCCGCACGATCTGCAGGATATCCCCTCCTGGCCATCTCGTGAAGACTCCCGGCAAGCCCCGGCCAGCACGATCTCGCGCACCGCCCTGTTGAGCACCTCGTGCTCGGACTTGCGGTTGATGATGATGTCCTCGACCATGCCGTCCTTGCGCACCTCGACGGTGATCACCAGCGAATCGTAGATCTTGCCGCGTGCCTCCTGGGATAGCGCCTTGCGCTCCAGCCCTGATCCGGCGATACCCAGTCCGAGACATATGGGCATAACTCGCACCGACCATGCTGACCCCGAAGGTCAGGCGCCGCCGCCGTTGTACTCGTTGATGTCTGCGCGATCTGCGCCTGCAACATCGCGATCGTGAAGTTGATGTCGGTATCGTCCATGCCCGGGACCGTCGGCTTGGCCAGGCTTTCGGGCGATCGACGAAGGTTGCCGGGCTGCTGGCCAGGGCCATCAACCGACGTTGCTGGGCCTCGGGAGTTCCTGCACCCGCTGCTGCTTGCGCTGCACCTCGGTGCCGTCCTCGATCTTGTTGTCGGCCTGTGCGGCGAGGTCGCGCGACCGGACTCGTGCTCACCGCCGGCGGTCATGTCGACCTGCGCGACCACGTCGGGCGACCGGTTTCTCGTTGCCTCTGGCATTGAGCAGGATGACCGAGGCGCGAATCGAGCGGCTTGAGCTTGAGCGGTTCGGCGGCGCGAACTGCAGCCCCATCAGCAGGGCATGCAGCAGCACCGAGGCGACAATGCCGACGTAGAGCGCCACCGGGGCGGGCTCGGCGGGCACCGCCCCGGTGTCCTCGACCATTGCCGCATCGTTCATCAGGCATCCTCCACGACCGCGGACTCCTCCTCGCCGGCCAGTGCGACGAACCGCGCCTCGACCGACAGATCGAGCAGACTGTAGTCGAGCACGTCGATCAGCATTGCCTGACCCGGCGGCATCGGCGGCACGCCCGAGGGCCGCAGATACAGTGGCGCCTCGGCCAGACGCACGGTCTCGTCGCGCACGGCCACCGCCGCCAGCCGCCGGCCGGGCTGTTGACACCCAGCGTGCAGGCACCAGTAACGTTCCATCTTCTGCTGAAAGTCCTGGTAGGCCGAGTAGCGGGCATCGAAACTTGGAATCACCGAGAACAGCTCGGCACTGCGCGCATTGAGCGGCGGCGCCGTGTCCTGGACCATGGCCAGCAGCTGGCGCTGGTTGATCAGGTCGATGTAGCGGCGCAACGGTGATGTCGCCCACATGTATTGCGCCACCCCCAGCCCTTCGTGGGGCAGCGCCTGCGTGCTGACCCGGACCCGGCCGGCCTGCTGCGAGCGGTAGATGCCGGCGATATCGCGCTCGGCGAGCATCCGCCCCCAGCTGCTGTTGGCCAGGATGGCCATCTCGGCCACGATCCGCGACAATGGGGTGTCGCGGCGGCGCTGCTCGATGAAGACCTGCTCGCCCTCGAAGCGAAAGCTGAAGTCGCCGCGAAACCTTGGCTCGGGCTTGCCCCGGAATTGCTCGCGCTTCAGGCACTGGGCCAGTGTGAGCCGCCACAGCAGGCGCAGCGACTCGCCGTGCGGCATCTCGATGGCCGGGTCGGCCAGCGCCGCCTCGGTGACGAGATCGTCGAGCTGGTCATGGCGCAGATTGTCGACGATGGCCACCCGCTCGAGCAGGGAATCGACCTGCACCACCGATTCGCCGGCCTCGTCCAGCTCGAAGTAGATCGACAGTGCCGGCACCTCCTTGCCCGCATCGAGCGAGAACGCCGCCACGAAGGCCTCGTCGAGCATCGTGATCTTGTCGCCCGGCAGGTAGACGGTGGACATCCGCTCGCGGGCGATCTGGTCGATCGCGCCGTCCGGTTCGGCGACCATCGCCGGCACCGCGATGTGCACACCGACCCTTAGCCGGCCATCGCCCAGACGCTGCAGCGAGAATGCGTCGTCGACCTCGGTCGTGGCCGAATCGTCGATCGAGAAGGCCGCCGCCGGCGCCAGCGGCAGCGCCGCGAGCCGCGCATCGAACCCGGTTTGTTCGCGCCAGTCGGGCACGACGGGCGCCTTGGCGCCGGAGGGGAACATCTCGACCAGGAAGCGCTGGCGGTGCAACTCGAGCGGCGAGGCAAACGCGCCCAGGTCGAACAGCAGCCGCTCGGGCGCCTTGCCGGTGGCCGCGCCCGCCTGCTCGAGCGCCTTCCATTCGATCGACTGCTTGTCCGGGCGCACCAGCAGTTCGGCGGCGATCGCGCCGATCGGCGCGGGCAACTCGCCAGCCACCATCGCCTGCGCATGAGCCTCGATCTGGGCGTCACGCTGGCGGCGCTTCTCCTGGCCCGCCAGTGCCGCCTTGACGATGTCCTGGGGGGCGGCCTTGAAACGGCCGCGGCCCTTGCGCTGGAAGTAGATGGGCGCGGCCTGCAGCCGGGTCAGCAATGCCGTCGACTGCACCGCGTCGGGCGCCGTGCCGAAGTAGTCGGCGGCCAGCGCATCGAAGGCGAACTCGTCGTCGGGCGCGCATTCCCAGAGAAAGTCGATGTCGATGTCCTGGGCCGTCTGCTCGGCGGCCGGTAATACTTGTCCGGCTCGGGCGACGTGAATCGCAGGTAGACGTGACTCGACTTGACCTTGGCGCGGCGGCCGGTCACCAGTTCGATCTGCAGGCTGGTCCCGTTGTCGGACATGACCGTGCCCGACTTGAGACCGCCGTTCTCTTCAAAAAGCGCGAATGCCATAGGGCGTCGATTATACGGACCGACCGTACGGCCAGCCCTACATCATGATGCCGCCCGACACCTCGATCACCGCGCCGTTCATGTAGGACGCCTCGTCCGAGGCCAGAAACGCGTAGACATTGGCGATTTCCTCGGGCCTGCCCAGCCGGCCCAGCGGCACCTTGGCCACCATTTTCTCCAGCACCGGCGCAGGGATGGACTCGAGAATGGGGGTTTGCACGAAGCCCGGACAGACGGCCAGCGAACGGATGCCCTTGGGGCCAGTTCCCGGGCCCAGGTCTTGGTCATCCCGATGACCCCCGCCTTGGTCGCGGCATAGTTGGTCTGCCCGAAATTGCCGTAAAGCCCCACCACCGACGAGGCATTGATGACCACCCCGCCCTGTTGCCCGAGCATCGCCGGCAACACCGCCAGTGCACTGGTAGACGCCCTTGAGGTTGACCTCGATCACCCGGTCGAACTGGTGTTCGGCCAGCTTGGCCAGCCGGGCATCCTGGGTGATGCCGGCATTGTTGACCAGGATGTCGATCCGCGACCAGGTGGCCAGCACCTGCGCGACCATCGCATCGATGCTGGCCCGGTCGGTGACATCGGCCGGCAGCGCAATCGCCCGCTCGTGGCCGCCGATCTGCGGATGATCCAACGCCGCCCGGACCCGGTCGGCATCGATGTCGACCAGTGCGACGCGAGCGCCTCGGCCAGGAACTTGCCCGCGGTCGCCAGCCCGATCCCACTGGCCGCGCCGGTGATGATTGCCACCTTGCCCGTCAAACGCATCGATGAATCCTCAGGAAAAATAGAAAACGAAGTCACAACAACCAGCCGCCCCCGCAAGATCCTGCCGCTGGGCACTGGACGGCTTGCCGAGGGAGCGTGCAGGTACCGCGAACCTTGAAGCAAAAGGCCGCCGGGCGATGCAACGAGCGCGCGGCCGTCCAAGCCGTTGCATCGCCCGGCCGCCCCAGGGGGCAGGGGCGAAGCGACCGTGGGGGCTCAACCATTGATCATGTCCGCCACGCGGCCATAGCCGGCGAAGCGAAAGACATCTGCCAGGTGCTGGTCGAAGTCGGACAGGCCGTGGTCCCCGCCCTCGAGCAGGATCGTGCGCGCGCTGCCATAGCGCCCGACCATCTCGCGCCAGTCGAGCACCTCGTCGCCCTTGGCGGCGATCAGCAGATAGCGCTGCTGGAACGTGGCCAGCGGCATGTCCAGGCGGGCCAGCTCGTCCAGATACTCGGGGCGGAACTCCATCGGCTGGTCGTCATGGAAGGTGCGCAGGTGGCCCACGTAGGGCGCGAGGTCGCGCGCCGGATGGATCGCCGGATTCAGCAGCACGGCCCGGCAGCCGGACATCTCGGCCAGGTAGGTCGCGTAGTAGCCGCCCAGCGAACTGCCGACCAGCGTGACCTCGGGAGTCAGTGCCAGCAGCTCGCGCACCTTGCGGACCGCCTCGGCGGGCGACACCGGCAGCTGCGGACACAGGAACTCGCGCGACAGGTTGGCCTGGCCATCCAGTGCGCCAGCAGCCGCGCCTTGAACGACTTTGGCGACGAACGAAAACCGTGCAGGTAGACAAGCATTGCGTCACTCGTGTCGGAAAAAGGGGGGGCGCCCGCTCAGCCGGCGGCGCGGCGGCCAGTGCGTCCAGCAGCCGTTGATGGATGCCACCGAAGCCGCCGTTACTCATCACCAGCAGATGATCGCCCGACCGGGCCTGCGCCAGCACCGCGGCCACCAACTCGTCCAGGTTGTCGGTGACGGTCACCGGCATCGGCAGGCCGCCCAGCAGGCCGGCCGCGTCCCAGGTCAGTCCGGCACTGAAGCAGAACACCGCATCCGCATCGCCCAGGCTGGCGGGCAGTTCGTCCTTCAACTCGCCGCGTCGCATCGTGTTCGAGCGCGGCTCGAACACCGCCAGGATGCGACCCGTGTCGCCGAGGTTCTCGCGCAGGCCGCGCAGGCTCAGGCGGATCGCCGTCGGGTGATGGGCAAAGTCGTCGATGACGGTGACCCCGTGCCGGCGCCCGCGCACCTCCATCCGCCGACGGACCCCGGCAAAGACCTCGAGTGCCGCCAGGCTGGTGGCGGGGGTCACGCCCAGGTGACTGGCGGCGGCCATCGCGGCCAGCGCATTCATCCGGTTGTGCGCGCCCGGCATCTGCAGCGCCCCCTGTCCGACCACCCGGTCATCGACCAGCAACTCGAAGGTATGCAGATCGAGTGTGCGCAGCCGCCACCGACCCCCTTCTCCGAGCGTGATCTGCGGGCTCCAGGCACCTTGCGCGATCACCTGGTCCAGCGCCGGCGAGTCGGCCGGCCGCACGATCAGGCCCTGGCCGGGGATGGTGCGCACCAGGTGATGGAACTGGCGCTGGATCTGCGCCAGGTCATCGAAGATGTCGGCATGGTCGAATTCCAGGTTGTTCAGGATCGCGGTGCGCGGCCGGTAATGCACGAACTTGGAGCGCTTGTCGAAAAACGCGGTGTCGTACTCATCGGCTTCGATCACGAACGGCGCGCGCCCGGCCGGCGAGCCCAGCCGGGCCGAATGGCGCCCGTTGGCCGGCACCCCGCCGACCAGGTAACCCGGCTCGAGCCCGGCATGCTCGAGAATGTGGGCGAGCATCGCGGTCGTCGTGGTCTTGCCGTGCGTGCCGGCCACCGCCAGCACGTGCCGGCGGTGCAGCACCTGTTCGGCCAGCCACTGCGGCCCCGACGTGTACGGCAGGCCGGCATCGAGAATGGCTTCCATCAGCGGGTTGCCACGGCTGACCACGTTGCCGATCACCCAGACATCCGGCGCAGTGGACAACTGGTCGGCGTCGAAGCCCTGGATCAACTCGATGCCCAGCGCCTGCAGTTGGTCGGACATCGGTGGATACACATTGGCATCACAGCCGGTGACTGTATGGCCGGCTTCTGCGGGCGATCGCCGCGATGCCGCCCATGAAAGTGCCACAGATACCCAGGATATGGATGAGGCTGCTGTCGGTCGCCTGGTTAGAATGGCAGCGAGTTTAACCGAGGCGGACCATACCCGTGTTTGATGCATGACGCCACCCTGCGCAACGAGATTGCAGCCGCGCGGCCTGCCTGATCGCCGACAGCGCCCTCGATTACGCGCGAGCGCCAAGCGCAAGGCCGCCCAGGAGATCCTCGGGTCGGGCCAGCCGCGTCGCGCCAGCCTGCCGGACAACGACGCGATCGACGCCGCACTGCTCAGCCACCTGCAGTTGTTCGACGATGAACATGCCCGGCGGGTGAGCCGGCGCCGGCAGGTGGCGCTGGACCTGATGGACCTGCTGCAGGACTATGAACCGATGGTGACCGGCGCGGTCTGGAAGGGGATCGTCGCCGAACATGCGCCGATCCACCTGCAGTCTTTTTCCGATCACGCCAAGGAGCTGGCCATCTTCCTCGTCAACCAGGGCATCGCCTACGACCCGGTGACGATGCCGCACCTCAGCGGCCGGGGCGAGGCGGAGGCGATGGCGTTCTACTGGCGCGACGAACCGGTCATCGTGTCCACCATGATCTGCGCGAGTTCCGTACTGCGCCACGCCGGGGCCGCGCGTGCCCGCCTGGCCGAGCGCGGCAACCGGCAGGCGTTGCTTGCCCGATGGACAAATGAGCAATAGACGGATCAACACCTGGTTTGCTGGCCTGCTGCTGGCCGGGCTGGATCGCGCTGGGGCCGGAGCCGGCGTCGCGCCAGGCTCAATCGCGACGATCTGGCGGCCTCAGGCGGCGGCCGGCGATGACCAGCTTGGCCGGGCTGCTGGCCACCACCTGGCCCAACCACCGGGGTGAGCCGGTGCGCCGCTGGCGCCATTCGGCGGGCGGGTGCTGGTAGTCAATTTCGGGCTACCTGGTGCCTGCCGTGCGTCCAGGAGATGCCGGAGCTGTCACGGGTGCGCGACGAGTACCCACGCGACCAGGTCGAAGTACTCGGGCTGGGCATCGACACCGTCCAGCGGATCGCGCCGTTCTCGGTCAATCACCCGGTCAGCTACCCGGTCTTCGCGCTCGATACCGCAGGGATCGAGATCGCCCGGAAGATGGGCAATGAGCGCGGCGCCCTGCCCTATACCGTGGTCTTTGCCCGCAACGGGCAGGTGGTGTTGCGCAAACTGGGCCAGATCCACGCGCCGGAGTTACGGGAAGTCATCGGCAAGGCCCTCAAAATCGGCGCACAATAAGCGAACTTAATAACAATTAGGCGTTGCGCCGCGCTGTTGCAAATTGAAAAACCACTTTACTTGAATCACTTCCACCCTGAAAATCCGTGGAAACCACGCTAATTTCGGCGAAAGACCAATAACATGACTTCTTCGATCTGGGTGCTGCACGGCCCCAACCTGAACCTGCTCGGCACCTGCGAGCCCGCGGTATACGGGCACGAGCGACTCGCCGACATCGATGCAGCACTGCGCCAGTGGGGCGCCGAAAAAGGCCTGGTCGTGACCTCGTTCCAGACCAATCACGAGGGCTCGATGGTCGATCGGATCCAGCAGGCCTGCACCGAGTCGGTCGACTTCATCATCATCAACCCGGCGGCCCTGACCCACACGAGTGTCGCGGTCCGCGACGCGCTGGCCGCCGTGGCCATTCCTTCACGAAGTCCACCTGTCGAACATCCACTGGCGGAAGCCTTCGGCATCACTGTATGTCCGACCTGGCGGTCGGCACGATCGCCGGCCTGGGCCCCCGTGTTACCGGCTGGCGCTGGAATCTGCATCTGAACACCTGGCCGCGACACCGTGGCCTGCACCGGCAGGCGCCTGAACGCCCGCTCATCGGAGTCATCTACATGGATTTGAGGAAAACTGAAAACGCTGATCGACCTGGTGGCCGAGTCCGGCATTTCCGAGCTGGAGATCACCGAGGGCGAGGGCAAGGTACGGATCGTCAAGGAAGACACCCGGCCGCACGCCATGATGAACGGCACGGCGATGCAATGGGCCCCGGTCCAGGCGCCCGCGCCGGCCGCCGCGCCGGTGGTGGCCACTGCCCCGGCGCCCGCGCCGGCAACGCCGGCGGCCTCGGGCCACACGGTCAACTCACCGATGGTGGGCACTTTCTACCGGACCCCCAACCCCGAGGCCGAGCCATTCGTCAATGTCGGCAGCAAGGTCAGCGAGGGCGACACCGTGTGCATCATCGAGGCGATGAAGCTGCTCAACGAGATCGAGGCCGACCGCTCCGGTCTGATCACCGCGATCCTGGTCGAGAACGGCCAGCCGGTGGAATTCGGGCAACCGCTTTTCGTCATCGAATAGGCCTGGGCGATGTTCGACAAGATCCTGATCGCGAACCGGGGTGAGATCGCGCTGCGTATCCAGCGGGCCTGCCGGGAAATGGGCATCAAGACCGTGGTGGTGCATTCGCAGGCCGATACCGAGGCCAAGTACGTGAAGCTGGCCGATGAATCGGTCTGCATCGGTCCGCCCGCATCGCGCGACAGCTACCTGAATGTGCCGGCGATCATCAGTGCCGCCGAGGTCACCGACACCTCGGCGATCCACCCGGGCTACGGATTTCTGTCCGAAAACGCCGATTTTGCCGAGCGGGTCGAGCGCAGTGGCTTCGTGTTCATCGGCCCGCGCCCGGACAACATCCGGATGATGGGCGACAAGGTGTCGGCCAAGGACGCGATGAAGGCCGCCAAGGTGCCCATCGTGCCCGGCTCGGACGGCGCGTTGCCGGCCGACCCGCAGGAGGTGATCCGCATCGCCCGCAGCGTCGGCTACCCGGTGATCATCAAGGCCTCGGGCGGCGGCGGCGGACGCGGCATGCGGGTCGTGCATACCGAGGCTGCGCTCACCAATGCCGTGTCCCTGACCCGCTCCGAAGCCGAGACCGCGTTCGGCAACCCGGCGGTCTACATGGAGAAGTTCCTGCTCAACCCCCGCCACATCGAGATCCAGGTGCTGGCCGACGAACACGGTTCGGCGATCCACCTGGGCGAGCGCGATTGCTCGATGCAGCGGCGCCACCAGAAGGTCATCGAGGAGGCGCCGGCGCCGGGCATCGTGCGCAAGCTGATCGACCGCATCGGCGATCGCTGCGTCGACGCCTGCCGGCGCATCAATTACCGCGGCGCGGGCACGTTCGAGTTCCTGTTCGAGAACGGCGAGTTCTATTTCATCGAGATGAACACGCGGGTCCAGGTCGAACACCCGGTGACCGAACTGATCTCGGGGGTCGACATCGTCCAGGAGCAGATCCGCATCGCCGCCGGCCAGAAGCTCAGGCTGCGCCAGCGCGACGTGCGCCTTGCCGGACACGCGATCGAATGCCGGATCAATGCCGAGGACCCTTTCAAGTTCACGCCGTCCCCGGGCCGCATCACCGCCTGGCACCCGCCGGGCGGCCCGGGCATCCGGGTGGACAGCCACGCGTACACCGGCTACATGGTGCCGCCGTACTACGACTCGATGATCGGCAAGCTGATTGCCTACGGCGACACCCGCGAGCAGGCGATCGCACGGATGCGCATCGCGCTGTCCGAGATGGCCGTCGAAGGCATCCAGACCAACCTGGCGCTGCACCGCGACCTGATGAACGACCCCGGCTTCGCCACCGGTGGCACGTCCATCCATTACCTCGAAGAAATGCTGGCCCAGCGTGCCCGCTGACGATCAGCCGGCCAGCAACGGGTCAGCCGGTCGCTGGCGCGAGAGCGCCGTCACGGTGTCGCGGCACGACGCCGACCGTCTGAGCGATGCACTGCTCGAGGCCGGTGCGCTGAGCGTGCAGCTCGAGGATGCCGACGCCGACACGCCCGACGAGCGAGCGCAGTTTGGCGAGCCCGGCATGCCTGCACCGCCGGTCGGCTGGTCGCGCTCACGCCTGCTGATCCTGGCCGGACACGAGGCCGACGTCGGCGCCCTGCTCGCGCAGGCCTGTGCCCAGACCGGGCTGCCGGTGCCGCCGATCGACAGCCAGCGCCTGATCGATGATCAGGACTGGGTCACGCTGACCCAGGCGCAGTTCGAGCCGATCCCGTTTGGCGACCGCCTGCTGATCTCGCCATCGTGGCACGCGGCGCGCCCGGCCGATGCCGATCGTCTGCGCATCGTGCTCGACCCCGGCCTGGCCTTTGGCACCGGCAGTCACCCCACGACCCGCATGTGTCTGCACTGGCTCGAGGCGAATCTGCGCGTCGGCGATTCGGTGCTCGATTACGGCTGCGGCTCCGGCATCCTGGGCATCGCCGCGGCGCTGCTCGGGGCGGGCGAGGTCGTGGGCCTGGACATCGACGAAGGGGCACTGCAGTCGGCGGCCGAGAATGCCCGCAACAACGGCGTCTCGATGCAGTTGCTCGGTTCGCGCGATCCCCGACCCCAACCGGCCCGCGTCGTTGTGGCGAACATCCTGGCCAGCCCGCTCAAAGTGCTGGCGCCGCTGCTGGAGGATCTCGTGCAGCCAGGGGGCAGCCTGGTGCTGGCCGGCCTGCTCGATGCGCAGGCCGACGAGGTGGCAGCCTGCTACCGGCGCCTGCCGATGCGGGTCTACAGGCAGGAGGAAGGCTGGAGCTGCCTTGCCGGGATGCGGTCGCCTGACGGCTGGCAATGCCCTGAACACGCCGGCCCGATGGTGTAACCTTCGACACCTGACCTGCTGCCCGACGCGACGGGCTCCGGCTCCTCGCGGGCCCCGATCCGACAGCCATGGCCCTAGCGACAACCTGCCCTTCCTGCAAGACCAGCTTCAAGGTCGCCTCCGACCAGCTCAAGCTGCGCCGCGGCATGGTGCGGTGCGGGGTCTGCCAGCTGGTGTTCTCCGGGGTCGAGTACCTGCGCTACGTCAGTGACCAGCGACCGGTCGATGCCACGGCCAAGGCGGCTGCCGGCGCTGCGGGCGGTGCCGAGGCCGACGATCTCGCGCTCGAGAACCTCAAGACCGCGTTCTTTCTGCCCGAGACCCAGTTCGACCCGACAATCGCACCGATGGCCGGCCATGCGCCGGTGCGCGGAACTGACGGCCACCGACCGCGCGCCCGGCGCCGGGCGTCGCGGCAAGCGGCGCCCCCCGGCCGGCCAGCAGCCAGCCGGCCGGCAGCCCGGACTGGCCCGGCCTGCCGCAGGCTGCCCCGGACTGGCACGCGCCGACGGCGCCCGGCCGCTCCCGGCGCAGGCCACCCCACGCCGATGCAGAGCGCCCCGGTGGCGGGCGGGTCGGCAGTGCCGCGCCCCCACGGCCGGCGCCACCGGCGAACCTGTCGACGCCCCGGCCAACCACGAGTCCGACACCCCCGATTGGGCGACGACAACGGCCTGGCCCGAGTCCGGCATCGCCGGGCGGCCCGCGGCGGGGCCCATCGCGCCACCGCACAATGGTCGCCCCACCCAGATCGCGGCAGCGGTCGGTCGCACGGTTGCCGAGGCGCGGGCGATGCCTGCCCCTGCGATGACATCGGCGCGCGGGGGTGCCGACCCCGCGACGCCCTCATCGATCTACGAAGACCGCCAGGTCGCCAGCCAGGTTGGACCGGGCCGACTTGCCGCCGAAACCGGCCTCGCCGACGACGAGGAGGAAGCGATCGATTTTTTCGGTCGCACCAGCAACCCCGTGTTCGACTTCGACCTGCCGCCCCGCGGTGTGTGGATAGCCGCCGGCCTGCTGGCGCTGGTGTTGATGCTGCAGGTGGTGATCGGCGCCCGCGATGTCCTGGCCGCGCGGATACCCGCCGCACAGGGCCTGATCCGGCTGCTGAGCGCCCCGTTGGGCCTGACGGTGTCGCTGCCCATCAATGCCGAGGCGATCTCGATCGAATCGTTCGACCTGGCCAGGCCCCGATCCGGCGCCGGCCAACGGATGACCCGTTATTCGATGAACATGCTGCTGCGCAATCGCGCCGGCCACGTGTTGCGCTGGCCCTCGATCGAACTGACGCTGACCGACAGCACCGGCGGCATCCTGGTGCGCAAGGTGCTGATGCCGGCCGACTACCTGCGCGACGAAGCGCGGGTCAAGGCCGGTATGGCCGGCGAGTCCGAAGAGGCGATCCGCCTCGACCTGGCCGCCGACAAGATCGTGCCCAGCGGCTACTCGGCAATCCTCTTCTATCACTAACAAGGATTCCAATGGCGACTGCCAAGCCTAGTTTTGCCAACCCGGACGGACACCCCACGCATGTGCTGGTCAGCGGCTCTATCGCGTTCGACACGATCATGGTGTTCGAAGGCCACTTCAAGGATCACATCCTGCCCGACCAGGTGCACATGCTCAATGTCGCGTTCCTCACCCCGCGTCTGAAACGCGAGTTCGGCGGGTGCGCAGCGAACATCGGCTACAACCTGGCGGCACTGGGCGGCAAGCCGGCGCTGCTGGCCACGATCGGCCACGACGGGGACGGCTACCTGGAGCGATTGGCCGGACACGGGATGGACACGGCGGCCGTTGCACGTATCGGCGACGAGTTCACCGCGCAGGCCTTCATCACGACCGATCTCGCCGACAACCAGATCATCGCCTTTCACCCCGGCGCGATGTCACATGCCCACCAGGTGTCGGCCGCCGACTGCGCCAGCCGGCTCGGGGGCCGTGCGATCGGCATCGTCGGGCCCAACGGCAAGGAGGCGATGCAGCAGCACGCGCGCGAAATGGCCGCCAACGGTATCGCCTTCATCTTCGATCCGGGCCAGGGCCTGCCGATGTTCGACGGCGCCGAGTTGCGCGAACTGATCGAACTGGCCACCGCGGTCACGGTCAACGACTACGAAGGCAAGCTGCTGGTCGATCGCACCGGCTGGAGCGAGGCCCAGATCGCGAGCCGGCTCGAGGCGCTGATCGTCACCCAGGGTGGCGAAGGCTCGACGCTCTACCGACCCGGGGCGGCGGCGCTGCGGATCGCGCCGGTGAAGATCTCGTCAGCGGCCGACCCCACCGGCTGCGGGGATGCGTACCGCGGCGGGCTGCTGTTCGGCCTGGCCAGTGGCTGGGACTGGGAAAAGAGTACGAAGCTGGGCAGCGTGCTGGGTGCGATCAAGATCGAACAGCATGGCCCGCAGAACCATCGCCTCGATCGCGCGCAGATCGGCGAGCGCTTCCGCCAGGCCTATGGCTCGGCACCCTGGTAGGCGGGACGGCCCGGTCGGCGGATCGATCGCGGGCTCAGTGCACCAGCACGTAGCCGGCCACCATGTTCTGCAGGAAGACGAGCAACAACTGCAGCACGAGGATCAGCGCCAGCGGTGACAGATCGATCCCGCCGACCAGCGGGATCACCCGGCGCAGCGGCGCCAGGAACGGGCGTGACAACGCCTCGAGCGTCGGCGCGATCGGGGCGTAGGGATTGACCCACGACAGCACGGCCTGGGCGATCACGATGACGATCATCATCCAGAGTGACCACTTGAGCAGCCAGTAAACGGCGGTGAGCACCACCAGCCCGAACATCGGTGCCTGGCGCAGGCCGGACAAGAACACGAACAGCATCGCCATCAGGCAGGCCACGACGACCGCCGCCAGCAGGCTGGCCCAGTCATAGTGCCGTGACGCGGGCACGATGCGCCGTAAGGGCTTGACGATCCAGTCGGTGATGGCGATCGTGAACTGGCCGATGGGGTCACGCAGCGCCACGCCGAGCCACTGCATGTATGCGCGCAACAGGCAGGCCACGGCAAGCAGGCTGCCCAGCGTGTCAATCAGGAACCAGAGCGTACGCCCCATATCAGACTCTTGCCGTTGAAGAAAGGATGCCAGGATAACGCGGGAACGAGGATAACGCGGGCAGAACCCGTTAGCCGGGCAGAAGGCCCCGCGATGAGGCAGGATCAACCTGGATCATCGCGGGGCGATTCACGGCACCAGGCCGAACCGGCGGTCAGGGACGATTGCCCGTCGGGAACGGCCATGCTGCTGCCGGGTTGAGCGGGGCGGCCGCCGCCGGCTTCTTGGCTGCCGGCTTCTTGGCCGCGGCTTTCTTGGCAGGCTTCTTGGCGGCGGGCTTCTTGGCCGCCGCTTTTTTCGCCGCCGCTTTCTTGGCCGCGGGCTTCTTGGCCGCTGCCTTCTTGGCTGCCGGCTTTTTGGCCGCAGCTTTCTTGGCCGGCTTCTTGGCGGCCTTCTTGGCTGCGGGCTTCTTGGCCGCCGCCTTCCTGGCCGGCTTGGCAGCCGCTTTCTTCACGGCGGCTTTCTTGGCGGCCGGTTTCCTGGCCGCTGCCTTCTTTGCAGCAGGCTTCTTGGCGGTCGTCTTCTTGCCGCCCTTGGCGGCCGGTTTCTTTGCCGTTGCCATACCTTGACTCCTTGAGATGATTGGCATGAACTTAGCGAGGGTGAGGCCAGGACACCGGGGTGGCCTGGCCCGTTGCCTTAGCGCTTGGCAGCTGCCTTGCGGGCGGGCTTCTTGGCTGCCTTTTTAGCGGCCGGCTTCTTCGCAGCTTTCTTGGCGGCTGGCTTCTTGGCTGCCTTCTTGGCGGCCGGCTTCTTGGCGGCTGCCTTGCGGGCGGGCTTCTTGGCCGCTTTTTTGACTGCTACCTTCTTGGCCGGCTTCTTGGCCGCTTTCTTGGCGGCTTTCTTGGCCGCAACCTTCTTGGCCGGCTTCTTCGCTGCTACCTTGCGGGCAGGCTTCTTGGCCGGTTTCTTGGCTGCTACTTTCTTTTTCGCGGCCGGCTTGGCCGCTTTTTTTGCCGCCTTGCGAGCGGGCTTCTTAGCCGTAGCCATGGTGATACTCCTTGATCAGTGAATGGCATTGTTGAGGACCCGCTGTAATTGCGGAGGATTCCGCGGCCAGCGAGCCATTCATCGGCGCAGGAACTTCGGGGATCATGCGATCCGCTCCAACGCTAATGAATTGGGTATGGAGCCGGGGCGAGCCGGCATCCGCAGCAATGAGGACAGACACAGTGCAGTCGGGCCATGAAACCGCGCAGGCGGCCAGGCAACTCGCTGTCGTGCAATAACCCTCAAATGTCAGTCCTGTATCAAGGAGGCGCCGATGTGGCGCCAGTGCTTCAGCTATCCCAGCTCAGTGCGCCACCGGTCTGGTATTCGATCACCCGTGTTTCGAAGAAGTTTCGCTCCTTCTTGAGATCGATCATCTCACTCATCCACGGGAATGGATTCTCTTCGTGGGGGAACATCGCCTCGAGCCCGATCTGCTGGGCGCGACGGTTGGCGATGTATCGCAGGTACCCCTTGAACATCGATGAATTCAGGCCGAGCACACCGCGCGGCATCGTGTCTTCGGCATAAGCGTACTCAAGCTTGACCGCTTCGTGGAACAAGGCCGTGATTTCCTGACGAAACTGCGGCGTCCACAGGTGCGGGTTCTCGAGCTTGATCGCGTTGATCAGGTCGATACCGAAATTGCAGTGCATCGACTCGTCGCGCAGGATGTACTGGTACTGCTCGGCTGCACCGGTCATCTTGTTCTGGCGGCCCAGCGCCAGGATCTGGACGAACCCGACGTAAAAGAACAAGCCCTCCATCAGGCAGGCGAAGACGATCAGGGACTTGAGCAGCGCCTGGTCGGTCTGTGGGGTGCCGGTATGGAAGTCGGGGTCGGTCAGGGTGTCGATGAACGGGATCAGGAACTCGTCCTTGTCGCGGATCGACTTGATCTCGTGATAGGCATTGAAGATCTCGCCCTCGTCCAGGCCGAGCGACTCGACGATGTACTGGTAGGCGTGGGTGTGAATCGCCTCTTCGAAGGCCTGGCGCAGCAGGAACTGACGGCACTCGGGCGCCGTGATGTGCCGGTAGGTGCCCAGCACGATGTTGTTGGCAGCCAGCGAGTCGGCGGTGACGAAAAAGCCCAGGTTGCGCTTGATCAGCCGGCGCTCGTCGTCGGTGAGCCCGTTGGGGTTCTTCCAGAGCTCGATATCGCGGCTCATGTTCACTTCCTGCGGCATCCAGTGGTTGACGCAGGTGGCCAGGTACTTGTCCCAGGCCCACTTGTACTTGAAGGGCACCAACTGATTGACGTCGGAGGCGCCGTTGATCAGTCGCTTGTCTTCGGCACGCACCCGGCGGTCATCGAGGGCGGCCACCGAGACCGACGGTCGATCGTCGCGCGCCGCGTGGGGCTGCGCGGCCGGCTGCGCGGTCGGCTGCGCAGCGGCCGAAGCCGGCGCTGTCGGCGGCCGGGGCACCGCACGCAATGGAGCCACTGCGGGCTTGGCGCGCATCGGGGTGTCATCAACGCGTGCCGGCGGCGGCTTGATGATGTTCGACGGTGTGGTGAGGGGTTCGTCCCAGGACAGCATTTCAGTTCTCGCTTTTGGTACGGTCAGACCGAGTGAATGGATTGGCACGACGTCATGGGGAGCACTGCATCGATGTCGACAGCTTGATGTGAAACGCTGCTGATGAGGTTGCAGAACATGTCGTCGAAGTACCGCCGCGAGATTCCGATATTGATCACAGTCGGAATCTTACGGATGTTGTGTATCGCTTGCAACGATAGGAACAATCGTCTTGACTTTTAGTTTGGTGTTCGCGCAACAAGGATTCGTTCGAATCGGGCTTGTCGATGCTGCGCGAACACCATCGAAAAATTCAACGACGACTACTGGCAGGCTTCGCAATCAGGGTCATCGATCGCGCAGAATTTCGGCGCGTCTTGTTCCTGAACAGCAGCGGTTGCATGACCGTTTTTCGGTGCGCTCGTGGCACCGAAGACACCCGCACCACCATCGGCGGTCACCGCGTTGAGCTGACCGATCTTGCCCGTGGATTTTTCCGCGCTCGTGGCACCGATGGTGCGCAGATAGTAGGTTGTTTTAAGGCCTCTTAGCCATGCGAGCGTGTAGGTGTCGTGCAGCTTTTTGCCCGACACTCCGGCCATGTAGATGTTCAGGGATTGAGCCTGATCGATCCACTTTTGACGACGGGCGGCCGCCTCGACAATCCAGGCGGTATCCACTTCGAAAGCGGTGGCATAAAGCTGGCGAAGCGAGTCGGAAATCCGGTCGATGCGCGACAGCGATCCGTCGAAGTACTTGAGGTCGGCGATCATCACTTCGTCCCACAGGCCGAGCGCCTTCAGATCACGCACAAGATATTCGTTGATGACTGTGAACTCGCCCGAAAGATTCGACTTGACGAACACGTTCTGGAAGGTGGGCTCGATGCAGGCCGACACGCCGATGATGTTCGAGATGGTCGCGGTCGGTGCGATCGCCACGCAGTTCGAGTTGCGCATGCCGTGCTTCTTGATCTGCTTGCGCAGCGCCTGCCAGTCGAGCGTCTCGGACATGTCGACGTCGACCAACGGCATCGCCGATTTGTCTCCCGACAAACGGCCACGCTGCTCGGACAAGAGGGCCAGCGAATCCTTGGGAAGAATGCCCTTGTCCCACAAGGAACCCGTGAAACTGGTGTAGCGACCCCGTTCCTGGGCCAGTTCACTGGACGCCCAGTAAGCGTAATAGCACACCGCCTCCATCGACTGGTCGGCAAACTGAACCGCTGCCTCGCTGGCATAGGGCACCCGCATCAGGTGCAGGCAGTCCTGGAAACCCATGATGCCAAGGCCCACCGGGCGGTGACGCAGGTTGGAATTGCGGGCCTTGCCGACCGCGTAGTAATTAATATCGACGACGTTGTCGAGCATGCGCATCGCGGTCTTGACGGTCTTGCGCAGCTTGTCGTGATCCAGCCCCCAGACCCCGTCCTTCTCGACCATGTGGGCGACCAGGTTTACCGAGCCCAGGTTGCAGACCGCGATCTCGGTCTCGCTGGTGTTCAGGGTGATCTCGGTGCACAGATTCGAGCTATGGACGACGCCCACGTGTTGCTGGGGCGAGCGCAGGTTGCACGGATCCTTGAACGTGATCCACGGGTGGCCCGTCTCGAACAGCATCGAGGAGCATCTTGCGCCAGAGCTGGGTGGCCGCCACGGTGCGCGAAGGCTTGATCTCGCCGCGCGCGGCCAGTTCCTCATAGCGCAGGTAGGCCTGCTCGAACGCCTTGCCGGTCTTTTCATGCAGGTCGGGGCAGGACGAGGGCGAGAACAGCGTCCACTGGCCCTCCTCGAGCACCCGCTTCATGAACAGGTCCGGAATCCAGTTGGCGGTGTTCATGTCATGGGTACGACGGCGATCGTCACCGGTGTTCTTGCGCAGGTCGAGGAACTCCTCGATGTCCAGGTGCCAGGTTTCCAGGTAGGCGCAGACAGCGCCCTTGCGCTTGCCGCCCTGGTTCACGGCCACCGCGGTGTCGTTGACGACCTTGAGAAAGGGCACGACCCCCTGGCTCTTGCCGTTGGTGCCCTTGATGTGACTGCCCAACGCCCGGACCTGGGTCCAGTCGTTGCCCAGCCCGCCGGCGAACTTGGCCAGCAGCGCGTTCTCCTTGATGGCCTCGTAGATGCCCTCCAGGTCGTCCGAGACCGTGGTCAGGTAGCACGAGGACAGCTGCGAGCGCAGCGTCGCCGAGTTGAACAGCGTCGGGGTGGAACCTTCATGAAGTCGAAGGTCGAGAGCTGGTTGTAGAACTCGATCGCCCGCTCCTCGCGGTTGATCTCGTTCAGCGCCAGGCCCATCGCCACGCGCATGAAGAACACCTGCGGCAGTTCGATCCGCTGCTCGTCGATGTGCAGGAAGTAGCGGTCGTAAAGCGTCTGCAGGCCCAGGTAGGTGAACTGCAGGTCGCGCCGCCCGTCCAGCGCCGCGCCTATCCTGGCCAGGTCGAACTGCTCGAGCCGCGGATCCAGCAGGCCGGCCTGACGCCGATGCGCACGTAGCGCGGGAAGTACTCGGCGTAGCGGGTGGCCATCTCGGCCTGCCCGACCGTCTCGCCCAGCACCTCGCGACGCACCGTGTGCAGCAGCAGGCGGGCTGTCACCTGGCTGTACGAGGGCTCTTTTCGATCAGCGCGCGGGCCGACAGGATCGCCGACTTGTAGACCTCCTCCATCGGGACGCCGTCGTAGAGGTTCTTGAGCGTCTCGACGAACACCGGCTCGGCGCTCACCTCACCACCCAGATTCTCGCAGGCGGCCTCGATCACCTGGCGCAGGCCGGCGGTGTCCAGCGGCTGGCGCGAGCCGGCCTCGATGACGTGGATCACGGCTTCGGGCTGGACGGTGCCGGCCGCGGCCGCCGCGGCCCGCTCACCGGCGCGCTGCTGGGCCCGCTTCTCGCGGTACAGCACATAGGCCCGCGCCACCTCGTGCTCGCCCGAGCGCATCAGCGCCAGTTCGACCGCGTCCTGGATGTCTTCGATGTGGAAGGTACCGCCGCCACGCTTGCCGCGCACCAGCGCGTTGATGACCGACTGGGTCAGTTCTTCGACGACGCTGCGAATGCGCGCCGAGGCAGCCCTTGCCCGCCATTGACGGCCAGGAAGGCCTTGGTCATCGCAATGGAGATCTTTGCGGCTCGAACGACACGACCGAGCCGTTGCGCCGCAGGATCTTGAAGTCCTCGAAGCGCACGGCGGTGTTGTCGTGGTCCTGGGAAGTCGTCGAAGGTGGACGACTGTGGGAAGGATTCCCGTCTGGCTGGCGTGGTCAGCGACCTGTTGCATCGCGATTCCTTATGGAATGGAGTTATCGTTCTGGTGAACCGAAGGCATCGCACCCGCAAGGCGTGCCACGCTGCGATCGGTTGGTGTCAGTCTTTCAAGTTTGCGATCCGTGCTGCGATCGATGGCGCATGAGCGTCCGGTCTTGCCGGTCGCGACGGCCATGCAACCGTCGCGATGAATGGAATGTGTTGCTTCACTCGACCTGTCTGCCTGGACACCCGGCTTTGCCGGTGGCCCAGAACACTGCGACCGGTGCATCAACCGGCCAAGCTTTCACCCGGGAGTCAGTCCTCCGGGGCGGCACACCCGATGTATTTAGTGTCGGCGATCCGGGCCGTGTGCCGCAGCGTGGCCCGACAGGCACTGGCAAGAGGCTTGCCGGCCCTTTTTTCTGCCTACACACTACATATAGTGTTTGCGTGTGATTCAGATACTAATTGTAGGGCGTTTGGCCGTGTCAGGCAAGCCGACGCAGGCTTGCACAATACGTGAGCAGAGGCCCGCCAGATGAGCCAGCAAATCCGCGGGACCGCGGTTCAGGCCGGCAAAACCCATCATGGTCGACGGGTCGCGACAGGCCGCGCGCGACCTCGTGCCCGAGCACCCGTGACCAATCGAAATGCCGACCCGGGTCGGTCTTGCGGCCCGGCGCGATGTCGCTGTGGGCGGCCAGGTGGCGCAGCGGCAGTGTCTGGCGCAGCGCGCCGATCAGTTGCAGCAGGCGCCGGTACTGGCTGGCGGTGAAGGCGCGTCGGTGATCGCCCTCGAGTTCGACCCCCACGGAGAAATCATTGCAGCGCTCGCGCCCGAGAAAGCTCGAGCGCCCCGCATGCCACGCTCGCTGACGAACATTGACAAACTGCAACAGTTGGCCGTGCCGCCGGATCAGGAAGTGGCTCGAGACCTGCAGCCCGCGGAGTTCGCCGAACGACGGGTGCGATGCGCAATCGAGTCGCGCGCAGAACAGTTGTTCGATCGCCTCGCCGGCAAAGTGGCCGGCCGGCAGGCTGATGTGGTGCAGCACCAGCAGCTCGACCGTCGTGCCGGGCGGGCGCTCGTCGGCGTGTGGTGACGGACACCGTCGGGCCTCGTGCAGCCACCCCGGCGCACCGGCGGACCAGTGCAAGCCGTTGGCCGGGAGCCGCGCGGTCTGGCTCAGTTGATTTCCAGCCGCTGCATCCGGTAGCGCAGTGCACGAAAGCTGATGCCCAGCAGGCGTGCGGCGGCCGTGCGGTTGTAGCGGGTTTTTTCGAGCGCGTGCTCGATCGCCTCGCGCTCGACCTGGTCGAGGTAATCGGGCAGCGACGGCGGAATGCCGCTCTCGAGCAGCGCGTGTGCGGCCACCCTGCCCTCGCCGTCGCGCGCCGGCTCGCTGACCGGCGCCGGCGGCTCGCCCTGGGCCGGCCCATCGAACCCCGACTCATCGCGTTCATTCTGGGCCGCCTCGGCACTGGCGGGGCGCAGGCCGAGGTCTTCGACGTTGATCACCGAGCCGTTGCTGAAGGCCAGCGCCCGCTCGAGGATGTTCTCGAGCTCGCGCACATTGCCCGGAAAACCGTAGGTCTCGAGGTAGCGCAGCGTGACTGACGCCAGGCGCGGCACCTCTGCCAGACCGGCGCGGGCGGCCAGCCTGGCCAGCACCGATTCGGCCAGCACCGCGATGTCCTCGCGCCGATCGCGCAGCGGCGGCAGGTGCAGCTCGATGACATTGAGCCGGTAGAACAAGTCCTGGCGAAAGCGTCCTGCGCTGACGCACTGCGACAGGTTCTGGTGGGTGGCGCTGATGATGCGCACGTCCACCGCCTCTTCCTGGGTGGCGCCGACCTTGCGCACCCGCTTTTCCTGGATGGCCCGCAACAGCTTGACCTGCATCGCCAGCGGCAGGTCGGCCACCTCGTCCAGGAACAGCGTACCGCCGTTGGCCGCCTGGAAGAATCCGTCCCTGTCCTGGTCGGCGCCGGTGAAGGCGCCCTTGCGGTAACCGAAGAACTCGGCCTCCATCAGGTTCTCGGGAATCGCGCCGCAGTTGACGGCAATGAACGGCTGGTCGCGCCGCTGCCCGCCCTCGTGTACCAGGCGTGCCGCCAGCTCCTTGCCCGAGCCGGATTCTCCGGTTATCGCGACCGGCGCCATGCTGCGGGCCAGCCGCTGGATCTGCGCGCGCACATCGAGGATTGCCGCCGAGTCGCCGAGCAGGCGGGCCGCGGCATCGACCTTCCCGCCACCACCGCCGGCCGCCACCGGCGAGGGCTCGCGCACCGCCGAACGCACCAGGTTACGCAGCGCGTCCAGTTCGATTGGCTTTGCAAGGTAGTCGAAGGCGCCCGCCTTGAGCGCGGCGACGGCGTTCTCGGCGCTGCCATAGGCGGTGATCACCGCCACCGGCGTGTTCGGATGCTTGTCGGCGATCAGTTCGACCAGTTCTAGGCCGTCGCCATCGGGCAGGCGCATGTCGGTGAGGCACAGCGTGAAGCTCCTGGAGCCCAGCAGTCGGCGGGCCTGGGCCAGATCGGCCGCGCAGTCGACATCCAGCCCCATGCCGACCAGCGTCAGTTCGATCAGTTCGCGCAGGTCCGCCTCGTCGTCGACGACCAGGACCCGTGGAATGGTGCCGGCACGGGACACGGCGCGACCGGTCGTCTCGGTGGCGCTCACCGGGGCTCTCCGTCCGGCCTGGCCTGGCGTGGCTCGATCACGAAGGCGCCACTGTAGCGATCCTGTGGGCGCTGGGCCTGGTATCGGATGCTGGCCCCGTTGAGCGCACACAACTCCCTGGCCAGGTACAGGCCCAGCCCGGTGCCACGGGATTCCGTGGTGAAAAACGGTTCGAAAGCATGTTGCATCGCATCGGTGCCGAGACCGGGTCCGTCATCGGCAATTCTCAGTTCAAGACGTTCATGGTCCAGTTTACGCCAGCTGATCAGGACCGCGGCGGCGTCGTTGGATGCGTAGCGCAACGCGTTGCCCACCAGGTTCACCAGGATCTGGCGCAATTGGTTGGAATCGAAGCGAACCGGTTCGCCGGTTTCCAGCGAGATGCCGATCCGGTGCCGATCGGCGCCGCTCTGGACCACGAATTCGGGCAGGAACCCGATCAGGAAGGCCTCCATGTCGACCGATTCCTCGACCGCCTTCTCGCCGCGGGTGATCGACAACACGTCTTCGATCACCCGGTTGATCCGCACCGTGTTGTCCTCGACGATCCGCGCCAGCCGGGCCAACGGCACCGAATCGATCTGCTCGGCCAGCAGGCTGTTGGCATGACGGATGGCGCCCAGCGGATTGCGGATCTCGTGGGCGATCGAGGCCGACAGGCGCCCCATCGACGCCAGCTTGAGCTGCTGGGCGCGTTGCTCGATCTCGCGCAGGCTCTCGACCAGGATCACCGAGTCGGACTTGCTGACTCCCAACGCCGACATGAATCGCACCCGCAGCCGGCTGCCTTCGGCGTGGCCTTCGCCGGCGGGCACCGAGTGCTCGAACTCCAGCGGCTCGCCGGCCCCGATACGGCGCCACTCGGCGTGGCGCTCGAGCAGCCCGTCCCAAGCCCCGCCCAGCAGGTCGCGGACACGCGGCGCCCGCTCCTTTTGCAAGCGCCTGGCATCGACCCCGAGCAGCAGGTGGGCGGCCCGGTTCATCGTGCGCAGGCGCCCCTCGGGGCTGATGACCATCACGCCCTGCTCGAGTTCGGCGATCACCCGCTGTGTCACCGCCAGCTGGTTACGCACATCTTCGCCGCGCCGCCGCGCCAGTTCTTCCTGGGTCTGCAGCCGCGAGGCCAGCCAGTTGACCGACATCGCGGTGAGAAAACAGGCCGCCCCGAGCACGCCGGCCTGGGCCACGAGCGCGGCATCGGGCTCTTCCGAGGCCACCCGAAACGCGGTCTCGAGCAACATCAGCAGCGTGGCACCGGCGGCAAAGGTGGCCGCCAGGCGCCGGGTCGAGAGCACCGAGCCGGCCGCTACCGAGGCGATCATCAGTGAGCCCAGCCCGCCGCGCACACCGCCGCTGAAATGCACCATCGCCGTCAGGACCAGCAGGTCGGTCGCGATCTGCAGGAACAATTGCAACTGCAGCTTCGGTCGCAACGGCCGGATCAGCAGCAGGAAGACCACCGCCACCACCACGTAGAACAGCGCCACCCGGTGAAAGGCCGGCTGGTTGCTCAGCTCGAGCCAGCGCTGGCTGTAGTTGGAGGTACCCGCGATCCAGAGCAGGATGGACACCGCGATGCGGCTGATCGCGTACCAGCGCAGCGCCTGCCAGTAGGACTCGGGCACCTCCGGGTTCGGGCTGGCCGACGCTGCGTTGTCGGCGATCGGCTCGGTCTGCGCGGTCACGCCTGGTCCCGGTGCTCGGGCGAACAGTAGACGCGACCATTGGCCTCGAACCGCCTCTGACTCGGGCACGTAGACGCCGCAGTGATCGCACCGCTCGATGTCTTCGAGCCGGTTCGCGCGCTCCAGTTCTTCAGCCTGGCGGAACGACTTCTTGCGCTCGACCAGCGACAGAAAGCGGATCACGGCGAAGGCCACCGCGCCCAGTCCGAGCCAGAAAAGGATCTTGCCCATCGATAGTCAGTGCCTTCAGGTTCGGTGCAGGATCACTTCGAGCACGAAGCGACTGCCGGTGTAACCGAGCAGCATCACGACGAATCCGGCCAGCGTCAGGCGCAGCGCCCGTTGGCCGCGCCAACCCCAGAGCCGGCGACCGAGCAGCAACAGGCCGAACACGCCCCAGGCCACCAGCGTGAACAGCGTCTTGTGATCGAGGCGGAACGGCCGCCCGAACACCTCCTCGGAAAAGAACATGCCGCTGACCGCAGTCAGGCTCAGCAGCACGAAGCCGATGGCGAGCATCCGGAACAGGATGCGCTCCAGCGTCAGCAGTGGCGGCAGCCTGTCGAGGTAGCGGCCGGCGAACGACGCGGCCTCGGCATCGGCCCGGCCATGCAGCGCACGCTCGGCGGTGGCCATCAGCAGCGCGTGGAACGCGGCCAGCAGCATCACCGCGTATCGACAGCACGCCGATCAGCAGGTGCGGCACGAACAGCGGCTTGCCCGTCAGGTAGGCCAGCGAGGCCCCGGGAAAGATAAGGGGCAGCGGCGTGCTGATCGCGGCCAGCGGCAGCACCATCGCGCGCATTGCGCTCACGTGGGCATTGTGACCCTCGACCCACAGCAGCAGTGCGCCCACCCACAGCGCGGCCGAGAGAATATGCGCAAAACCGAAGCGCATCCCCTCGGCGTGAAAGACCGCGACATACAGCGAACCCAGGTGCGCGAGCAGCGCCAGCATCAGTATCAGGGATTCGCCGCCGAGCGCGGCCGGGCGCGAATGGCCCTGGCCCGGCACCCCGGCGACCGCCTGGGCCGGCGGGTTGTCGGCGCGCAGTCCGACGGCCCACGCCAACAGGTAGAGCGCCGCGGGCAGCACCAGCGCAGATATCAGTAGAATTTGCACACTATCCAGTGTAAACCATGGTCATGCTCGAAAATCTCTCCCAACGTCTGTCGCGCGTCGTCAAGACCATGCGCGGCGAAGCCCGCCTGACGGAAACCAATACCCAGGAAATGCTGCGCGAGATCCGCATCGCGCTGCTCGAGGCCGACGTGGCGTTGCCGGTCGTACGCGACCTGATCGCAGGCATCCGCGAGAAGGCGCTCGGCCAGGAGGTCGTCGGCAGCCTGACTCCCGGTCAGGCGTTGGTCGGCGTCGTGCACCGGCAGTTGGTCGAGTTGATGGGCGGTGCCGCGGCGCCGCTCAACCTGGCCAGCAAGCCCCCGGTCGTGGTGTTGATGGCCGGCCTGCAGGGGCGGGCAAGACCACCACGGTCGGCAAGCTCGCCCGCTGGCTCAGGGAAAACCACCGCAAGAAGGTGCTGGCCGTCAGCTGCGACGTCTATCGTCCGGCGGCCATCGAGCAGTTGCGTACCGTGATCGGCCAGGCCGGGGGAGAGTTCTTCGCGTCCACTGCCGACCAGAAGCCGCTGGACATCGCCCGTGCCGCCATCGACTGGGCGCGCAAGCACTACTTCGACGTGCTGCTGGTCGATACCGCCGGGCGGCTGGCGATCGACGAGGCCATGATGGCGGAGATCAAGTCGCTACACGCGGCGCTCGATCCGGCCGAGACGCTGTTCGTCGTCGACGCGATGCAGGGCCAGGACGCGGTCAACACGGCCAGGGCCTTTCACGAGACCCTGCCACTGACCGGCGTCGTGCTGACCAAGCTGGACGGCGACTCGCGCGGCGGCGCCGCGCTGTCGGTCAAGGCCGTCACCGGTGCGCCGATCAAGTTCGTCGGCGTCGGCGAGAAGCTGGACGGGCTGGAGGGTTTCTACCCGGACCGGATGGCCAACCGCATCCTGGGCATGGGCGATATCGTGTCGCTGGTCGAGGAGGCGCAGCGCTCGGTCGATGCCGGTGCCGCCCAGGACCTGGCGAAAAAGCTCAAGTCCGGCTCACGGTTCGACCTCAATGACTACCTGGCGCAACTGGGCCAGATGAGCAAGATGGGCGGCCTGAGCGCGATGATGGACAAGCTGCCGGCGCAGTTCCAGCAGGCGGCGGCGGGGGCCGACATGTCGCGCGCCGAGAAGGAAGTCAAACGGATGCGCGGGATCATCCACTCGATGACCCCGACCGAAAGGGCCAAGCCCGACCTGATCAAGGCGTCGCGCAAGCGGCGCATCGCCCAGGGGGCCGGCGTCTCGGTGCAGGAAGTGAACCGGATGCTCAAGCAGTTCGACCAGGTCAGCACGATGATGCGCAAGATGCAGAAGGGCGGCATGGCGAAGATGATGCGCAGCATGAAGGGGATGATGCCGGGGAGGTAGGTGTTGGCCCCCACGGTCGGCGCTTCGCGCCTCCCTGCCCCCCGGGGGGGCTGCCCGGGTCATGCAACGGCTTCGGACGGCCGCGCGCTCGTTGCATGACCCGGGCGGCCGTGTGCTTCTCGCCTTTTCATGCCTTCGCGCTCGCTCGCCGCGGTCGCCCGGCAAGTCGCCCAGTGCCGGCCTTGCAGGGCCGGGCGCTCGTTGCATGGCCCGGGGGCATAGAATGATCGATCCGCCCGATCGATAGACCCGTTCACGGAGACTTCCGAATGCCGGCCCAGCCGAGTCCCGACCTCAACACCCTCGCTTCGGCCTTTCGTGGCCGGCTCATCACCGACGCTGACGATGCCGCGCCGTTCCTGACCGACTGGCGCAAGCGCTATACCGGCAGGGCGCTGGCGATCGCCCAACCCGATAGCGTGGCCGACGTACAGGCGGTGGTCCGCTGGTGCGCGGCGAACCGGGTCAGGATCGTCGCGCAGGGCGGCAATACCGGGATGTCGGGCGCCGCCACCCCTGACACCGGCGACGACAACCTCGTGCTGTCGCTGGCCCGGCTCAAGTCGGTGCGGGCCGTCGACCCGGTGAACAACACGATCACCGTCGATGCCGGCTGCACGCTGGCGCAGGTACAGGACGCAGCGCGCGACGCCGGACGCCTGTTTCCGCTGAGCCTGCCCTCCGAGGGCAGCTGCACGATCGGCGGCAACCTGTCGACCAATGCCGGCGGCTGCCAGGTGCTGCGCTATGGCAATGCCCGCGAGCTGTGCCTGGGGCTCGAAGTGGTGTGCGCCGACGGCCAGTTGTGGGAGGGCCTGCGCGGCCTGCGCAAGGACAACACCGGGTACGACCTGCGCGACCTGTTCGTCGGGGCGGAAGGCACACTGGGCATCATCACCGCCGCCACCCTGAAACTATTCCCGTTGCCCGCCGCCCAGATCACGGCGTTCGCGGCGGTGGACAGTCCGCAGGCGGCACTGGAGCTGCTCGGCCTGGCGCAATCGCACCTGGCTGCCAGCCTGACCGCGTTCGAGATGATCAGCGACTTGTGCCTGGACCTGGTGGCCGAACATTTCCCCAGTGCCCCAAGCCGTTCGCCAAGGCCAGCCCCTACTACGTGCTGCTCGAGTGCTCGGATGCCGAAAGCGAGGCTCATGCGACCGATCGCTTCGAGCGCCTGCTGGGCGACGCGATGGAAAGCGGCCTGGTCAGCGACGCCATCGTGGCCGACTCGATCGCCCGCAGCAAGGCGCTGTGGGCGCTGCGCGAGAACATCTCCGAGGCGCAGGCCGCGGCCGGCAAGAACATCAAGCACGACATCTCGGTGCCGATCTCGTCGATCGCCCGCTTCGTCCAGGACACGAATGCCGCGATAGAAGCGCAGTTTCCCGGCATCCGGATGGTGGTGTTCGGTCACCTGGGCGATGGCAACCTGCACTACAACGTGTCACCGGGCCCGGACATGACGGGCAAGGCGCACGAGCAGGCCTTCCTGGCCCTGCAGCCGCAGATCAACCGGATCACCCACGATGCGGTCGCGGCGGCCAACGGCTCGATCTCGGCCGAGCACGGCCTGGGCGTGCTGCGCCGGGACGAGGCGGCCCGATACAAGTCGCCGCTCGAGCTGACCCTGATGCGTAAGATCAAGGACACCCTCGATCCTGACCACCTGCTCAATCCCGGCAAGGTGCTGCGCCTGGACGGCTGAGCGATCGGTGAGGGTCAGGCGTCCTGGACAGCCCGGCTCGGCACTTCGGACATGGGCTGCGACTGCGCGGTCAACAGGGCCCGGCCGCCCTGCCCCTGGCCGGCCCGCATCGCCTGGCGCCGGTGGTCGCAGTAGGCCTTGATCTGGCCCAGGGGCATCGGCCGCGCGATCGCCCACCCCTGCAGAAAATCGACGCCGATGTCGCGCATGCTCTCGATCAGCTGCTCCGACTCGACGAACTCGGCGACCGTGCGCGCCCCAATCGCCTGCGCCAGCCGCACGATCGAGTGCACGATCTCGCAATCGAGCGGATCGTCGTTGTAGCGGCGCACGAACGAGCCATCGATCTTGAGCAATCCCGGCGAGAAGCGCCGGATGTACTGGAACGTCGCCTGCCCGCTGCCGAAGTCATCGACCGCCACGCTGACCCCGCAGGCGCCGAGCGCGCGGACATTGGCCAGCGCGGCCTCGAAGTCGGCGATGGTCTCCGATTCGGTGATCTCGATCGCCAGCAAGCGCGGATCGATTCCGTAGCGCTTGAGCGCGGCCTCGAGAAAGCCGACAAAGCCCGGGTCGCAGACCGTCGGCCCACAGACGTTGACCGCGCACAGGTTCAAATTGGCGAGCAGCGCTTGGTCGCTCGCCAGGTAGGCCAGGGTCTTGACGATGATGCGCCGATCGAAGTCGATCTGCAGGCCGGCACGCGACACCTGCGGCAGGAACTGGTCGGGGGTGAGCACGGTACCGTCGTCATCGAGCATCCTGGCCAGCACCTCGAAGTGCAGCGCCGCGTCGGCGGACATCGACGCCGGCGCGATCGGCTGGGCATAGAGCATGATCTGGTCGCGGGCGAACAGGTCGCGCACCTTGTCGACCTGGGCAAGCGCCTCGCGGTAGACCCGCAGCTGGTCTTCATCCAATGACAGCCGGTGATAGCGGCGTGACATCGCCGCTGCCTGTTGCTGGGCGATCGACAAAGAGGTGAGCAGTGATTCGGTGTCGTGTCGCCCTGGCGGGACGGGCACGACCCCGACCGAGCAGCGCAGCAGGATCGACTGCTCGCCGACCTGGAACGCGTGCCGCTCGAAGCGGCCCTGCAATCGCTCGATGATGTCCTCGTCGGACAGGTCGGCGGTCAGCACCAGGATGAATCGGCCGGTGGCGATATGCACGAGCAGGCGCAGTGGTTCGCCAAACAGCAGCCGCAGCTGACGGCCGATCTCGCGCTCGGCCCGCATCACGTCGGCACGCCCGACCAGGTCGGCCCGCCTGGCCAGATCCGGGGTCGCGACCTCGGCCAACTGCAAGCGCTCGCCCGGCGCCTCGCCGCGCTGGCCAAGCTGTGCCAGGAAGGTGCCCAGCGCGCGCAGGTTTGGCAGGCCGCTGACCTCGTTACTCAGCGCCATCCGGCGCAAGCGGCTCTGCTGGGCCCGGCGCTCCTCGGTCAGTGCGCTTAGGAGGTGCAGCAGCCCGAAGCCGGCGAGCAGCAGCATCAGCAGCAGCGGCTGCGGGTAGAAATCCATCATGTCGGGCGGGATCTTCGCGCGCAATGCCAGGATGCCGAAGAACGCGAACATCATCACCGAGCCCGCCTGTCGCCGCGACTGCCACAAGGCGCTGGCGCTCGCCACCGCGAACATCGGGAACATGACCAGCCGGGCTAGGGACGAGTGACCGACGTAGATCGCCACGACATAGGCCAGCCCGAGGATGACGACGGCTGCGTACGGCACCACATCGCGCAGCGATAACCTGGTCCGGGCGTCGCGACTGCCGGCGACCGGGCAAAAGCCACTGCCCTCACCGGGCATCCAGGTGAGAATGCCGCGCACGAAGACCAATGCCGTGGCCGCCTCGACCAGCGTCAGCAAGCCGGCGGTGCCAACAAACGACAAAGGCAGGCTGCCCTGAACGTGCAGCGACAACGCGCGCAACAGCGCACTCACCGGCGCCTGCACGAAGATCAGCACCAGGAACATCAGCTGCGCCTGCACCACGTGCGACTGGCGGCCCGGCAACTGGCGCCACATCCGGATCAGCTGCGCCGCGGCGAGCGGGCCGGCCAGCAGGGCCAGCGCTTCGAGGGCGAAGGCCGCCGGATCGACGCTGCCCTGGGCCAGACGAAAGACCAATAGTCCGAACACTGCCGGCAACAACACCGACGGCCCGCGGGTCAGCAGGCCGACCAACACCAGCGAGGTCGGCAGCCAGACGAGCGCCAGCTCGGCGCCCGCTCCGACGGTCAACTGCGAGAGCAGCGCACCAGCCAGCACCACGACGGCGAACGACGCGACCGGTCGCCGCCTGGGCGTAATCAAGGTAGGGGAGGCATTCACCCCCGATTCTGATGAAGCGCCTACCCGGGCGATGGTCTGAAGAAACGCCGCATACCCGGCCAGATGCCGGCTTGGACCGCGCAACGACCGGTGCTCCGGCGTCAGCGGCGGCCCCTGTCCTGGTACTTCCAGCGGTTCCAGGCCGCCAGCACCTTGTCCGGGTACTTGGCCCGGCCCAGCGAGCCGTTATAGCGGCCCAGCGCCCTGAACAGGTTGCCGCGCTCGATATCCAGGTAATGGCGCAGGATCGTGCAGCCAAAGCGCAGGTTCGTGTGCATCTCGAACAACCGGGCGGGATCACCATCGCCGATCAGCTCGACCCAGAACGGCATCACCTGCATGTAGCCGCGGGCGCCGGCCGACGACACCGCATAGCGCCGGAAGTAGCTCTCTACCTGGATCAGGCCGAGCACCAGGTGCGGATCGAGCCCGGCCCGCTGCGCCTCGTAGCGCAACGTGAGCAGAAACTCGATCCGTTGCTCGTGACTGGGCATCCACTTGCGCGGCAGGCGGTCGGCCATCTGCGACAGCCAGTCGACCTTGTGCATCACCGAATCGAAGCGGGGACTGGGCGGGCCGGCGTCATCGCGGACCGCCCTGGACAGCGCGGTCTGCACCGATTGGGCCAGCGGCTCGTATTGCTGGCGCCCTGCCCAGGCGGGCGCCAGCGCCGCTCCCGCCGCCAGCAGCAACAGGCCGGCCAGCCGGCGTCGGCCCGGCCCTGCCCGACGGCCGCGGTGCTGCACGGTCGCGGTCAGGCCTGGCTCGCGGCCAGCGCGTTCATCACCGTGGCAAACGCCTGGTCCAGCGCAACGGCCACGTTGGACAGGTCGCGGCGATTGACCAGTTCGACCTGCCCTTGCTTGAGCCCGCGGTCGCCGACGTTGACCCGCCAGGGGGACCCCGATCAGCTCCCAGTCGGCGAACATCACGCCGGGTCGCTCATTGCGATCGTCCAGCACCACGTCGACCCCCGCCGCCAGCAATTGCCCGTACAGCGCGGTGGCGGCCTCACGAACCGGCTCGGACTTGGCCATCCCCAGCGGGCAGACCACGACCTGCATCGGCGCGATACCCTGCGGCCAGATGATGCCCTTGTCATCGTGGTTCTGCTCGATCGCCGCGCCGAGCAGCCGCGTCACGCCGATGCCGTAACAGCCCATCTCGAACGGCTTGGCCTTGCCGTCCTCGTCGATGAAGGTCGCCTTCATCGCGTCCGAGTACTTGGTGCCCAGGTAGAACACGTGGCCGACCTCGATGCCGCGCTGGATCGCCAGCACGCCTTTGCCGTCGGGCGAGGGGTCGCCGGGCAGCACGTTGCGGATGTCCGCCTCGATCACCGCCGCATCGGCGCCCGCCCGCTCGGCAGGCACCGGCTCGGGCAGGTCACGCCCCCAGTTCACGCCGGTCAGGTGATGGTCGAGCTGGTTGGCACCGCAGACGAAGTCGGCCATCCGGGCCACCGTGCGGTCGACGACGATGCGCACCGGCCTGCGGGTGCCGATCGGGCCCAGGTAACCGGGCGGGGTACCGAAGTGATCGACGATCTCGGCCTCGGTCGCGAACCGAAAGCCGGCCAGGCCCGGCACCTTGCCCGCCTTGATCTCGTTGAGCCCGTGATCGCCGCGCACGATCAGCAGCCAGACCACCGGATCACCCGGTTCGCCGGCCGGCGGGTCCACGGCGAGCACCAGCGACTTCACCGTCTGCTCGAGCGCCAGGCCGAGAAAGCGCGCCACGTCCTCGCAGCGCGCCTGGCCCGGGGTCGGGGTGTTGTGCATCGGCTGCGTGGCGGGCGCGCGCGCCTCGAGCAGCGGCAACGCCTCGGCCAACTCGATGTTGGCCGCGTAGTCGGAATCGGGACAGTAGGCGATCGCGTCCTCGCCGGTATCGGCGATCACCTGGAACTCGTGGCTGGCCGACCCGCCAATGGCCCCGGTATCGGCCGCCACCGCCCGGAAACGCAGGCCGATGCGCTCGAAGATGCGCATGTAGGCGTCATACATGATCTGGTAACTGCGCAGGGCCGACGCCTGGTCGCGATCGAACGAGTAGGCATCCTTCATCGTGAACTCGCGCCCCCGCATCACGCCAAAGCGCGGCCGTCGTTCGTCGCGGAACTTGGTCTGGATATGATAGAAATTCCTGGGCAGCTGGCGGTAGCTGCGCAGGTCCAGCCGGGCGATGTCGGTGATGACCTCCTCGGAGGTCGGCTGGATGATGAACTCGCGGTCATGGCGGTCGCGGATTCGCAACAACTCGGGGCCGTACTGCGTGAAACGGCCCGATTCCTGCCAAAGCTCGGCCGGCTGTACCACCGGCATCAGCAACTCGATCGCCCCCGCCCGGTTCATTTCCTCGCGGATGATCGCCTCGATCCGGCGGATCACCCGCAGGCCCAGCGGCATGTAGGTATAGATCCCCCCGGCCAGGCGCTTGATCATGCCAGCGCGCGCCATCAGCTGGTGACTGACGACCTCGGCATCGCCGGGCGCTTCTTTCTGGGTGACGAGATGGAACTGGCTGGCCTTCATGAACGGGTTTCCGGCAAAGAGGGAAATCCACCACCGTCGGGCGCGACATGCTGACCGGGGGCGGACTAGGTCTATATAATGAGCAGGAGTTTATGTCATTCGGGGTTTCAGCCATGCTCGACAGAGACGGCTTTCGCCCCAACGTCGGAATCATTCTGGCCAATCAGCACAACGAGGTTTTCTGGGGCAAGCGGATTCGCGAACACGCCTGGCAGTTCCCGCAAGGCGGGATCAAGCGCGGTGAGTCACCCGAGCAGGCGATGTTTCGCGAATTGCAGGAAGAGGTCGGATTGCTCGACTCGCATGTCGAGATCATCGGGCGCACCCGTAACTGGCTGCGCTACGAGGTTCCTGAACGCTGGGTCCGCCGCGAGTGGCGGGGCCAGTACCGAGGGCAGAAGCAGATCTGGTACCTGCTGCGCCTGACCGGCAGGGATATCGACATCGACCTGCGCGCCTCGGGGCACCCGGAGTTTGACGCCTGGCGTTGGAACAGCTTCTGGGTCCCATTGGATTCGGTGATCGAATTCAAGCGGGACGTCTACAAACAGGCGCTCGACGAGTTGTCGCGCCTGCTGTTTCCTGGCGACACGCTGCCCCGGAAACGGCAGCGCGACCCGCTGATCGAGATGCCCGAAACGGACCCCGCCCGTCCTCGTGACCAGTCCAAATAGCCTGCCTCGATCAGCCCCGGCGCTTGCCGCCCTCGGTGCGGTGCTGGGCGTTTTCGTGCTGCTCTGCCCGCCGCCGGCCGCCGCCCAGTTCGCCGACGAGGGCGAGTCCACGCGCCCGCCCGCCACGCTGTCCTCGCCCGACCAGCCGCCGACGATGACGATGCCCGAACCGATGCCGCCGGTCCCCGCATTCGAGGCGATGACGCCCTTCACCAGCGATGGCCAGACGACGATGTCGTTCGCGCTCGATCCGGCGTCACTGCTGACCGGCGAGCGCCACGCCCAGGTGACGATCGCCGCGCGCAGCGCGACCGGCGTGCTCAACGTCGCCTATTACGGCTTCGATTGCGAGCGGCTCACCTACCGGATGCTCGCCTACCAGGGCTCGGACGGGCAGTGGCAGGCCAGCAAGGGCGCGATCCGCTGGCGCGACGTGCGCGACGGCGAGACCCGCAACCGACAGTTCCGCGAGGTCTACGGCGCGGTCTGCGTACTGGGCGGCAAAGCGGTCGCCGACGTGCCCACGATGTTGGAACGGCTCAAGGACCCGCGTCGGTCATACTACGTGACCTACTGATTCCTGCCCGCGCGCGAGACCGAGATGGCCACCGAAATCCTGATGCTCAACCCTTTGTACGAGCCCACCCAGGCGGCGCTCGAGGCTGGCCATACCTGTCACAAGCTCTGGGAGGCGGCCGATCCGGCCGCCCGGCTGCGCGAACTCGCCCATATCGAGGTCTGCACCTCGCAAAGCGGTGCGGGCATCGATGCCGCGACGATGGACGCACTGCCCAACCTGAAGCTGGTGTCCAACTTCGGCGTCGGCCTGGACACCTACGACCTGAAAGACTGCACCAGGCGCGGGGTCACGGTCACCAACACGCCCGACGTGCTGACCCTCGATGTTGCCGACATGGCGCTGGCGCTGTTGCTGGGCGTGGTGCGCCAGGTGCCCTACGGTGACCGCTTCGTGCGCGAGGGCCGCTGGAGGGCAGGCAATATGCGCCTGACCCAGACGATGCAGGACAAGAAGATCGGCATTGTCGGCATGGGGCGGATCGGCCAGGCGATCGCCAGCCGTTGCCTGGCCTTTCAGACCGAGATCGCCTACTTCGGCCCGCGCCGCAAGACCGACCTCGATTACCGCTACTTCGACGACATCGTCGCGCTGGGTCGGTGGGCCGACGTGCTGATCGCGGCCTGCCCCGGCGGCCCGGCCACCTACCGCGTCGTGTCCCGCGACGCGCTCGCCGCGCTCGGGCCCGAGGGCATCTTCGTCAACATCGCCCGGGGCAGCGTCGTCGACCAGGACGCGCTGATCGAGCTGCTCTCGACCAGCCAGCTGGCTGGCGCCGGGCTGGACGTGTTCGACAACGAACCGGACGTGCCCGATTCGCTCAAGGCGATGGAGCAGGTCGTGCTCGCGCCCCACCAGGGCAGCGCCTCGGTGCGCACCCGTCTGGCGATGGGGCAGCTGGTCATCGACAACATCGCCGCCTGGTTCGCCGGCAAGCCGCTGGTCACCCCGGCCAACTAAGCGCGGGTTTCGCGCCGCGGCAGCGGCGTTTCACCACCGCCCCCGGGCGTTTCGTCGCAATCCGCTCGCCGGTCACCCGGCCGGCCCTCACGATGGCTCCTGTCGCCGCCCCTGCCGGGTCGGCCTTACGCGGAGCCCTGAGATGCTGCTACAAATCATTGCCCATACCCCGACCTGGGTTTTCGGCCTGCTGGCCATGCTCGTGTTGCTGGGCGCGCTGCAGTTGCGCGACCGGCGCCTGCCGCTGCGCCGGGTGGTGATCCTGCCGGCGGTGATGCTGGTGTTGTCAGGTGCCGCGGTGCTGACGACCTTCGGCCATGGCGGCCCGGTGATCGCCGCCTGGCTGGCCGGCGCCATGGCCACCGCGGGCCTGCTGCAAGCGTGCCCCACACCCAGGAAAGCCCGTTGGGAGCCGGCCAGCCGCACCTTGACGGTCCCGGGCAGCTGGGTGCCGATGGCCTTGTTCCTTGGGATATTCGCGACGCGTTACGCGGTCGGGGCGAGCCTCGCGCTCGCGCCCGCTCTGGCCGGCCAGGCCACTTTCGCGCTCGGCTTCGCCGGGCTGTATGGCGCGCTCAGCGGGGTGTTCGCCGGGCGGGCCGTGCAACTGTACAAGCTGGCCGGGAGCGCTGCGCCGGTGCCTGCGACGACAGCCGCGCCCCGGCTGCAGCCAGCGTCGGCGATATCCGCCTGACGATCACTTGCGAACCGCGTCCGCCGTGCCCTGGATGAACGCGACGATCTTGGCCGCCTCGGCCTCGGTCAGTCGCGCATCGAAGCGCGGCATGCCCTGGTGCGCCAGCGCATCGCTGCGGATCAGCTCCGGCATCGGGTCAGCATGTCGACGCTCGAGTAACAGGTTGGGGACGTTGCCGCCATTGTTGATCGCCGGCAGGCCGTGGCAGAACAGACAGTTCGAGATATAAAGCGCTGCTCCGGCCGGAATGTCGTCTGGGTTGTAGGGCACGCCCTTGACGAGCGTGGTCCGGTCGTAGTCGCGCATCTGGGCATTGCCGCGTTGCCGCCGACTTCGAATGTGTACAGGCGCGGGCCGATCTTGTCGGTGGCCCGCTGCGAGATGCCATAGACCGCCCAGCCCACGGCGATGCTGATCTTGCCTGCCATCGAGCGCGTAGGTGCATCGGCGCGGCCACCGCGCGGTCCCGACCGGCGTCTGCGGAAGCGTCGCGCCGGTGGTCGCATCGAAGGCGATGAAGCGCCCATCGGCCGTGCCCTGGAAGACGAGATTGCCCGCGGTGGCCAGCGTGCCGCCGTTCCAGGGCGACAGGTACTCCTGGCGCCAGGCCTCTTTCTGGCGGACCGGGTCCCGAGCCAGCAGGTGACCGAACGGCTTGGCCTTGGGCGGCACACTGCTGAGCAGGTAGCCCAGGTTCCAGCCCAGGTTGCTGTGCGCCCGGCCCGGCTGATGGGTGCCGACCTTGAAGTCCTTGTCATGCTCGATGACGATAGGTACGCCCTGTGCCGGGATGTAGACGAGTCCGGTCTGGGGCTGAACGACATCGGATGCCAGTTGTGTGCGCCGTAAGGGCTGGGGATGGTCTCCCACTCCTTGTCGGTTGCGCGCGCATCAGCCGCTTCGGCAGGCCGCCCGTTGGCGTCATAGCCTTGCGCCCAGGTCACATCGACAAATTTTTCCAGCCGATAGAAAGCGGCCATTGGCAACGATCCAGCATAAAAGAAACCGTTCTTGGGCGCATGCAGCAAGACCTTGCGCCAGGCGCCGTCGATAGGCAGATCAGCGAGGATGATGTGCTGGGTCGACGTGTAGTCCGTATCTCCAGGGGTTTCCTGGTAGTGCCAGACATGATCACCGGTGTCCGGATCGAGGGCGACGATCCAGGCCAGGTACAGGTTGTCTCCGCCCCCGAGCTTGTGAACATGCCGGTTCCAGGGGCTGCCATTGCCGGTGCCCACGTACATCAGGTTCAACTCGGGATCGAAGGCCATCGCGTCCCAGTCGTGCCACCGCCACCGTGGTTTCCCAGTACCTGCCGGCGGGTCCCAGGTCTGGGCACGCGCCATCGAGGCATCCTCGAACGGCTTGGCCGGGTCGCCCGGTACCGCGAACCATCGCCACTTCTGCGCGCCCGATTCGGCATCGTAGGCGGTGACGTAGCCGCGCACCCCGTACTCGGCCCCGCCGTTGCCGATCATGACCTTGCCGTTATAGACGCGCGGCGCACCGGTGATCGTGTAGGCCTTCGTGCGGTCGATGATCGTGTCCTGCTCCCAGGCCACCTTGCCGGTCGCTGCATCCAGCGCGACCAGGCGCCCGTCGTAGGTGCCGACGAACACCTTGCCTTTGTGCAGCGCGACGCCGCGGTTGACGACATCGCAACAGCCCTTGTACGCGTAGTCGCGCGGCACCTGGGGATCATAGGTCCAGATCGGCTTGCCGGTACGCGCATCGAGCGCATGCACGATGCTCCACGAGGCAGTCACGTACGTCGCCATCGGCGATCAACGGTGTCGCTCGACCCCGCGCGTAGACTGCAGATCGTACGACAGGCCAGGCCGAGTTGCCCGACATTGCCGGTATTGATCTGGGCCAGCCTGCTGAAGCGCGTCTCGGCAAAGTCGAGCCGTAATTCAGCCAGTTCTTGGTCTCGGCTTCGTTGGCGATGATGGCCGCCTGGTCGACGTCGCCGGTGATCTGGCGTCGGATCTTGTCGACCGACAAAGGCGACTCGGCCTGCCTAACCGGGAGCCAGGAACAGAAGGCCAGAATAGACAGGACAATCGAACGATTGCGCATCACGGTGTCTCCACCGTTTGGATTTGTTTTACATGCGGTGACTGCCCGGGCATTCTGGGCGCCGGTTCATCACGCTGTCAGCCCCGGATCCGGGACGGGCCGCCTCGCCGGCGAGCCCTCTCAGCGCGCGGCCCGACCCCCCACCTGCGCGGATCTGCGCGCCGTGCTCGTCGAGCGCCGGCGGCATCGAGGCCGGATCTTCACCGACTGGTGAGTCCGAAGGCGGATCCGGGCTGCCGAAGGTCTTGGTCCTGACGCCGTTGGGCAATGTCGTATCCTGCACCCACCCGCAATGCCTCACCTGCACGGATGATCGAGCGCCTGCTCGAATGGTCAGCCCGCAGGGCACGCCGCATTCGCCAAAGATCCGGATCCATTCATCGGCCGTCTTGGTGAGAAAGGGCACGGCCAGGATATCGGCCAGTGCGGCCTGGTTCTTGGCCCGCAGCGCGGTGCTCTTGTAATCGGGATGCTCGATCAGCTCGGGCATCCCGACCTGAAGGCAGACATCGCGATACAGCTTGTCGTTGCCGGCGGCGATGCAGAAGAACCCGTCACTGGCCTTGAACGCCTGGTAGGGTGCATTGCGCGGATGGCGCGATCCCATGCGCGGCGAACTCTTGCCGGCCCCGAAAAACTCGCTGGTCTGCAGTGCCGAGATGCCCAGCGAGGCGCCCAACATCGAGGCGTCGATGTGCACGCCCTGCCCTGTGCTGGCCACCTCGCGCAGCGCGGCGGCGATCGCGAATGCCCCGTACAGACCGGTTGCGGTGTCGCTGATCGGCACCCCGCACTTGACCGGCGCATCCTCGCCGGTGACGCTCATGATGCCGCTCTCGGCCTGGATCACCAGATCGAACCCGCCGCGATTGGCATACGGTCCCTGCGAGCCGAACGCATTGATCGAGCAGTAGATGATCGCCGGGTTCAGTGCCTTGATGTCGGCGTAGCCCAGCCCCAGGCGGTCCATCACGCCGCCGCGGTTGTTCTCGATGATGACGTCGGCGCCGGCGCACAGCTCGCGCGCCAGCGCGCGGTCGTCGGCCGACTTGAGATCCATCGCGATCGAGCGCTTGTTGCGGTTGACCGACGCGAAATTCTCGCTGTAGCCATCGGTGATCGGCGGCCAGAAGCGCATGTCGTCGCCGCTGGGCTTTTCGACCTTGACCACGTCGGCACCCATGTCGGCCAGCAGCATCCCGCAGAACGGCCCGGACAGGATGTTCGTGAATTCGATGACCTTGATACCAGCGAGCGGCAGCATGGGGAGTGTCCTTGTCAGATGTCTACTTGCCGTAGCGCGACCAGTACGCGCCGAACAGCTCCGCCTCGGAGGGCTTGTCCTCGGCGATGGTCGTGACCAGGTGCGTCACGTTGATGAAGTGCGACCAGTTCAGGTTCTCGGAGATCGTGTTGCCGGCCCAGGTGCCGCCACCCATCGACAAGGTGAACGGCAGCGTGTTGTCGAAGCTGCCGCCGTTGCCGAAGGTATGGGCCTGGTTGACCAGCACCCGCACCACGTCGGTCTCGTCGGCCAGCTCGGCCGCATGGGCCATATCGTTGGTATGAATGCCGCTCGAGTGCCCCTTGCCGGTGACCTCGAGCACCTCGCGCACCAACTGCTTGGCATGGGTGAAGTCGCGAGCCCGGTAGACGGTCAGCACCAGCGAGAGCTTTTCGTCGGCAAATGAGTGCTTGCCGCCAACCGCCTCCTCTTCGACCAGGAAGTACTTGCATTGCTGCGCCGCCTCGGCCAGGCCCAGGATCTTCGCCGAGACATCGGCATCCTTGGCGATCACGTCGCGGTTGAGCGTGCCATCGACCCACAGTGTCTTCTCGATGCTTTGCTTCTCCGCGGCATCGCAGCGCCAGGCGCCGGCCCGCTGCAGCGCGGCGATCGCGTCTTCGTAGATATCGTCCAGGATGACCAGCGCGTTCTCGGATGAACACGAGGTGGCGTTGTCGAAGATCTTGGACATCGTGATCTTGCGGGCCGCATCGTCCAGGTCGGCGCTCGAATCGATGATCACAGGGACATTGCCTGCGCCCACGCCGATCGCCACCGTGCCCGAGCGCATCGCGCGCCTGACATTGTTCTGCGACCCCGTGACGACCACCAGGTCGCACTGGTTCATCAGTTGCTGGGTCATCTCCTTGTTGACCGGTGCGGGCAGGATCTGCACCAGGTCTTGGGGATGCCCGGCCTTGGCCAGCTCGGCGCGCATCAGCTCGACCGTTTTGCAGGTGGTCTTGTAGCCGGACGGCGAAGGCGCGATGATCACCGCGTTGCCGCCCTTGAGCGCCATCATCGCCTTGTTCACCGGGGTCGCGGCCGGATTGGTCGACGGACAGACGGCCCCCACGACCCCCACCGGCTTGCCGTACCTGACCATGCCACGCGCCGGTTCTTCCGAGATCACGCCGACGGTGCGCACCCGCATCAGGTCGCGCAGCGTGCCGAAGGTCTTGCGGGTGTTCTTGATGATCTTGGATTCGACATTGCCCATGCCGGTGTCGTGCACCGCCATCTCGGCCAGCAGCCTGGCATTCCCGGGTTTGTAGATCGCCCAGGCCAGCGCGGTGACGGCCTCGTCGACCCGCGCCTGGTCGTGGTTGTCGTAGGCTGCCATTGCGGCGCGCGCCCTGGCGATGGTGGCCTGGATCGCGGCTTTCTCGGGGCCGATGACCGACCCGGCTTCGGGGCTTGTTTCACGGGAGGATCTGGCAGACATCGGGGGCTCCGGTTCGAAGGGGACGGATTAAGCGCGACTCGAGGGTTTGCAGCACGGGAACCCGCCCGCCACGCGGGCGCAGCGGGCGCTTCAGGCGGCTTTCGGCGCGGCCAGGCCCCAGGCGTGCCGCCAGCCCGGCCAGCGCCGGCACGATGGCCGGGTGCAGTTCGATCCCACCGGCCAGTTGCTCGCGCTTGCGGGCCAGGCCGCGTTCGCCAGGCAGGCGGACCGGCCGTGACGGGTCTCGCGGCTTGTTGGCGCGGCAGGCATCGCGCAGCCAGTCGGTCTGGCGGTTGAATTCGCCCAGGCCGGCAAAGGCCTGGGGGTCGGTCACCTGCAGGTAGACGGTTGCGCCCCACCCTTCGGACTGATCGGCCCGACCGTGGCCGGCCAGCGCCGCAGTCGCCGCCTCCACCTGCAGGCCCAGCGCATAGCCCTTGTGCCCGGCATCGATGCCGCCCAGGGGCAGGATCGTGCCCGGCGGGCTGTCGGCCAGCACCGCCGGATCGTCGGTGGGCTGGCCGTCGGGGGTCAGCCACCAGGCATGGGCGCCACGCTGCCCGCCGCCGGCAAGCCGGTTCGTCATACCGTTGGTGGTGACCGAGGCGGAAACATCGATGATGATCGGATCGACCGAGGTCGGGATGCCGTAGGCGATCGGGTTGAGGCGTGATCACCGGCTCGGTGCCGCCAAATGGCGCGACGCTGGCGGTGGAGGGATCGCTGCAGACCAACTCCACCATCAGGCCTTCGCGGGCCGGGGCCTCGAGGTAGGCGGCGAGGCAACCGATGTGGTGGCTGCGCCGGATTGCCACCGCGGCCAGGCCATGCTCGCGCGCCCGCGGCGAGGCCCAGCGCAAGGCCTCGCGCACCAGGTGGGGTCCGGCCATCCGACGCCCGTCCCAGACACAGACCGCCGAGCGCGCGGACACCACGGCCGGCTCGCCGTCGGCGCTCATCGAGCCATCGAGCAGCGCCCCGACATAGCCGGACAACAGCGCCAGCCCGTGGGTGTCATGGCCCAGCAGATCGCCCTCGACCAACACCTGCGCCACGTCGGTGGCCGCGTTCACGGGCAGGCCTGCGGCCTCGAGGGCCGAGCGGGCAAACTGGGTCAGGGCAGCGGCATCGAAGCGTTGCATCGGGTCCAACTCCTAAATTTGGCAAAGTCAGCGATCACCGGGCCACGGGAGGAGCGACGCGACGACCGTGGGGGCGTCAATAAACAGCGCGGCCACCGGAGAGGTCGAACACCGCCGCCGGTCGAGAACGAGCACTCCTCGGATGACAGCCAGGCGATCAGGCTCGCCATCTCGTCGACGGTGCCAAAGCGCCCGACCGGGATCTTCGAGAGCATGAAGTCGATGTGTTGCTGCGTCATCTGGTCGAAGATCGCGGTGCGGACCGCGGCCAGCGTCACGCAGTTGACGCGGATACCGGTCTTGGCGGTTTCCTTGCCCAGCGACTTGGTGAGGCCGATGACGGCCGCCTTCGAGGCGCTGTAAGCGGAGGCGTTCGGATTGCCTTCCTTGCCGGCGATAGACGCGATGTTGACGATGCGGCCGTAGTCGGCCTTGAGCATCTTGTGTATCACGGCCCGGTTGCAAAGGAACACGCCGTTGAGGTTGATGTCGATGACCTTGCGCCATTCATCGGCCGGGTATTCCCAGGTCGTGGTGTTGGGGCCGGTGATGCCCGCGCTGCACACCAGGATGTCGATGCGGCCGAAATCGGCGGCCACCTTGTCGGCGGCCTGCGCCACCGCCGCCTCGTCGCAGACATCGACGACCATCGCCGCGTGGGCGCCGTGAGCCACCTCTGGCAGTGCCGACACATTGGCCGCCGCTCTGTCCCACACGGCAATGCGCGCGCCGCTGGCAGCCAGGCGGTTGGCCACCGCCAACCCGATTCCCGCGCCGCCGCCTGTGATCACCGCGGTCCGACCTTTCAGATCGATCTGGTTCATGCTGTTCTCCGATTTTGTTCTTGATGGGCGAGGCCGCTTGCTATCCTTGTGGGAAACCCGCGCGATGCCGGCTATTCTCCCAGAAAAAGGATCCCATGAAAGTTCTGTTCACCGACCATGACATGCTCGACATCTCGCTGGAGCGCGACCTGTTCGCCGCCGCCGGCATCGAGATGGTGCAGGCGCAGTGCCGCACCCCGGCGCAGGTGATCGAGGCCGGTCGCGACTGCGATGCGATGCTGATCCAGTACGCTCCGGTCAACGAGGAGGTCTTTGCCGCGCTACCCCGTCTGGGCCTGTGCTCGCGCATCGGCGCCGGCTACGACACCATCGACGCGATCGCCGCCCAGCGCCACGGCATCTGGGTCGCGAACTCGCCCGACTACGGCGTGGGCGAAGTGTCGCTACATGCGCTGGCCATGTTGCTGGCGGTGATCCGCCGCGTGGTCCGCTATGACACCGACGTGCACCGTGGCGACTGGCACTACAGCACCGCCGGGCAGATTCCGCGCGCCCAGGAACTGACCGTCGGTGTGCTGGGCCTGGGGCGCATCGGCAAGCGCTTTGCCCACTATGCGCAACCGATCTTCAAGCGGGTGATCGCCCACGATCCGAACCTGATCGATGGTGACTTCCCGCAGTACGTCGAGCGGGTGACGCTCACGCAGTTGTTCGAGCAGGCCGACGCGGTGTCCATCCACTGCCTGCTCAATGACGACACCCGCGGCCTGGTGGGTCGCTCGTTGCTGGGCCGGATGAAACCGGGCAGCTACCTGGTCAACACCGCGCGCGGCGCGATCATCGACCTGGACGGGCTCACCCAGGTCGTCGCCACCGACCGGCTGGCCGGCGTGGGCCTTGACGTTCTACCCGTCGAACCGGTACCGAGCGAGCACCCGCTGCTGACCGACCCGCGCGTGATCTTCAGCCCGCACAGCGCCTTTTACTCGGTGCAGTCCGAAGTCGAGTTGCGGCGCAAGGCGGTCGACAACATCGTCCGCTGGAAGATCACCGGCCGCCCCGACTACCCGGTCAACCAGGGCAAGCGCACCTACCAGGCGCGCTGATCAGGCGCGTTGGGCAGCCTGGGATCGAGCGGGCAGGGGCAGCAGCAACTCGAAGCAACTGCCGCCACCCTCGCGGGCCTGGCAGGTGACGCTGCCCTGGTGGGCCCTGGCGATCTGACGCACCAGCGACAAACCAAGCCCTACCCCGCCCGCCTGCTCGCTGGCCCCCCGGCGCCGGTAGAACGGCTCGAAGATCCGCTCGCGCTCCTGCTCGGGAACCCCGGCCCGTTGTCGCAGACCCGCAGGCACTGATTGGTCGGGGTTGCGGGCCTGCGGCCGGCGCCTGCGCGGGCCGGATCGCCACCTGCACGGCGATCGATTCGGCCAGCGGTGCGGCATCGACCGGGCGACCGTGGCGCACCGCGTTCTCGAGCAGATTGCGCACCAGCCGGCGCAGCAGACGCGCGTCGCCGACCATGTCGATCGCGCGGCCCTGCGGCACCAGCCCCAGCCGGGCGCACTCCTCGGCCACCAGGCCACCAAAGTCCAGCGATTCGCGGCTCAGCGCCGGACCGCCGCCACTGGCCGCGTCGAGCCGGCTGGCCAGCAGGATCTCGTCGATCAGCGCGTCCAACTCGTTGATGCTGCGCCGGATCTCGGCATGGTTCGCCGACCCGGTATCGCCCGCCTCTTCTTCGAGCAATCCGGCCGCCAGGCGGATCCGCGCCAGCGGCGAGCGCAACTCGTGCGACGCATTGGCCAACAGCGACTTTTGCGCATTGACCAGTGCCTCGATGCGCTGCGCCGATTCATTGAAGCTCTGGGCCAGCGACGCGATCTCGTCACGACCGCGAACCTTCACGCGGCTGCCCAGGTCGCCGTTGCCGAACTGCTGCACCGACGATTGCAGACCCTCGAGCCGGCGCGTCAGGCGGCGGGCCAGCGGCCAGGCCGCCACGGCCACCGCCAGGCCGATCAGCGCGAGGCCGCCCATCAGGGGCAGCATGCCGCCACGACGACGCCACGACCATGCGCCGACCCGGTCGTGGCCGACCAGGTATCGGTCGCCAGGCAGGGCGATCGCCGCCAGCGAGTGATCATCGAACGTGCGCCAGGACTTGTCGTCCCACTCGTAGCCGCGGTCCTGTTCACGCCAGCGCTCGGGCAGTGCCGGCATCGGCTGCCCGGCCCTCGCCAACACCTCGCCGTCGGCGGCGATGATCGCCAGGTCGATGCCCAGCCGCGGTTGCCAGTCGTCGAGCCGGCGCTGCAACAATGCGCGGTCGGCCGTAGCAGGCAGCAGGTCGGCGGCCAGCTGGTCGATGATCTGCGAGGCCTCCTGGCGTGGCCCGTTCTCGAGCCGCTGTTGCCAGAGCAGTTCACCGCCGATCTTCCAGGCGATGCCGGCGAGCACGACGAACAGGAACAGGCTGGCCAGCACGGCCAGGTAGATGCGCAGGTACAGACGGCGCACGGGACTCAGTCCTGCGCCTGTGCGAGCAGGTAGCCGGCGCCGCGCACGGTGATCAGGCGGCGCGGGTGAGCCGGGTCAGACTCGATCGCCGCGCGGATCTTGACCACGTGCACGTCGACCGCACGATCGCTGGACTCGATACCGTCGCCGCCGATCTGCAACGCAATCTGCTCGCGCGACAACACCCGCCCGGCACGCTCGGCCAGCACCAGCAGGATGTCGAACTGACGCGCGGTGAGCTCGCACGATCGCTGGCCCACCCGTACCTGGCGGGCCGCCCGGTCGATCTCGAGCTGGCCGAAGCGCAGGACATCGTCGGGCAGGTCCTGGCGGGCGCGGCGGCGCAGCACCGCCCGGATGCGGGCCAGCAACTCGCGCGGCTCGTAAGGCTTGGCCAGGTAGTCGTCGGCCCCCAGTTCGAGCCCGACGATGCGGTCGGTGGTGTCGCCGCGGGCCGTGGCCATGATGATGGGCAGTGCCGGATGGCCGGCGCGGATCGTGCGGCACAGGTCCAACCCGTCCGCATCGGGCAGCATCAGGTCCAACAGCAGCAGATCGAACGGCTGCTGCGCCAGGTGGCGCTGCCCGCGGGCGGCGTCGTCGGCCAAGACCACGGTCAGGCCGGCCTTGGCCAGGTACTCGCGCACCATCTGGCCCAGGCGCAGGTCGTCCTCGATCAGCAGGATGCGGGCGCCGTCGGCGGCCATGACATCAACCCCGGTGCCAGCCGCGTCGCTTGTCCATGCGCTCGGCGATCCGCTCGCGCATCTGCGCGCGCTGCTCGGGGGTGAGCACCTCAGCCATGTCGGTCAAGGCGCTGGTCACACGGCGCGAGGCGTTGTCCAGCAACGCGGCCTGCTCGAGGCGCAGCGCCTCGATGCCGGCGCGATCGATCTGCGCCGCGCCCAGCAACTCGAGCGCCTTCTGGCGACCGTCGCGCAACTGCGTGCGCAGCGGCGCCAGGTCGCTCCAGGCAGCGGTGGCAATGGTCTGCAGCCGCGCCTTTTGCGCATCGGTGGCATCGACCCGGGAGAACACCTTGTCGACCATGTAGCCCAGTTTCTCGCCGGGCTCGTCGCCGTGATGCCAGCCACCGGCGCGAAAGCCGCAACTGGCCAGCGTGGTCGCGCCGGCCACCAGGCCGATCAGCGCAAAGGTCTTCCAGCGGGGTCGGCGCACGGTGGCGGCAGGCGCGCTGGCATTGCCGGTTCGGGGGTCTTGATTCATGACGTGACTCCTGTGAAGGTTCCGAAGGAAAGACGGGGGCGCCGGTGACCCGGCACCCCCTGATCCTGCGCCGGGCCGGCAAAGCCCGGATGAGCCTTCATGAAGATTCGTGAAGCCCCCGCCGGATCACTTCTTGAACTTGACGATCTTCTGCGTCTGCGTGCCCAACCCCTCGATGCCCAGTTCGACGACATCGCCGGCCTTCAGGTACTGCGGCGGCTTCATGCCCATGCCCACACCGGGCGGCGTGCCGGTGGTGATGATGTCGCCCGGCTCGAGCGTGATGAACTCGCTGACATACGACACCAGCGTCGCGCAATCGAAGATCATCGTCCTGGTGCTGCCGTCCTGCATGGTCTTGCCGTTGACCTTGAGCCACATGCCGAGCTTGCCCGGGTTGCCGACCTCGTCGGTCGTGACCAGCCACGGGCCGACCGGACCGAAGGTGTCGCAGCCCTTGCCCTTGTCCCACGAGCCACCGCGCTCGGTCTGGAATTCGCGCTCGGACACGTCGTTGACCACCACGAAACCGGCGACGTGCGACAACGCCTGGCGCTTGCTGACGTAGCGCGCCCGGCTGCCGATGACGATCCCCAGTTCCACCTCCCAGTCGGTCTTGACCGAATCCTTGGGCAGCATCACGTCATCGTCCGGACCCTGCAGGCAGCTGAGGGCCTTGGTGAAGACGATCGGCTCGGCCGGGATCGGCGCGCCGGTCTCGGCCGCGTGGTCGGCATAGTTCAGGCCGATCGCGATGAATTTGCGCGTGCCGGAAAACGGGACGCCCATCCGCGGTTTGCCGCGCACCAGCGGCAGCCGGGCCGGGTTGATCTTGGCCAGCTTGGCCAGCCCCTTGGGCGATAGCTGGGCGGGCCCGATGTCGGCGACCTTGCCCGACAGGTTGCGCAACTTGCCTTCTGAATCGATGAGGCCGGGCTTTTCCTTGCCGGGCTTGCCGTAACGGACCAGTTTCAATGGGGTCTCCTGAATGGGTTGTCGCAGTGCGTCTTTGGAAGGATTTCCAGTAGCGATTCTAAGGGTGAGTCGATGCAAACGAAACCGGCAGGTCTTCGAATCGCTCTATCATTGTCGGCTCCCGATCCGGATCCGTTTCATGCTCAGTGAAATCCTCTACTTCGTGGCCGGGCTGGTGGCACTGGTCGTCGGTGCCGAATTATTGGTCAACGGCGCCTCGCGCCTGGCAGCCTCGCTGGGCATTTCGCCGCTGGTGATCGGTCTGACCGTCGTGGCCTTCGGCACCAGTGCGCCCGAAGGCGCCGTCACCGTCAGCGCCGCGCTGTCGGGCAATGTCGACGTGGCGATCGGCAATGTCGTGGGCAGCAACATCTTCAACATCCTGTTGATCCTGGGTCTGTCGGCGATCATCGCGCCGCTGATCGTCGATCGCCAGCTGATCCGCCAGGAGGTGCCGATCATGATCGGCGTCTCGCTGCTGCTGCTGGGCCTGCTCCAGGATGGCGCGCTGTCGCGGCCCGAGGCGATCGTGTTCCTGGTGCTGCTGGTCGGCTACGTGGCCTTCCTGGTCATCCAGGCCCGCCGCGGCAGCAGCCGCAGCGAGGGGCCGATCGAGCATACCGGCGACCTGATGGCCGGCTCCTGGCTCGACCGGCTGCCCGCCCCGCTGCTGGTCCTGGCCGGCCTGCTGCTGCTGATCGTCGGTGGCCAGTGGCTGGTCGAATCGGCCACCGTCTTCGCCCGCCACCTGGGTATCAGCGAACTGGTGATCGGCCTGACCGTCGTGGCCATCGGCACCTCGCTGCCCGAGGTCGCCACGTCGGTGATGGCGATGTTGCGCGGCCAGCGCGACCTCGCCGTGGGCAACGTCGTGGGCAGCAACATCTTCAACATCCTGTTCTGCCTGGGCCTGGCCGGCGTGGTGTCGCCGATCGGCTTGCCGGCGCCGGCGGCCCTGATGAACTTCGATATCTGGGTGATGATCGCCACCGCCGCCTGCTGCCTGCCGATCATCATCACCGGCCGCGAGATCAGCCGTTGGGAAGGCGGCCTGCTGCTGGGCTACTGCGCCGCCTACCTCACCTACACGCTGCTGGCCGCCACCCACCACGACGCCCTGCCCGCATTCTCGACCGTGATGCTGACCTTCGTCGTGCCGGTGACCGCGATGCTGCTGGCCGGCAGCCTGGTTGCCAGCACCCGCTACACCCGCCGCTGATTCGACCTGCCGGCGGCGATCGCTAGTTTTCGTCGCGCAGGATGGGCGTGAGTGCGCCGTCGCGATAACTGAGCAGCGCAGGCCCCAGGGGCTTTTGGGCAGTCGCATGGGCCTCGACAAGGAATTTGCGGCCCCCTTCGATCACGTCCTGAGGCGCACTGGACGCGTAGACGAACAGCGCATCCCGATTGACGACGACCGCCACCAGATCCTTTGCGGACAACTCGGCTTCGAGCCAGTCCATGGCCCCGGAAAGGGTCACGACGGCCGAAGCCGCCCAGTGGGGACCCACCAATGCGGCATGTCCGCCGCTCTCATAGTTCATGATCTTGATCGGGATGTGTCCGACATTCAGCTCCCTTGTGAGGTTCTGATGGGCCAGCAGCCACGCCGCGTCTTCGTCCAGCAACAGCGCTTCGGCTTCTTGTCTGGCGAGGTTCCTGATCGAGGCACCCGACTCGACGACGATGGCAGCCGCCACATCGGCTGCCACGGTGTAGTGAAAGCATGAGCCGGCGCCAGCCGATGCCGGATACGAGGACGGCACGAGACACGGGTAGATGCACTGTCGATCGATCATACGGGGCCTGATCCTGACGTACGAGTATGAAGCTCCTGCAGGGCCCGCGGGCCCGTTACTAGATCGTTATCCCCCCATCCACGTTGAACATCTGCCCGGTCGCGAACGCACTCTCGTCGCTGGCCAGGTAGATGACGATGGGGATGATCTCGGCGGCGCTGGCCAGCCGGCCCATCGGCTGGCGCGCGACGAACATCTTGCGGGCGGCCTCGACATCGCCCAACTGGCGCATCCGGTCACCCAGGCTGGGCGTTTCCACTGTGCCGGGACCGATCGCGTTGCAGCGGATGCCCTTGGCCACGTAGTCGGCGGCGATCGACTTGGTCAGGCCGATGACCGCGGCCTTGGTCGTGCCGTAGATGAAGCGGTTGGGCAGACCCTTGACCGACGAGCACACCGACGACATGTTGATGATCGAGCCGCCACCATTGGCCAGCATCGCCGGCAGCGCGGCCTTGATCGTGTAGAACATCGAACGCACGTTGATCGCGAAGCTGAAGTCCCAGTCCTTGTCCTCGCACTCGAAGATCGTGCCCTGGTGCACATAGCCGGCGCAGTTGAACAACACATCCAGCGCCGGCAGGGGCTCGATCAGCGCACGCACGGCGGCAGCGTCGGTCACGTCCAGGCGGGCGGTCCGAATGGCCCGCCCGCCCCTGGCCTGGGCGTCGGCCGACAGCGTTGCCAGCAGGTCCTCGCGGATATCGGTGGCCAGCACGTCGGCGCCCTGGCAGGCCAGTTCGATGGCCGCCTCGCGGCCCATGCCCTGCGCGGCGGCAGTGACGAGGATGTTTTTGTCTTGCACTCGGCCTGTCATGGTCACGTCTCTCCGTTTGGATTGGAATCGAACTGCATTGCTGCAAGCCGGGCGTAAAGGCCTGAGGCCCGGTTGAGGGTGTCGTGGGTGCCGGCCTCGACCAGCCGGCCGTGCTCGAGCACCATGATGCGGTCGGCATGGATGACGGTGGCCAGCCGGTGGGCGATCACCAGCGTGGTGCGCCCGTCCATCGCCTGCTCCAGCGCCGCCTGCACCGCGCGCTCGCTCTCGGCATCTAGCGCGCTGGTCGCTTCGTCCAGCAGCAACAGCGGCGGGTTCTTGAGCAGTGCCCGGGCGATCGCGATCCGCTGGCGCTGACCGCCCGACAGGCGCACGCCGCGCTCGCCGAGATAGGTCTGGTAGCCCTGCGGCAGGCGCTGGATGAACTCGTCGGCCCGCGCCGCGGTGGCGGCCGCCATCACTTCCTCATCGGTGGCATCGAGCCGGCCGTAACGAATGTTCTCGATCGCGTTGGCCGAGAAGACGACGCTGTCCTGCGACACCAGGCCGATCGATTCACGCAAGGCCACCAGGTTCAGTTCCCGCACGTCGACACCGTTGATCAGGATCGAGCCCTTTTGCGGATCGTAAAAGCGCAGCAAAAGCTGGAACACCGTGGTCTTGCCGGCTCCCGAGGGGCCGACCAGCGCCACCGTCGCGCCCGGGCGCACGTCAAAGGAGAGCGCATCGAGCGCCGGTTCGCCGGGCCGGGACGGGTAGTTGAACGACACGCCCTCGAAGCGCACCGAGGCGCCGCTGCCTGCGCGGCCACCGCCTGCCGGCGCGGACCCACCAGGTCCGGTCGTCGCCGTCTTCGACGACACGGCGGGGGCCACTGGCAACGCCGGGACCTCGGTCAGCGGCCCCGAACGGATCTGCGGTTGCACATCGAGTAACTCGACCAGCCGCTCGGTCGCACCGGCCGCCCGCTGCACATCGCCCAGCACCTCGGCGATGGCGCCGGTCGAGCCGGCCACCAGTGCTGCATACAGCATGAACTGGGTCAGCAGCCCGCCGGACATCGTGCCCTCGAGCACCGCGTGCGCACCCAGCCAGAGCACGAACACGATCGCGCCGAAGATCAGCACGATCGCCAGCGCGGTGAGCAGCGCCCGCGCCCTGGTGCGACGGATCGCGCTGCGAAACGCCTGCTCGGCCACCGCGCTGTAGCGGCTGTCCTCGAGCGGCTCGCGGGCATAGGCCTGCACGATCTGCATCGCGTTGAGGGTCTCGCCTGCCAGTGCGCCGGTGTCGGCCAGCTTGTCCTGACTGTCGCGCGAGAGCTTGCGCACCCGCCGCCCGAACACCATGATCGGCAACACCACCAGCAGCAGCAGGCCGACGATCAGGCCGGCCAGCGTCGGGCTCGTGTAGATCATCATCCCCAGCGCGCCGACGAACAGCAGCGAATTGCGCAGCCCCAGCGAGATGCTGGTGCCGATCAGGGTCTGGATCAGCGTCGTGTCGGTCGAGAGCCGCGACAAGACCTCGCCGGTTTTCAGGCTCTCGAAGAACATCGGGTCCTGGCGCAGCACGTGGCTGTACACCGCCTGGCGCAGGTCGTTGCTGATCCGCTCGCCCAGCCAGGACACGTTGTAGAACCGTACCGCGGTCCCAAGGCCCAGCACCACGGCCACGCCGAACAACGCCAGGAACACCTGGTTCACCTGCGCCGGTGGCTGGCCGGCGGCGGGCGCGGCGAACCCCAGGTCGATCAGGTAGCGAAACGCCACCGGCACGGTGAGGGTGGCCGCGGAAGCGACCAGCAGGGCCGCCGCCGCAATGGCCACCCGCATCTGGTAACGGGCAAGAAAGGGAAGAAGCCGGCGCAGGACCGACCAGGCCGAGCGGGCGCCGGTGGTGCCCGCCGGATCAGCAGTAATTTCAGTCATGGCGCGATTATGGTCGATCCCGACGGGCTTTGCCGGCGGCCTGCCAAACCGGGCTAGACTTCACTGTCTGTGGTTCGGGCCATTGCCCGCCCACGCCCCTACACCTTCACGCGGAGACAGCATTTTCATGAGCACCGAGGCGATTCCAGCCCGCTTTGGCAGCGGCCAGGCGGTTCAACGCATTGAAGACGAAGGGCTGCTGCGAGGCCAGGGCCGTTATACCGACGACTTCACGCTGCCGGCGCAGACGCATCTGGTGTTCCTGCGTTCGCCGTATGCGCACGCCAGGATCGTTTCGATCGATCTGGCCGATGCGCGGGCGATGCCCGGGGTCGTGGGGGTTTGGTCCGGAGCCGACCTGGCGGCGGCCGGCGTCAAGCCGCTGCCCGGCGCCGACGCAGGCTGGAAGCGGGCCGACGGCTCGCCGGCCATCTCGCCGCCGCGCCACCCGATGGCCGTGGACAAGGTTCACTATGTCGGCGAGGCGGTCTGCATGATCATCGCCGAGACCCACCAGGCGGCGCTCGATGCGAGCGAGGCCGTGCTGATCGATTACGAGCCGCTGCCGGTCGTGGTCAGCCTCGATGACGCGCTGGCCGCCGACGCCCCCCGCCTGGTCGAGGGCGCGCCCGACAACGTCTGCGCCGAGATGCACCACGGCAAGGCCGACGAATGCGATGCGGCCTTTGCCAAGGCCGCCCATGTCGTGGCGCTCGACCTGATGAACCAGCGGGTGGCCCCGGCCTCGCTCGAGCCGCGCTCGATGCTCGCCTACCCGACGAGCACGGCCGCCTGACGATCCGCATGGCACGCAGATGCCCACCGGCATCCGCAGCACGCTGGCCAGCCCGGTGCTGGACATGAAGCCCGAGGACATCCGCGTCGTCGTCGGCGACGTCGGCGGCGGCTTCGGCATGAAGACCGGCATGTACCCGGAGGATGCGGCGGTGGCCTTTGCCGCGCGCGAACTGCAGCGGCCGGTGCGCTGGATCGCCGAGCGCGGCGAAGAAATGCTCTCGGCGGTGCACGGGCGCGACGTGCGCAGCCATGCCGAGATGGCCTTCGACAAGGATGGCCGCATCCTCGGCTACCGGCTGCGCTCCGATGCCAATGTCGGCGGCTGCGCCAACCCGACCGGGGTGGCGATCCAGTTGCTGATCGGCCCGTGGGTGGCCACCAGCATCTACGACATCGGGCTGATCGACTTCCGTTTCCGCGCTCGGTCCTGACCAACACCGCGCCGACCGCCGCCTACCGCGGCGCCGGGCGCCCGAGGCGATCTACTTCACCGAGCGGCTGATGGACGAAGCGGCCCGCCAGATCGGCATGGACCCGACCGAACTGCGCCGGCGCAACAGCGGTCAGCCCCGCGCAAATGCCCTACACGAACCCGATGGCCCAGGTGTACGACACCGGCGCCTTCGAGTCGATCATGGACCAGGGGCTCGAGCTGGCCGACTGGAACGGCTTCGAGAGCCGGGTCGCCAGCAGCGGCCACGAGGGCAAGCTGCGCGGCCGCGGCCTGGCCACGTTCCTGGAATGGACCGGCGGCAACGCGTTCGAGGAGCGGGTCACGGTGCGCGTGGCGGCCGACGGCATCATCGAGGTCATGACCGCGCTGATGCCGATGGGCCAGGGCATTGCCACCAGCTTTGCACAGGTGGTGACCGACATCCTGGGACTGCCGCTCGACAAAATCCGCATCCTGCACGGCGACACCGACCTGGCCAACGGCTTTGGCAGCGCCGGCTCGCGCTCTATCTTCACCGGCGGCTCGTCGGTGATGGTGGCCTCCAAGCGCACATTGGACAAGGCGCGCGAACTGGCCGCCGAGGAGCTCGAGTGCTCGCCCGACGATGTCGAGTACCTGGCCCCGCGCCTGGTCGTGGCCGGCACCGATCGCGGGATCGACCTGTTCGAACTGGCCGGCAGGCAGACCGACAAGCAGATCTTCATCGATTCGACCAGCGCGGTCGACGGCTCGACCTGGCCCAATGGCTGCCACATCTGCGAAGTCGAGATCGACCCGCAGACCGGCGACACGCAGATCGTCTCCTATGCCAATGTCAACGATGTCGGCAAGGTGATCAATCCGTTGATCGTCACCGGCCAGCTCGAGGGCGGCGCCGTGCAGGGCATGGGCCAGGCGCTTTGCGAGGCCGTCGTCTACGAGGCCGGCTCCGGCCAGTTGCAGACCGGCAGCCTGATGGACTACTGCCTGCCGCGCGCCGACATCATCGGCACCTTCAAGACCGGGCTGGACCAGTCTATCCCCTGCAAGAACAACCCGCTGGGGGTCAAGGGGGTGGGCGAGCTGGGCACGATCGGCGCGACGCCGGCCGTGGTCAGTGCCGTGATGGATGCGCTGGTGCGCGCCGGCGTGCCCGAGCGCAAGCGTCTGGCGCTGCAGATGCCGCTGACTTCGGAAAAGATCTGGGCCTTGCTCAACGACTGACCACCCGTGGGCGGTGGCGCGGTGCCGTTGCCGTGCTGCTGCTGGCGGCCGCGCCCGTGGTGCTGGCGCAGCCGGCCACCGCGCCCAGGATCATCTCGCTCGCGCCCGCGCTGACCGAACTGCTGTTCAGCGTGGGCGCCGGCGGGCAGGTCGTGGGCACGACCTCGTTCAGCGATCATCCGGGCGCGGCGCGCGCGATCGAGGTGATCGGCAGCTATTCGGGCATCGACCAGGAGCGCATCGTCGCGTTGCAGCCCGACTGGGTGATCGCCTGGAGCGGCGGCACCCCGCCGACCTGGACCGCCCGGCTACGGCAACTGGGGCTGCACGTGCACGAGAGCGAGTTCACCCGGCTGTCCGACATTGCCGTCGCGCTGCGCGAGCTGGGTGTCCTCAGCGGGCACGAGCGGCAAGGCGCCGGGCGGCCGACACCGTCGAACGACGCCTGGCCGGGCTCACGCAACGTTATGCGCGACCGGCACCGGTGGACGTGTTCTACCAGGTCTGGCCCGATCCGCTGATGACGATCAACGGGCGCCATGTAATCGCCGACGCGTTGCGCACCTGCGGCGCGCGCGGCCTGTTCGAGGCGCATGCCCAGGCGGTTCCGACCGTCAGCCGTGAGGCGGTGATCGCCGCGCGCCCGGCCGCGATCGTCACCGCGGTGGCCCCTCCTGCCGACACGGGTGACGCCGGGCCGGCCGATCGCGCCGACCCGCTGGCCGACTGGCGTCGCTTCACGCAGCTGCCGGCGGTACGCAACGAGCGGCTGATCGTGCTCGATGCCGACCTGATGTCCCGCCCGACGATGCGCATGCTGGACGGGGTCGGGCAGTTGTGTCAGGCGCTGGCGCCGGTCACCCGGTAGCGCAGCCGTCGCGCCGCGCACTCACCAGCACCAGAGCCCGGTGCACAGGCCGAACACCGTCTGCATCAACGCATCGAGCAGGCTACCAAGCACCCCTACCGGCAGGCTGACCGCCAGCGCGATCACCGCCCACGCCTGCCAGGTCAGCCGCGGCTCGGCGATCCGGTGGCCCATGATCTCCTGGACCGGCGGTCTGCGCTTGAACATACGTTGCTCCTGAAAAGGCGGGAAGATCCAGCCGTCATCGTAGCCGTCGGCGCGCACCGACGTGGCCTGGCTGTTGCGTTGGCACGGACCGGCGGGCCGGCCACGGACACCGCCGCCCTAGAATGGCCGGATGGAGCTGATCTGGAATCCCGGCGATAGCCAGGCCTGGCAGGATGTGCACGGACAAGCCCGCGCCGCGATGCAGCAGCACTGGCGCTACGGCGAGGCCTGGGCGCGCCTGCGCGTACCGGGACAGCGCGTGGCCTTCGTTCAGAACGGGCAATGGCAGGGCATCGCCCAGTTCACGGTGCGCCGGCTCGCCGGTCTTTGCACGCTGGCGCTGTGCAGTCGCGGCCCCGTGTGGCGCGAGGGCACGAGCCCGGCGTTCAAGCAGGCAGCCATCGGGCGCTTGCGCGCCACGCTGCCGGCACGCTGGCCCCGCGTGTGCCTGGTGTCGCCCGATGACCCCGACCCTGCGGCCGCCGGCCTTGCCGGCCGTCAGCGGATGGTCACCGGCTATGCGACGGTGACCGTCGACCTGCGCCCGGACCCCGCCGGTTTGCGCCAGGCACTGCACGGCAAGTGGCGCAACCGGCTGGCCGCCGCCGAGAAGTCGCCGTTGCGGGTGCAGGCGATGGGCAGCAAGCCGGCTCAGGTGCAATGGCTGATCGATCGGGACCTCGCCCAGCAGCAACACCGTGGCTACCAGAGCCTGCCGGCCGACTTCGTACCGACCTGGCAGGCGGTCGCCGACGAGCCGCGCGACGCGATGATGGGACTGCGCGCCGACCTGGGTCGCGACGCGGCGGCGGCCATGCTGTTTCTGTTGCACGGGCGCTCGGCCACCTACTACATCGGCTGGAGCGACGATGCGGGGCGCGGGCACGGCGCACACAACCTGCTGCTCTGGCAGGCGATGCTGGCGCTGCGCGAGCGCGGCGTCGAGGCACTGGATCTGGGCGGCATCGATACCCAGCGCGGCGCCGGTATTGCGCGCTTCAAGATCGGCAGTGGCGGCCGGGTGCAGACCTTCTCGGGCACCTGGCTGGCCTGAGGCGCGACCCGCTCAGACCATCCCCTCGAGCACATCGGCCAACCGCATCAGGTCGGCTTCGTCGTTGTACACGTGCGGCGCAACGCGCACCGAGGCACCGCGCACCGAGACATGGATGTTGCGCGCGGCCAGCGCGGCCCGGCAGGCCTGCGCGTCGAGCCCTTGCGGCAGGCGCAGGCCGAACAGGTTGGCGGCGCGCTCGCCTTCGTCGGCCACCCCGAAGCCCGCGTCTCGGAGCCGGGCCACGAATGGCCGCTCGATGCGCAGCAGGTAGTCGCGGATGCGCGCCGGCTGCCACTGCTGCAACAGCGTGGCGCTGGCCTCGAGCATCGCGATCAGCATCGGGTTGGCCCGCAGGCTGGTGTCGAAGCGGCGCATGCCCGCCGCGTAGTCGTCCTGGTAATCGACGAGCGCGGAGAAGTCTTCGCTGCCGGCGCGCATCAGCCAGCTTTCCTCGAGCGGCTCACCGTTGGCAAAGCGCCCGCCCAGCACCGCGAAACCCAGCCCGTAATTGCTCAGCATCGACTTGTACGAATGCACGATCAGCGCATCGGGGCGCACCGCGGCCACGTCGAGCGGCATCGCCCCCACGGTCTGCGTGGCGTCGATCGCCAGTGGCACGTCATGGTGGCGACAATGCGCACCGATGCGCACCAGGTCGAACAGGCTGCCGTCGGTCCAGTGCGCCTGCTCGATCGAGGCCAGCATCGTGCGCTCGTCGATCGCCGCCAGCAGCGCCTCGTGCCAGCGCGCCAGCCGGTCAGCCCCCGGAGGCGGCGCCGCCACCATGCGCATCTGCACGCCGTGCTCGCGCCAGCGCCGCCACGGATAGACATTGCTGGGGAACTGGTCGCCCAGCATCACCACGTTGGCCCCGGCCACCGGCGACAGCTGGCGCGCGACGATCGCCGTGCCGTAGGCCGCGGTCGGGATGAACGCAACCTGCTCCGCGTCGGCATTGACCAACCCGGCCAGCAGCCGGCGGGTGCGCTCGGCCGGCTCGAAGAAGTCGGCCGGCGTGATGCCCGCCGGAAACGCCCGGGCCTGCAGCGCCCGTTGGCCGGCCTGCACGGTGGCGCGGGGCAGCGGCCCCATGTAGGCGCTGTTGAGCCAGACATGATCCGGGTCGAGATCGAACTGGTCGCGCTGGCATTCGAGAGGTGCGTGCATCACGGGATTCCTGGCAGCCGTTACCCTACGCATTGTGACCCACGACCCGCTTTTCCCGAACCGACCGGAGACCTCGATGCAACTGACCATGAACGGGCGCAATGCCCTCATCACCGGCGCCAGCCTGGGTATCGGCCTGGCCATGGCCAAGCGCTTTGCCGGCGCCGGCGCGCAGGTGGCCCTGGTGGCCCGCCGGCCCGACGTGCTGGACGAGGCCGTGCGATCGGTGCAGGCTCTGGCGCAACCGGGCCGCCGGATCGTCGGCGTGGTGGCCGACGTGTCCAATGCCCCAGGCTGCGAGAAGGCCTACAACGACACGGTGGCGGCGCTGGGGCAGCTGGACGTGCTGGTCAACAATGCCGGCTCGTCACGCACCGGCAAGTTCGAGACCATCAGCGATGCCGACTGGCAGCAAGACCTGGACCTGAAACTGTTTGCCGCGATCCGCCTGTGCCGGATGGCGATGCCGGGCATGCGCGAGCGCCGCTTCGGGCGCATCATCAATGTGCTCAACACCGGGGCCAAGGCGCCGCCTGCCGGCGGCGCGCCAACCGTGGTCAGCCGCGCCGCCGGCATGGCGCTGACCAAGGTGCTGGCCGGCGAAGGCGCGCCGCACAACGTGCTGGTCAACGGCCTGCTGGTCGGCCGGATCGAGAGCGACCAGTGGGTACGCAAGGCCGCCAATGAAAACCAGTCGCTGGAGGCCGTGTACGACGCGATGGGCAGGAACCTGCCAATGGGCCGCGTCGGCACCGCCGAGGAGTTCGCCAACATCGCGTGTTTCCTGGCCTCCGATCAAGGCAGCTACATCACCGGCACGGCGATCAACGTCGACGGGGGCCTTTGTCCCGTCGTGTAGATGGTGTGCCCCACGGGCGCTGCGCGCCCTCGGCAAGCCGTCCAGTGCCGGCCTTGCAGGGCCGGCCCGCTTCGGCAGCGACGGGCATGCCCGTCGAAACCCTGCCTCCGCCCCCACGCGCCCTGCGGTCGCTGCCCTCAGTAGGTCTCCAGGTGCAACCGGCCGTCGCGGCGTAGCGAGGAGCCGATGACCGACCAATCGAGGCCGTGCTGTTCGGCGACCTCGCGCAGCGCGAGCACGACGCCCTCCTCCATCGCCTTGAGACCGCAGACGTAGAAGAAGGCATCGGGGTCGGCGAGCATCGCCGCCACGTCGGCGGCGCGCTCGCGGATCACGTCCTGCACGTAGCGCTTGGGCCTGCCCTGCTCGCGCGAGAACGCGAAGTTGGTGTCGATGAAGTCCTTGGGTAGCGACTTCAACGGCCCGAAGTAAGGCAGTTCATCCTGCGTGCGCGCGCCGAAGAACAACAGCAGCTTGCCGCCTTCGAACTTGCCCGAGGCGCGCAGGCGCCGGCGCCACTCGGTCATCGCGCGCATCGGCGCCGAACCGGTGCCGGTGCAGATCATCACCAGGTGCGAGCGCGGGTGGTTGGGCATCAGGAAACTCGTGCCGAAAGGCCCGATGACCTGCACCTTGTCGCCCACCTTCAGGTCGCACATATAGTTGCTGGCAACGCCGCGCACCGGGTTGCCGTCGTGATCCTCGAGCACCCGCTTGATCGTCAGCGACAGGTTGTTGTAGCCGGGCCGCTCGCCATTGCGCGGGCTGGCAACCGAGTACTGGCGCGCATGGTGGGCACGCCCGGCCATATCCACCCCCGGCGGCACGATGCCGATCGACTGCCCCTCGAGCACCGGGAACGGCAGCCGGCCAAAATCGAGCACGATGTGGTGGGTGTCGTACTCGCGCCCGACCTGGGTGACCCGCACATTGCCGGTCACCGTGGCCTCGAGGGTCTTGTCCCGTGCCTTGGGGCCGTACAGGTTGATGAACGGGTGGGCCGCCGACCAGGGCGGCAGGATCGCACCGACCTGGCTGACGCTGGTGGCACTGCCGGCATCGAAAGTCGTCTGCGCCACCCCGGCGGCCACCGGCGACGCCACCGGCTCGTCCAGCCCGCCGGACGTCGGCGTCGCCCCGGCCTCGGCCAGTTGCTCCGGCGTCAGTGCCGGCGGCAGCTCGTCCCACTGCAACTGGTCTTGCACGCTGTAGGCCTGGACCTTGGGCACCTCGCGCCAGTTGTCGATCGAACCGGTCGGACACGGCGGCACGCAATCCATGCACAGGTTGCACTTGTCGGCATCGACGACGTAGTTGCGATCGTCGTGGGTGATCGCGTCGACCGGGCAGGTCGCTTCGCAGGTGTTGCAGCGAATGCAGATCTCGGGGTCGATCAGGTGTTGTCGGATGACTTGCACTGTGGCCGTGTCCATGGCGGTCCTGCTCAGTTGAACCGGACGTACTCGAAATCGACCGGCTGGCGGTTGATCCCCACGACCGGCGGCGCGATCCAGTTGGCGAACTTGCCCGGCTCGACCACCCGGCCCATCAGCGACCCGACATAGGCGCGGTCTTCGTCGGACGGCAGCCAGGCATCGACATTGGCCTGCCATTCCGCCTCGCTGACCACGCGCCCGTCAGGCGACACCTTGGCCCCCGACAGCGACCCGATATTGCGGTGGAACGCCTTGTGCGGCACCGACAGCCGGGTCGGGATGCCGGCTGCTCTCGATGACCTTGTTCCAGCGGTTCACGCCGGCCACCGAATCCTTGATGTAGTCGTCGCGCAGCACCTCGTTGAGCGCGTTGAGCATCGGCACCTCTTTCTCGACCAGCTTGCCCTCGCGGGTTTCGAGCACCTTGTAGGTCTGGCCCTTGAGGATGTGGTCGTCGTCGCGCTGCCTTCCTCGAAGCGGCCCTTGAGGCCCGAGCTGTAGAAGATCGCGGCATTGCTCGACTCGTCGGCCCCGAACAGGTCGATCGTGACACTGAAGTGAAAATTGATGTAGCGCTGGATCGTCGGCAGATCGATCACCCCGGCGGCGCGCAGCTTGCCCACGTCGTCGGTCTTGAGTTCGTTCATCATGCCGACCGTGCGGTTGATGATGCGGCTGATGCCGCTCTCGCCGACGAACATGTGGTGCGCTTCCTCGGTCAGCATGAACTTGGTCGTGCGGGCCAGCGGATCGAACGCGCTCTCGGCCAACGCGCACAGCTGGTACTTGCCGTCGCGGTCGGTAAAGTAGGTGAACATGAAAAAGCTCAGCCAGTCCGGCGTCTGCTCGTTGAACGCCCCCAGGATCCGCGGGTTGTTCTCGTCGCCCGAGCGCCGCTCGAGCAAGGCCTCGGCCTCGTCGCGCCCGTCGCGACCGAAATACTTGTGCAGCAGATAGACCATCGCCCACAGGTGGCGGCCTTCCTCGACATTCACCTGGAACAGGTTGCGCAGGTCGTAGTTGCTGGGCGCGGTCATGCCCAGGTGGCGCTGTTGCTCGACCGACGCAGGCTCGGTGTCGCCCTGGGTCACGATGATGCGGCGCAGGTTGGCGCGGTGCTCGCCGGGCACGTCCTGCCAGGCATTCTCACCCTTGTGGTCGCCAAAGTGGATCTTGCGATCGGCGATGCCCGGGTTCATGAAGATGCCCCAGCGATAGTCCGGCATCTTGACGTGCCCGAACTGCGCCCAGCCCTGCGGGTCGACGCTCACCGCGGTGCGCAGGTAGACATCGAAGTTGTTCGAGCCATCCGGGCCCATGTCGCCCCACCAGCTCAGAAAATTGGGCTGCCATTGCTCGAGCGCCCGCTGCAGCGTGCGATCACTGCCCAGGTCGACATTGTTGGGAATCTTCTCGCTGTAGTTGATCGTGGACATCCTTGTCTCCGGTAGAGATCGGTGGCGGATTTTCGGTTACGGCGCGCCACCTTGCTCCGCGCCGCACAACAAGAAACAATCATCAAAATACAGGGGTCAGACGCGATGCCAGTCGAAACCTGACTTCTCGCCGGTGCCATACACCTTGAGCGCACCCTTCTCGCCGACCGCGTTGGGCCGCTGGAAGATCCAGTTCTGCCAAGCGGTCAGGCGGCCGAACACCCGGGTGAACAGATTCTCGGGGCCGTTGAAGCGCAGGTTGGCCTCCAGACCGGTGAGCGCATCGGGCGACATCGCCACCCGCTCCTCGATCGCCATGCGGATCTCGTCATCCCAGTCGATATCGTCCGGGTTGCTGGTCACCAGGCCCAGCGCGAACGCGGCGTCGGCATCGAGCGGCTCGCCAATGGCCTCGCGCACCGCCTGCATCGCCGGCGCCTCGTCATAGAAGCGGCGCTGCAGGCGGCTCTGGCCGGTGATCATCGGGTACAGCGCATCGTTGGCCCCGCCGACGGTGATGCGCGGCGCCTTGTCCGGCTCGTCTGGCAGTGCCAGGTGGTAGACCCGGTCGCAGACCAGCGCCAGTTCGAGCAGCGTACCAGCAAAGCACGAACCAGGCTCGATCAGCGCGAACAGGCTGCGCGACGACACATCGAACCGGCTGAACGTGCGCCGCAACAGGCCGATCGTCTCGCGCACGAACCACTGGTCCTGGTGCGCCAGCAGCGTGGCGTCCATCGCCAGCACCGCCTCGGCATCGCCGCTGGTCTTGATCAGCCAGGTGCCGATCTGCAATTCATTGGTGCGCATCTCCAGGATGGCATCGTCCAGCTGGCGCGCCAGCGCCAGTGGGTACCAGTTCGCGCCGGCGGCCAGGATGCCCGCCTCGTCGGACGGCTGCGGGCCTTCGGGCGCCTTGATCGTCCAGGTGGCGACGCGCCGGTCGCGATCGATGAGGACACTGACATGCGGGTAATGCAGCGCGTCCGCCTCGATCGTGCGATCCAGCGGCGTCAGTTCGACCCCTGTCGCGTTTTCCGGGCGATCACTCTGCCCGGCCAGCGCCAGCGCCCGCTCGCGCACCTTGCGCGCGAACTCGGCCGGCTTGGCGATGTCGTCGACCAGCCGCCAGTCCTTGGCCTTCTGGCCGCGCACACCTTCGGCACTGGTGCAGAACAGGTCGGCCAGGTCGTGGCGCACGCGACGCTTGTCGGTCACCCGGGTCAGGCCGCCGGTGCCCGGCAGCACGGCCAGCAGCGGCACCTCGGGCAGGCTGACGGCACTGGAGCGGTCATCGACCAGCAGGATTTCGTCGCAGGCCAGCGCCAGCTCGTAGCCGCCGCCGGCACAGGCACCGTTCACCGCGGCCAGGAACTTCAGGCCCGAGTAACGCGAGGAGTCCTCGAGGCCGTTGCGGGTCTCGTTGGTGAACTTGCAGAAGTTGACCTTCCAGGCATGGCTGGACACGCCGAGCATGAAGATGTTCGCGCCCGAGCAGAAAACCTTGTCCCTGGCGCTCGTGACCACCACGGTGCGCACCTGCGGGTGCTCGAAACGGATACGGCCGATCGCATCGTTCAATTCGATGTCGACCCCCAGGTCGTAGCTGTTGAGCTTGAGCTTGTAGCCCGGGCGCAGCCCCGCGTTTTCGTCGAAGTCGGCGGCCAGCGTGGCCACCGGCCCGTCGAAGCTCAGCTTCCAATGGCGATAGCGGCTCGGGTGGGTCTGATAGTCGACGCGGGGCGATTGGCTCACGAAGGTCTCCTGGTTGGCGGGCTGGCGCCGTGCTCGAATAGAAACGGCATAATATTTCCTATTTCCACAGCGGGTCAAGCACTATTTTGCATTTTTCGAGTCTCGCGGTGCCCGATTCAGGCCGGCAACGCCATCGCTGCACGCACCAGGCGGCGCAGCGCGGCAAAGGTCTCGTCCAGCGGTTGTGCACTGGTGTCCAGTGTCAGTTGGGCTTTCGAGTAAAAGCCCGAACGCCCGACCAGGATTTCCTTCAGGTCTTCCATCGCCTCCTTGCTGGCCGCCATCGGTCGCATATCGCCCTGGGCAATGACGCGCCTCATGTGGTCTTCGGGCGCGGCCTTGAGCCAGACGGTCGTGCAGTGGCCCAGCAGCAGATTGAAGGTCGCGGCATCCGAAACCAGTCCGCCGGGCGTGGCGATCACCGCCTCGGGGTAGATCTGGATCGCCTCCTCGATCGCCCGGCGCTCGTAGCGCCGATAGGCGTTGACGCCGTAAAGCCCCTGGATCTCGGCAATGCTGCAGCCGGCAAAGCGCTCGATCTCGCGGCTCAGTTCGACGAACGGAAAGCCCAGGTCCTCGGCCAGCAGGCGCCCCAGCGTCGACTTGCCGGCGCCGCGCAGGCCGATCAGCGCGATCCGCGAATCGTGCGCCGGCGCCTGCCCCGCGCCATCGAGCAGGCGTCCGATCGACTCGCGTACCCGCTGCAGCGTCGCATCGTCGCGGCGCTCGAGCAGTTCGCGAATCAGCAGCCACTCGGGCGACGAGGTCGTGACGTCGCCTATCAGTTCGGCCAGCGAACAATGCAGCGCCTGGGCCACCTGGACCAACACCAGGATCGACGCGTTGCCGACCCCGTATTCCAGGTTGGCCAGGTGCCGTTCCGAGACATCGGCGGCGGCGGCCAGCGCCCGCCGGGTCATGCCGCGGCGCGAGCGCAGACCGCGCACCCGGTCGCCGAGCGCGATCAGGAACGGGTTCTTGCCCTGGCCCTGGTCCTCCCCGTCCTCGATCTGTCCGGACCTCGGCCGGGCAGGCTCGGTGGGCAGCCGGCCCCGGTCACGCAGCCGCATGGCGGCCCCAAAGACGCAATATGTTGCTTGACCTATTCACCGCCACTCCAGTAAAGTGCCATGCAAGATACTGCATATGTGCGTCGCATGCAATCCGGATCGGCCCCGCCCGGCGCCGACGACGAACCCGATCGATGGAGACAATCCGATGACATCCGGCCAACCCGCAGCACCCGATCCGCGCTTCAACATCGCCGAGCACCTGCTGGCCGCCAATACCGGCCGGCCCGACAAGACAGCCTTCATCGATGACGAACGCAGTCTGAGCTTCGGGCAGTTGGACGAACAGGTGCGAAAGATGGCCGCCGCGCTGCGTGCCCAGGGACTCAAGCGCGAGGAGCGGGTGCTGGTGCTGATGCTCGACAACGTCGACTGGCCGGTCGCGTTTCTCGGAGCCATGTACGCGGGCCTGGTGCCCGTGGCCGTGAACACGCTGCTCACCGCCGACGACTATACCTACATGCTCGAGAACTCCCGCGCCCAGGCGGCGCTCGTCTCGGGACCGCTGCTGCCGGCACTCAATGCCGCGCTGACCCGCGCCGATCACGAGGTCGGCAAGGTGATCGTGTCGCGTCCGCAGGCGCCGCTGCACCCGGCGGAGATCTCGTTCGAGGCCTTCGTGAACAGTGCCGCACCGGCCCCGGGGCCCGCGGCCACCGGGGCGGACGAACCGGCTTTCTGGTTGTACTCGTCCGGTTCGACAGGCCGGCCCAAGGGCACCGTGCATTCCCATGCCAACCCGTACTGGAGCGCCGAGTTGTACGGCAAGCGGGTGCTCGGCCTGACCGAGCACGACACCTGCTTTTCGGCAGCCAAGCTGTTTTTCGCCTACGGGCTGGGCAACGCGCTGACCTTTCCGATGAGTGTCGGCGCGACGACGATCCTGATGCCCGAGCGGCCCACGCCCGAAGCCACGTTCAAGCGTCTGATCGAGTACCAGCCGACGGTGTTCTACGGCGCGCCCACCGGTTATGCCGGCATGCTCGCGTCGCCGGCGCTACCCGCCCCCGACAAGGTGAGCCTGCGCCTGGCGTCGTCGGCCGGTGAGGCATTGCCCGCCGAGATCGGCGAACGCTTCAAGGCGCACTTCGGCGTCGACATCATCGACGGCATCGGTTCGACCGAGATGCTGCACATCTTCCTGTCCAACGCCCCGGGGCGGGTGCGTTACGGCACGACCGGCTGGCCGGTGCCAGGCTACGAGATCGAACTGCGCGCCGAGGACGGCTCTGCGGTGCCCGATGGCGAACCGGGCGACCTGTACATCCAGGGACCCAGCAGCGCACTGATGTACTGGGGCAACCGCGCCAAGACCCGCGAGACCTTCCAGGGCGGCTGGACCAAGAGCGGTGACAAGTACGTGCGCAATGCCGATGGCTCCTATACCTATTCGGGGCGCAGCGACGACATGCTCAAGGTCAGCGGCATCTACGTGTCGCCGTTCGAGGTCGAGGCCACGCTGGTCCAGCATGCGGCGGTGCTCGAGGCGGCGGTCATCGGCAAGCTGGACAAGGACGGCCTGACCAGGACCAAGGCCTTCGTCGTGCTCAAGGACGGCCAGCAGGTCAGCGAGGAAGCGCTCAAGGACTTCGTCAAGGACCGTCTTGCCCCCTACAAGTACCCGCGGTTCATCGAGTTCGTCGCCGAGCTGCCCAAGACCGCCACCGGCAAAATCCAGCGGTTCAAGCTGCGCGCCCAGGAAAACCCCGGCTGACCGGCCCGCGACCCTTCGCCCTGGCCGCAGGCGCCGGACTCAGTCCCAGAGCACCAGGCGCCTGCCCCCTTCCGACCTGTTGGCCGGCACATCGACCATTCGCGCGCTGCAGGCGTAAGTCTGTTGCAACGACTGCGGGGTGACGACGGCCGCGATCGGACCGGCGACGCTGGCGCCGGGCATCAGCATCACCACGTGCGTGCAATGGCGCAGCGCCAGGTTCACGTCGTGCAGGGCCAGAAGCGCCGCGCCGGTCTCGCGCCGGCGCAGCGCGGCGAACACCAGCGCCTGGTGCGCGGGGTCCAGGTGCGCGGTCGGCTCGTCGAGCAGCAGCAGTGACGTCTGCTGGGCCAACGCCGCGGCCACGGTCACCCGCTGGCGTTCCCCGCCCGACAGCTGCAGCAGGTCGCGCGCGGCCAGAGCATCGAGGTCCATGTCGCGCAAGGCCTCGCGCACCGGCGGATCGACTGGCCGGGGACCCACCCGCCAACGCCCCTCGAACGGGCTGCGCGCCTGGGCCACCCGCTCGCCCACCGTCTGGCTGAACGCGTCCTGCGGCTGCTGCTCGGCGAAGGCGCGCAGCCGGGCCAGCGGTACCGGCGCCAGCATGTCCAGCGGCTGCCCCTGGACATGGATCGCCGCGCCCGGTGCGGCCCGCAGCCCGGCCAGCGTGAGCAACAGTGTCGATTTGCCCGCCCCGTTGGCACCCAGCACCGCCCAGCGCTCGCCAGCCTGGGCCGCAAACGACAAGTCATGCACCAACCGGCGCCCGGCCACTTCGATGCGCAGCCCCTGCACCTGCAACAGCGGGGCCGCAGGCCCGCCCGATGCCGGACCCTTCATCGCGCGACCCCGCGTCGCAGCAGCAGCCACAGGAACACCGGCACGCCGATGGCCGCGGTGACCGCGCCGACCGGCAACTGCGTCGGCGCGAACAGCGTCCGGGACACTGTGTCGGCCAGCACCAGGAAGCCGGCTCCGACCAAGGCTGACAGCGGCAGCAACAGCCGCTGGTCATTGCCGACCGCCAGACGCACCAGGTGCGGCACCACCAGCCCGACGAAGCCGATAGGCCCGGCGGTCTGCACCGCCGCGGCGGTCAGTGCCGCCGCCAGCAGGATGACCTGCACCCGCCGCCGCGCGACCCTCACCCCCAGCGACTGCGCCCGGATTTCACCGGTGGCGAGCAGGTTCAGGTCGGGCGCGATCAAGAGCACGGCCGGCAGCAACAACGACAGCGCCACGAGCACCCAGACCGCCGAATCGACACTGCCAAAATCGCCCATCAGCCAGACGATCATCGCGCGCAGCGGCTGGTCGGGCAGGAACACCATCAACAGGCTCACCAGTGCGCCGCAGGCGGCAGCGAGGATCACGCCAACCAGCACCAGCGTCATGCCGGCCGGCTGGCTGGCCGGCGCCAGGCGGAACGATGCGCGCCCGAGCATGAACACCAGGGCGGTCGTGGTCAATGCGCCAAGCAGCGCGCCGGCCGGCGCGCCACCGGCCCCCAGCAGCAGCACCGCCAGCAGCGCACCGGCCGCCGCCCCGCCCGACATGCCCAGTACATAGGGGTCCGCCAACGGGTTGCGCAACAGCGCCTGCAACAGTGCGCCGGCCACCGCCAACGCGGCCCCGCAACCGAGTGCCGCGAGCGCGCGCGGCAGGCGCAACTCACGCACGATCAGGGCATCGGTGCCTTCGCCACCGGCCAGCCCGGCCAACACCCGCCCGATCCCCAGCGGCTCGCTGCCCACGGTCAGCGCCAGCACCAGCGCCAGCAAGGCCAGCAGGCCCGCCAGCGCCAGCAGCAGGGCCGGCCGTTGCCTCATCGCAGGTTGTAGCGCACACCCACCATCACCAGCCGGCCCTGCGGCACGAAGCCGGCCGCGGTGCTGTAGTCGCGATCGGCGGCGTTGATCACGCTGGCGAATGCGCGCCAGGACTTGGCCAGCTTCAGTTGCGCGCTCAGGTTGAGCAGCGCGTAGCCGGCCAGGCGCCTGGCATTGCCGGCATCGTCGTAGCGGCTGCCCACCAGCTTGAGGTCCGCGCCGAACGTGAACTGACGCCAGTCGTAGTCGAGCGCCACCGACAACTGCCGGGTGGCCCGGCGCGGCAGGCGCAGGCCCAGCGTGTCGTCCTGCGGATCGGCGAAGTCGGCATTGATGCGCCAGCCCAGCGCGCCGTCGCGATTGCCCAGCGACAGGCCCAGCCCCTGGATCGTCGCGCGGTTGACGTTGGCCGCGCAACCGAATGCGAACTGCGGCGCCGGGTCGGGGCAGTCGGCGGCATAGACGATCAGGTCGCGAACCCGGTTACGGTAGAGCACCGCCTTGCCGTGCCAGCCCTGCGCCCGGGCACCGTCCTTGTCGCGGGTGCGGCTGTCCAGGTAAAGGCCCAGCTCGAGGCTCTTGGCCTTCTCGGGGGTGATGCCGGGCCGGCCGTAGTTCGGGTAGTACAGGTCGTTGAAGCCCGGCGCCCGAAACCCGCTGGCCCAGCTGCCGCCCACGCGCCAGGCGTGGGTCAGCGCGTAGCCGTACGAAAAGCTGCCATGGGTCTCGGTCCCGTACTGGTCGCTGTCGTCGCGCCGCGCGGTCAGCTGCACGATGTGCGCACCCTCGCGACCGCCGATGGAGAACAGCCACGAGTTGACCTTGCGGGTCGGCGCCACCGTCGGCGCATAGGTGCTGGCCTCCAGGTCCTGGTGCAACACCTCGTAGCCCAGCTGCATCTCGACCCCCGGGCTGACGACCTTGGTTCCGCGCAGGCTGAACTGATCCTGCGTCGAGTCGTAAACCCCCGCGAAACTCGACACGCTCTCGCTGCGATCGGTGGTGCGACCCAGCCTGAGGGTGAGCAGCGTGCCGTCGTCCATCTCGGTCTCACCGGTCAGGCCGGTGACCTGCACCCGCGACAACACCTTGGCCCCGGCGAACGCGCCGTCGTCATAGTCGGCATCGAGTTCGTTTTGCAGGAACACGCCCCGCCACTCGGTGCGCGCGCTCGGGCGTACGACCAGATTGGCGACGATGCCGTCGCGCTGGTAACCGTCGGCATCGGCATTGAAGCCAAAGTACCCGGGCCGGGTGGCATTGAAACCGTCGCTCGACTCGCGGCTGAGCCGGATCGAGCCGAGCAGGCTGTTGTTGCCGCCAGAGAGCGCGCCGGCCAGCCGGCGGGTCGATTCGCCACCGAACGCGGCCTCGGCCTCGATCTGCGTGCCGGGCTTGATCTCGGGGGTGAACAACTGCACCACGCCGCCGATCGCATCGGCCCCGTAAAGGCCGGATGCCGGCCCGCGCAACACCTCGATGCGGTCGGTGAGCATCAGCGGCAACGCCTCGTAGGTCGGTTGCCCCAACGACACCGACGACAGACGAAAGCCGTCGACCAGGGTCAGGGTCTGGCCGGCGCTGGCGCCGCGCAACAACACGGTGCTGGTGGCGCCGGGCCCGCCGTTGGACGACAGGTCGATCCCCGACAGGCCGCCCAGCGCCCCCGAAAGGTCGTAGAGGCCGCGATCGCGCAACACCGACGACGACAGCGATTCGACATCGCTGATCTGGTTGACCACGGGCTGCGCGGTCCGCGTCGCGGTGACGACGATCGGACGCAGCGCGGTGACACTCTGCGCGGCACCGGTCATCGGCCAACCGGCCGATAGCGCCGCCGCCACCGACAACGTGAGCAGGCCGACACGCGGCGACCACGCACGACGAAAGTCCGCGCAAGGCGGACGACAAACAACAAGACGATCAGACATTCAGGACTCCCGGCCGGCACACCCCGTGCGCGACCCCAAAGGACAAAACCGCGCAGCGTCCGGGCTGACACGCACCGTGACGGGTTGCGGACCGATTCATGGCCGGTATCCGGGCTGACAGGCCTTCGCTTCCCGCCTTCCCGGCCGATGAGGCCAGTGGCAGTGGGGTCGCGTCGTCGCCATCTGGCGAGCGCCTGCTTACCGTTGCGGGGGCAGCGCAGTTTGGGCAACGGGCGTTGCCTCACTGCTTCCCGTTTAACCGATGGATTACCCGCCACCGGGCGGCGGGCGATCTGTCGGCACCATGAAGAAAACCGTCATCGACCGGTGGACGACGACGCCACCCGATTATAGGCGGGTCGGCAAAGCCGGCTCAGCCGGCCGTCGCGGTGTCCAGCGCGGCCCGCAACCGGCGCGCCCCCTCGCCCATCAGGTCAGGCGGCGTGGTCGCGAAACTCAGGCGCAGGCTGGCCGGATCGGGCCCGGCATCGTAGAAGGCCTCGCCGGGCACGAACATCACCTTGTGCGTGAGCGCCGCACGCAGCCACCGGGTCGCCTCGATCGCGCCCGGCCCGGTCAGCCGGGCCCAGAGGAACATCCCGCCCTGCGGATCGTTGCACTCGAGCAGGTCGCCGAAGTGCCCCTGCAAAGCCTCGCGCAGCGCGTCCTTGCGATCGCGGTACAGCCTGCGCAACACCGACAATCGATCATCGAGCCGCCCGCTGCCCAGGTAGTGTGCCGCGGCCAACTGGCATACGGTCGGGCTGTGCAGATCGAGGCACTGCTTGATGATCACCGCGGCCGGCATCAGCCCGGGCGGCAGCACCAGCCAGCCGATACGCAGTGCCGGCGCGACGATCTTGGACAGCGTCGACGCGTGGATCACCAGCGCGGCGGCGCGCGGATCGGCCGCGGCCAGGCTCGCGATCGAGGGCAATGCCTCGCCGGCAAAGCGCATCGCGCCGTAGGGATCGTCCTCGAGAATCACCACCCGGTGATTGACCGCGAACTGCAGCAGCGCCTGACGCCGCGCGAGCGACATCGTCGCCCCGGTCGGGTTCGCAAAGTCCGGCACCAGGTAGAGCAGGCGCGGGGTCCGGCCCTCGTCCACCAGCGCCTGCAGCCCGGCCATCGCCGGGCCCTCGTCATCGGCCGGCAGGCCGACCACCTGCGCCTGGGCGAGGCGGAACACGCCCAGCGCCGCGAGGTAGGCAGGCCGCTCGATCGCCACCACGTCGCCGGCATCGAGCAGCAGCCGGGCGACCAGGTCGATCGCCTGCTGCGAGCCGGTGGTCACCAGGACGTCGCCGGCGGCGCAGCGCAACCCCCGTCGAGTCATCCAGGCTGCGAGCGCCTCGCGTAGCACCGGCTCACCCTCGGTGACCCCGTACTGCAATGCATGGCGCGCATCGGCCATCGTGTCGGCCATCGCCCGCTGCAACGCGGCCACGTCGAAGCCATCGGGTGACGGCAGGCCGCCGGCAAAGGAGATCATTCCCGGTTCGCGCGCGTGGGCCAGCAGGTCGCGGATCGCCGACGAGCGCATGCCGCCCAGACGCGAGGCCAGGCGGACCGGCGCATCACCGCACAGGGAAACCGGGGCGGGTGGGGCCAGGTCGGCATCGGGTCTCATCGGCGGTTCTCCATCGCGGGTTTCGGGTCGTCCACCATGCCCCAGCCGGGCTGCGCCGGGCAGGCACGGATCCGGTTCGCGGCACCGGCCGTGTTACGGTACGCGCACCAGTACAGTTGCCGGTGCCGACCCCATGAACGATGACCTGATCCGCCTGAACAGCGACACCGAAACCCGCCCCACGCCGGCGATGCGCGAGGCGATCGCGCGGGCCGAGGTCGGCGACGAGCAACGCGCCGAAGACCCACGGTCATCGCGCTCTGCGAGCGGGTGGCCGCGCTGCTCGGCCAGCAGGCCGCGCTGTTCCTGCCCACCGGCACGATGTGCAACCTGGTGGCGGTCAAGGCCCATACCCAGCCGGGCGACCTGCTGTTTGCCGAGCACGGCGCGCACGTGCTGCGCGCCGAGTCCGGGGGGGCCGGCCTGGTGTCCGGCGTCATGACCGAAGCGATCACCGCCGACCCCGCGCAGCGACTGCCGCAGGGGGTGTTCAGTCCCGACGACCTGCACCGGGCATTGCAGAACTCGCGGGCGCTGCCTTCGCCGTACGCGCCGCCGGCGCAGTTGCTGTGTGCATCGAGCAGACCCACAACTTCGGCGGCGGTTCGGTGTGGCCGCTACCGGTGCTGCAGGCCACCGCCGACGCCGCACGAGCCCAGGGCTGGCCGTGCACATGGACGGCGCCCGGCTGATGAACGCGGCGATCGCCAGCGGCATCGACGCGGCGGCCTACGGCGCCCCGATGGATTCGCTGTGGCTCGACTTCACCAAGGGCCTGGGGGCACCGCTGGGCGCGGTGCTGGCCGGCTCGCGCGAGTTCATCGGCCGCGCGGCCCGCTACAAGTGGGCGCTGGGCGGCGCGATGCGCCAGGCGGGCATTGCCGCGGCCGGCTGCCTGCATGCGCTCGATCACCACGTGGCCCGGCTTGCCGAAGATCACCACCAGGCGGCGCGGCTGGCCGCCGGCCTGCAGGCGATGCCCGGTGTGTCGCTGGTTTACGGCCCGCCCGCCACCAACATCGTGTTCTTCGAGGTCTCGGGCACCGGCCTGTCCTGCACCGAGTTCGCCAGCCGCTGCCTGGCGCGCGGCCTGCGTATCGGGCCGGTGCAGGGGCGCATCCGCGCCGTCACCCACCTCGACGTGTCACCGGCCCAGATCGACCGCGCGCTGGCGGTCATGACCGAGGTCGTCGCCAACGCTCCCGGGGCCTGATGTCGGCCGGCGTGACATGTGCCACGGTGTCGGTTTTCTTTTCATGACGTAGTTCACGGCTTTTTCGGTCCATCCCTCTAGAGTTCGTTGCATGCCGCATGGGCACGACCTTTTACGAGGATCGACTGATGAGCAAGCAACGCAACTCCACCCGCCGACCCCGCTCCCCGGTGTCGCCGGTTCTGCTGATGGTGGACAGCAAGGCCGCCCTCGAGGCCTCGCAGCGCCTCTATGAGAAAAGCCGCAGCGGGCTGCGCTTCTCGTGCGAACACCGCGAAGTGATGAGTGCCGAAGAGGCGCTGGCGCGCGATCGCCAGGAGGCCCGTCGCAAGGGCAAGCGGGCCGCGCGGGACGACGCCGGAGGCGACGCCGGCGATGGCGCCGAGCCGCGCCAGGCCCATACCGACGACGACCCGCCGTCGGCCTGGCTGGGCCGCCCCGAGCGCACGCTGGAGGTCGACGACGACCTCGATGAGTTCGACGCGGATGACATCGAGACGCTCGATCTGTCTGCCTACGACGACGACCTGTTCGACGAGGCCGAGGCCGAGGCCGACGGATTGGTCGAATTCGAGGCACTCGAAACCGCCTGATCCTGGCGCAGCACCAGGTTGCTGCGATGAATCAGTTCGGGCTCCTCGACGAAGCCCAGCCGCGTGGCGATCTCGGATGATGCGGTGCGCAGGATGCGCCTGGCCTGGTCACTCGAATAGTTGATCAGGCCGCGCGCGATCTCGACCCCCTCGCCATCGAGGCAGGCGACCACCTCGCCGCGCTCGAACGTGCCCTTCACCTGCACCACCCCGATCGGCAACAGGCTCTGCCCTGGTGCTTGAGCGCACGCGCCGCACCGTCGTCGACGATCACCGCGCCACGCAGTTGCAGGTGCCCGGCCAGCCATTGCTTGCGCGCCGCCATCCGTGGCATCCGTGAGATGAACTGGGTGCCGATGAGCTCGCCGGCCGCCAGCCGGGTCAGCACCTGCACCTGCCGGCCCGAGGCGACGATCGTGTGCGCGCCGCTGGCCGCCGCCCGCCGCGCCGCCGACACCTTGGTGGCCATGCCCCCGCGGCCGATCGCCGAGCCCGCATCGCCGGCCATCCGGTCCAGCGCCGGATCGCCGGCCGTCACCGAGCCGAGCATCGTGGCCGTCGCGTCCTTGCGCGGGTCGGCGGTGTACAGGCCTTCCTGGTCGGTGAGGATGATCAGCAACTCGGCCTCGACCAGGTTGGTGACCAACGCGCCCAGCGTATCGTTGTCACCGAACTGATCTCGTCGGTGACCACCGTGTCGTTCTCGTTGATGATCGGCAGCACCCGGTGCCGCATCAGCGTCAACAAGGTCGAACGTGCATTGAGGTAGCGTTTGCGATCGGACAGGTCATCGTGGGTCAGCAACACCTGGGCCGTTTGCAGGCCCTGCTCGCGAAACCGGCTTTCATAGACCTGGGCCAGGCCCATCTGCCCCACGGCGGCGGCGGCCTGCAGGTCGTGCACCTCGCGGGGCGCTCGCGCCAACCCAGGCGCAGCATGCCCTCGGCGATCGCCCCCGACGACACCAGCAACACCTCCTTGCCCTGGCGGCGCAGCTCGGCGATCTGCGCGGCCCACAGGCCCAGCGCCTCGCCATCGAGGCCCCTGCCCTCGTTGGTGACCAGGCTGGAGCCGATCTTGACCACCACGCGGCGCGCCTCGCTGAGCAGCGGCCGGGCGGCGACCGCCGTGTCGGTGACCTCGCCGATCACACCGCTTGCATCAGTTGCGCCGGACTGGCCGGCGGCCCCGCCGGGCAGTGCCTCATTCATCGTCGACATCCCGATCGAAGCGCAGGTCGGGCGCCTCGGTAGGCACCGCCTTTTGCGCGCTGACAAAGGTCTGCACGTCCTGGCACAGCTTGTCCAGCCCTTCGCGGGCGAGCGCCGACACCACGTAGACCCGCTTGGGATCGAGCGGGATCGCCTTGCGGCCCTTGCCCTTGTAGGCCTTGAGGAAATCGGCGATCGTCTGCTCACGCTGCTCGGCCGGCACCATGTCGATCTTGTTGAGCACCAGCCAGCGCGGCTTGGCGGCCAGCGCCTCGTCGTAGGTCTCGAGTTCGTGCAGGATCGCGCGGGCATCGGCGGCCGGATCGACCTCGGGATCGAACGGCGCGATGTCCACCAGGTGCAGCAGCAGGCTGGTGCGCTGCAGGTGCCGCAGGAAGCGATGCCCCAGCCCCGCTCCCTCGGCCGCGCCCTCGATCAGTCCGGGCACGTCGGCCACGACGAAGCTGCGCTCGGGGCCCACCCGCACGACCCCCAGGTTGGGGTGCAGCGTGGTGAACGGGTAGTCGGCAATCTTGGGGCGGGCATTGCTGATCGCGCTGATCAGCGTCGACTTGCCCGCGTTGGGCATGCCCAGCAGGCCGACGTCGGCCAGCACCCGCAGCTCGAGCCTGAGCTGACGCGTCTGCCCCGGCGTGCCGGGGGTCGACTGACGCGGTGTGCGGTTGGTGCTCGACTTGAAATGGATGTTGCCAAGGCCGCCCTGCCCACCCTGCGCCAACAGCAGCTTTTCGCCATCGACCGTCAGGTCGCCCAGCAACTCGTCGGTCTCGGCATCGCGCACGACCGTGCCCACCGGCATGCGCAGGATGACGTCCTCGGCCGCGGCGCCATATTGATCCGACCCACGGCCGTACTCGCCGTTGCGGGCGCGGTGGATGCGCGCGTAACGGTAGTCGATCAGGGTGTTCAGGTTGCGATCCGCAACCGCCCAGATGCTGCCGCCACGCCCCCCGTCCCCGCCGTCGGGCCCGCCCTTGGGAATGAACTTCTCGCGCCGGAACGAGACGATGCCATTGCCCCCGTTTCCGGCAATCACCTCGATGCTGGCTTCGTCAAAGAATTTCATGCGCTATCCAATTTGCGGACCCGGCCCGCCAAGGCCAGGCCCAAAAAAATGAAGCCCCGACGACGCGGGGCTTCATTCAGCGATCCATCGCGCACACCCTACCCGCGCGGCGCAAGTCCCAGCCATTTCGCGCAATCCAGCCGCATCCCAAGCAAGAGGACCGCCTGGCCCGAGGGCGAGCGCCGGGCCGCCCCCAAGCCGCTCTCGGGCCAGGCAGCCCCCGCGGGGGTGGAGGCAGGGTTTCGCCGGGCCCCGCCCGGCGCTGCCGGAACGGGCCGTCCTTGCAGCGACGGCACTGGCGGCTTGCCGAGCGAACGCAGTGAGCGTGGGGCGCTTCGGTCACTGCGGCAGGATCGTCACCGGGTGGCGGCGAAGAACGCCCTTGATCGAGAAGTCGACCTTGCCGTCGATCAGTGCGAACAACGTGTAGTCCTTGCCCACGCCGACATTCTCGCCGGCATGGAAACGGGTGCCACGCTGGCGAACGATGATCGAACCGGCCGAGACCGACTGGCCACCATAGGCCTTGACGCCCAGCATCTTCGGCTTGGAGTCCCGACCGTTGCGCGTAGAGCCGCCGCCTTTCTTATGTGCCATGAGTCAATCTCCTCAAGAAACGCGGCGTCCGCCGTCGAGTTGGTCCTGCAAGGTCTTCAGGGTGTCCCAGTCGCCGCTGGCGGCCAGCGCCGCCTGCTCGGACCAGGTGCCCGGATCGTGGGCCGCGTAGCGTGCGCCGGCGTCGGCCAGCACCTGCTTGAGCGTGTCCTGCGACGCGGCGGCCAGATCGGCATACGTGCGAATGCCCGCCGCCTGCAGCAACTCGGCGATCTTCGGACCGACCCCTTCGACCTTGGTCAGGTCGTCACCCGAATCACCGGCATCACCCGCGTCACCGGCAGCCGCGGCGGCCGGCCTGGCCGCCACTTCTCCGTCGCGATAGCTGCGCCGGGTGGCCGCCACGTCGGCGGGCGAACCGCCCTGCGCGGCCAGATCGAGCGCGGCGCGAAACGCCCGGGCACGGTTGAGCGCCTCGGAGGCATCGGCCGAGGCCGAGCCCAGCGGCGAATCGATGCCACTCACGAAAATCTCCGTGAACGCCTGGCGATGGCCCTGCGATTTGCGATAGTGCTTGCGACGACGCATCTTGAAGATGCGCACTTTCGCGCCTTTGCCGTGGTCGATGACCGTGGCAGAAACCGTGGCTCCGCCCACATGGGGCTCGCCGATAAGGGACTTGTCACCATTGCTCACGGCCAGGATCTGGTCGAGAGTTACAACGCTGCCAATGTCCGACGGTATCTGTTCTATTTTGAGTTTCTCGCCGGGGGCGACGCGATACTGCTTGCCACCGGTTTTTATCACCGCGTACATGGATAACCTCTAATGAAATGGTCGTGCCGGAAAACTGCCTGCGATCAAGCGACTGCCTGGTTTGGCCACTGCGCCCCGACCCCGACCGGCAAACCCTGTCGATCGCGCGAGGATAAAACCTGGGAAGGGACCGAAAAACAGTGAACTGTCCCTCATCAACCGGGCAAAGTGCGTTCCTATCGTTCCGAATATTGCCGCGCTCCACGCGTACCGCCATGAAGCCAAGCCATTGATCGAAAAGCACTAAGGGGCGGTTTTCCTGCAAAAACCGTGCCGAAAATCCTTCGGGAAACCCAAAATTTTAGCCCACACAACGCCCCCTTAGCAAGTCCAGTAGCGATTAGAATACCGGCAACATGAAGCCCGCTGAACTATTCCCGGCACTGGCCGGTGACCTTGCCGAGGTCGACAACGTGATCCGCACCCAGTTGCGGTCCGAGGTCGTGCTCGTCAACACCATTGCCGACTACATCGTCGGCGCCGGCGGCAAGCGCATGCGCCCGGTGCTGCTGCTGTTGCTGGCCCGCGCGCTCGGCTACCGGGGTGAGCGCAGCCATTTCCAACTGGCCGCGGTGGTCGAGTTCATTCACACCGCCACGCTGTTGCACGACGACGTGGTCGACGAGTCGAGCCTGCGCCGCGGCCGCGAAACCGCCAATGCCGCCTTCGGCAACGCCGCCTCGGTGCTGGTCGGCGACTTCCGCTACTCGCGCGCCTGCCCGATGATGGTCACCGTCGACCGGATGGGCGTGATGAAGGTGCTGGCCGACGCCACCAACGTGATCGCCGAGGGCGAGGTGTTGCAGCTGATGAACTGCAACGACCCCGATGTCGACGAGGCCCGCTACATGCAGGTCATCCGCTACAAGACGGCCAAGCTGTTCGAGGCCGCCGCACGGCTGGGCGCCATCTTGTGCGATGCCGCCCCCAAGGTCGAAGACGCCGCGGCCGCCTACGGCCGTCATCTGGGCACCGCGTTCCAGATCGTCGACGACGTGCTCGATTACACGGGCAGCGCCGCCGACATCGGCAAGAGCCTGGGGGACGACCTGCGCGAAGGCAAGCCCACGCTGCCCCTGATCTACGTGATGAACCAGGGCAGCCCGGCGCAGCGCGACCTGGTCCGCGATGCCATCACCCACGGCGATTCCGCCCGTTTCGACGAGATCCTGACCGCGGTCCAGGACTGCGGCGCCCTCGAGTTTGCCCGCCAGCGGGCCGCCGACGAGGCCGCGCTCGCCCGCGAACAGGTCGACGCCCTTATTCCCGGCGGCGCCACTTCCGTGTACCGCGACGCCCTGCTATACTTTACGGCTTACTCAATCGATCGCGATCGGTGAATCGGGTTTTGGCCGTGCCGGGCTACGGGCGCGTAGAAACCTCAAACACCTCGGTCCCCGGTCCTGCCTCGCCAAGTTGTCTTCCCGGCGCAGGGGTTGGCCGGTACGCCGCGCGGTCCGTTGATGCGGGGTGTAGCTTAGCCTGGTAGAGCGCTACGTTCGGGACGTAGAGGCCGGAGGTTCGAATCCTCTCACCCCGACCAGTCCCACATCCCGTGGCACCGTTGACCCCCGCCGCCCATGTCCCATGTCCTTGGCACCTTGTGCTCAGGCTGTGTCAAGGCTCGCGCCATCCCAACGCCACGACAATGCGAACGGTCGCATGCAGTCCGCCAGCCAGGCGGCGCACGCCTGCTCATCGTGTTCTGCATCGACCGGGGAATAAACCACTTCGAGCTGCCCGCTGTTATCGGCCACGGCGACCCGGATCGACCGATCAAGCCCACGCTGTGCCAGCAGCTGCGCGAACACGTGCTCGGTCGCCTGCCGCTGCAACTCGGGCTTATAGATCTTTCCGATAGCCGTCAGGGGCATCGTCGGCACCAGGCGGACGGCTTTGGGTACCGCGGCCGCCTCGGACACGTGAGGTCTTACCCACGCCAATAGTTGTTCCCCGGTGATCCCTGCCCCGGGATGCAGGGCCACGTAAGCGACGGGAACCTCGCCTGAATGAGGATCCGGAACCCCGATCGCGGCGGCCGACGCCACATCGGGGTGTTGGCAAAGGGCCTCCTCGATCAGGATCGGATCGATGTTGTGAGCCCCCCGGATGATGACGTCCTTGGAGCGACCGGTCACGAACAAGCGGCCCTGCGCGTCGAGGTGACCCAGGTCGCCCGTGAGCAGGCCGCCGGGTTCGAACGTGCCCGGATCCCGCCCGGCATCGGTGTAGCCGGGCGACACGTTGGGCCCCCGGATGCGGATCACCCCGCCCGCGGTGGTATCGACCTTGCAAAACGGAATCGGCAGACCGCAACTGCCCGGTGTGCGCGGCGCGTGAAACGGTTCGATGGCGATCACCCCGCCAGTCTCGGTCATGCCCAGGATGTTGCGAACGGGAATGCCACATTCCCTTTCGAAAGCATCGGCAATCCCCGTCGGCAAAGCAGATCCACCAGTCAGCCCCAGCCGTACGCAGGCATGCCGACGCTCGCTGCCCGGCGCCGCCAGCAGGATGGACATCACGGTAGGCACCATGGCCAGCATCGTGATGCCCAAGGCATCGATCGCGTGCCACGCACCGGCCACGAACCTGGGATTGCGCCAGCCGCCGTCGGGTGGCAACCAGATGCTGGATCCGGACAGCAGCATGGACAAGCCGTAGACGAACGCGCCTGCCACGTGGAACAACGGGAACCCGTTGAGAATCGCGTCGCCAGGCCCGGCGTCGTACATCGCCGCAGCGCCCTTCGCGGCAAACAGCTGGTTGCGGTGCGTGTGTCGGGCCAGCTTGGGCAGGCCGGTGGTGCCCCCGTGTGATAGAGCGCGACCAGGTCATCCTCGCCAGCCTCCGGTCCCGGCCCGAGCGGCGACTCGCGCAGGCGCGCCGCGAAATCCGACCGACCGGGTCCATCACCATCGGTTTGCACGATGGCACGCAGGCTCGGTACCTCGGTACGAAGCCTGATCAGGAGTTCTTCCGAGACCCCGCCACCCTGGACGTTCGCGTCAACCAGCGCCACGTCGGCTTGCGCGACATTGAGCAGGGCCAGCAGGTGGTCGGCCCCCAACGCGTGGTTGATCGGAACGGCCGTGCCGTTGAACTGCGCGCCGAACAAGCCAATCCAGGCTTGCGGTGTCGGCGGCGTCAACAAGGCCACCCGCGGTCCTTCCTTGCCGGCGAGACGCCCGAACAGGCTGGCCGCCTGCCGGACCTCGGTGACGAACTCCGCGTAAGTCCAGCTTGGCCCCCGCAGGTCAGCCGCGTGTAAATCTATCGTCGCCAGTGCAGCACGATCGCGGTGCAGCGACGATGAGGCCATCAAGGCCTGGGCGATCGAGCGATGCGGCATCCACGCCTGATCGCCCAGCGATTCGAGGCGCCTGATGTCTTCGCTGACCGACAACATTGCCCTGCCTCCCGTGTCCTCGTCATCCTGATGGTCTGGCAGTCAAAACCCCGGCCGCCCGCCGTGTGCGACCCATGCTATCACCCGCGACACCGGCAGGAATCCGCTTGGCCAGGCACCGACCCCGGCTTGTCGCCTCTGCTTGGTGTCGTCATCGGCATCGGCAACGGGCTACGAGGTCAGGCCCTCCCAGCTAAGGTGAGGCCTGGGCGCCACGGGCAATGCCAAGACATACGACAGGCCTGCGAGGTCTGAGCGAGAATGGTGCATTGCAGCGGATAGTTCACAGGCTTTCTCCATGTCCAAGATATTTCTGCCCGGCTCGATCCTATGCGTCAGCCTCGCCCTGACCCTGGCCGGCTGCGCGACGACCGAAACCTCGACCTCGGTCGCGACCCAGGCGGCGCCCATTTCGAGCAAGCCGTTTGCCGGCAAGCGCCTGCCGGTGGCCATCGGCAAGTTCGAGAACAAGTCCGCGTTCCAGCGGGGCATCTTCAGCGACGGCGTAGACCGGATGGGCAGCCAGGCCAGGACCATCCTGACCGCGCAACTGAATCTGACGAACCGCTTCAGCGTGCTCGATCGCGAGAACCTCGACCAGGCCACCCGCGAATCGGTGATGCGCGCGCAACCGCAGGCACTCAGGGGAGCCGACTTCCTGGTCACCGGCGACGTCACCGAGTTCGGTCGCAAGGAAGTCGGTGACCGCCAGTTGTTCGGCCTGCTGGGTCGGGGCAAGGCGCAGATCGCCTACGCGAAGGTCACGCTGAACGTCGTCAACACCCAGACGCTCGAAGTGGCCTACTCGGTCCAGGGCGCCGGTGAGTACGCGCTGTCGGCGCGCGAGGTCGTCGGTTTCGGCAGTACCGCCGGCTACGACTCGACGCTCAACGGCAAGGTGCTCGACCTGGCGATCCGCGAGGCGGTCGACAAGCTGGCCGCGGGGGTCGACGCGCAGGCGATCAAGTGAGCAGCGCTGTCCGCCGCGACGGACGCGGCAGGCGGCTGGGTTTTTCGGGCGCGCTGTTGCTGGCCATCGCCGGCGGCGGCTGCGCGGTCACCCCCGACCTGTACGCGTGGGGCGGCTACGAGGCGCAGGTCTACCAGTATTTCCAGAACGAGCCTCCCGAGCAACAGATCCAGGCGCTGGAGGCGCAGTTGCGCGACACCGCCGCGAACGGGCAAAAGCCGCCGCCCGGCCTGTATGCCCACCTCGGGCTGCTATATAGCAAGGTCGGCAACACCGGGGCGACCGCGGCGATGTTTGCCAGGGAAAAGCAGCTTTACCCGGAGTCGGCCGTGTTCCTGACCAACATCGCCAACGGCTTCAAGGACCTCAAGTGATCCGAACGGCAGTTGCGACGATCCTGTTCCCACTGGCGCTGTTGGCGGGTTGCGCGGTCGACAATCCCTACGACTACAGCGCGTTCAAGGCAGCGAACCCGCGCAGCATCCTGGTCCTGCCCCCGACCAATTCCAGCCCCGAGGTCAATGCCAGCTATAGCTTCTACTCGCACACCCAGCGACCACTGGCCGAGTCGGGCTACTACGTGTTGCCGATCACGCTGGTGGACGAGGTGTTCAAGGCCAATGGCCTGCCCGTTCCCGACGAGATGCACAAGGTCGATCCGGCCCGGCTGCGCAAGATCTTCGGGGCCGATGCGGCGATGTACATCGACATCAACGACTACGGCACCCGTTACTTCGTCATCGGCAGCGCGTCGGTCGTCACCGCGCAGGCGCGACTCGTCGACCTGCGCACCGGGGCGCTGCTCTGGGAAGGCCGGGCCTCGGCCTCGAGCAGCGAACAGCAGAACAACCAGGGTGGACTGGCCGGCCTGTTGATCACCGCAATCGTCCGCCAGGTGGCTGCCACCGCACTGGATGAAAGCCACGGAGTTGCCCGGATCACCAGTGCCCGGCTGCTGTCGGCGGGGCGGGACAACGGGATGCTCTACGGCCCGCTGAGCCCGAACTACAAACCCTGAAGACCCACGGCGGCGGTTCTTTCAGATCCCCCTCGCTCCGGAAGCCAGGAACCCCCCGTCGACCGGCCTCACGATGCCGGTCACGTACGAGGCCTCCTCCGAGGCCAGGTACATCACCGCGCCGGCGATCTCGCCGGTCGTGCCGTAGCGGTTCATCGGGATCGCCGCCGAGTACTCTTCGCGAAACTTCGCGGTGTGCAGCTTTTCGGTCATCGGCGTATGCACCGGGCCGGGCGCCACCGCGTTGGCGGTGATGCCATGCTCGGCCAGTTCCACCGCCATCTGCCGGGTCAGGCTGATCACAGCGCCCTTCGAGGTGCCGTAGCCGGTGCGGCCGGTGCCGACCGCGCGCATCCCGGCGACCGACGCGATGTTGATCAGCCGACCCCAGCGATGGCGCACCATCAGCCGGGCCGCCTGCTGACAGCACAAAAATGTGCCGGTGACATTGACCGCCATCGTCGCGGCGAAGTTCTCCAACCCGAACTCCAGGAACGGCTCCACCTTGGCGATGCCGGCGCAATTGACGAGCACGTCGCACCGACCATGGGCCGCCTCGATCGTCGCAAAAGCCGCGGCCACCGACGCCGGGTCGGCCACGTCGAGCGCGACCTCGCTGACCGCCAGGCCGTGGTCCTGGAGTCGCGCCGATGTCGCCCGGGCCGCCGCCTGGTCGCGATCGGCAATCACCACCTGCGACCCGGCGCGCGCCAGCCGCTCGACGACCTCGGCACCGATGCCCATCGCCCCACCGGTGACCACGGCCACCCTGGCCTGCGGATCGCCACCCACCGGGGTCGAAGCGACCGTTCTGGTCGACGTGCTCATGGCCTTTTTCTCCAGCAAGGGGATGGTCTCGATCCGGTTGAAAACTTCCCACGATTTTCACCCCGGAACCTGCTAATCTTCGCGGCGCATCATCCCCGCGAAACGGGGTTGCCCCTTTCCAGACCATACCAACGATTCTTCGTGGAGTCAGCATGAAACGCCTCACCTCGCGCCTGTTCGCCGCCGCGGCCACCACGGCCGCGCTCGGCCTGGCCGCACCGGTCACCCAGGCCGCCGAATTCATCAACATCCTCACCGGCGGAACGGCCGGGGTCTACTACCCGCTGGGGGTCGGTCTGTCCAAGATCTACGCCGACAAGATCCCGGGCGTACGCACCCAGGTGCAGTCGACCAAGGGATCGGTCGAGAACCTCAACCTGCTGCAGCGCGGCAAGGGTGAACTGGCGCTGACACTGGGCGATTCACTGCAACTGGCCTGGGCCGGCAATGCCGACGTCGGCTTCAAGACGCCGCTGGACAAGCTGCGCGGCATCGCCGCCGCCTATCCGAACGTGATCCAGATCGTGGCCTCCAAGGACAGCGGCATCACCGACCTGGCCGGCCTTAAAGGCAAGAGCCTGTCGGTCGGTGCACCCAAGTCGGGGACCGAGCTGAACGCGCGCGCGATCTTCGCCGCGGCCGGGATGAGCTACAACGACCTGTCCAAGACCGAGTACCTGCCGTTTGCCGAGTCGGTCGAACTGGTCAAGAACCGACAACTCGATGCCACGCTGCAGTCGGCCGGGCTGGGCGTTGCCTCGCTCAAGGACTTGTCGACGTCGGTCGACGTGACGATGGTCGCGGTGCCACAGGCGGTGGCCGACAAGCTGGGCTCACCTTACGTGGCGATGAAGATCCCGGCCGGCACCTACCGGGGCCAGGAGGCCGATGTTCCGACGGTCGCGGTGATGAACTTCTTCGTCACCCATGACGGCGTGTCCGAGGAAACCGTCTACCAGATGACCAAGCAGTTGTTCGAGAACCTGCCCACGCTGGAAGCCGCCCACAAGTCGGCCGCGCAGATCACCCTCAAGGATGCGCTGGCCGGCATGCCGGTGCCGTTGCACCCGGGTGCCGAGCGCTACTACAAGGAAAAAGGCCTGATCAAGTAAGTCCCGGCGCCGGCGGGGCCGGCTTGGACACGACCCCGCCACGCCCCGCAGAACCCGCCGTCCGCCGGCGGGTTCTGCCATTTGCAGCCCCCGGCTTCCCAGCCCGATAAGACAGAGCACGACCCATGGCCACTGCCACCCCGCCCCGACAGCCGCTGCAGTCCTCCCCGCTCCAGCCCCCACCCGATATCACCGATCCGCACGGGCAGGGTTTCCCGCCCGGTTGGCAGGGCCGGCTGCTGTTCTGGATCGCGGTGCTGTTCTCGCTGTTCCAGGTGGCCACCGCCGCGCACGTGATCGATTTCCCCAGCCAGGTGGTACGGGCCTTCCACCTGGGCTTTTTGCTGTTGCTGGTGTTTCCGCTGGTGGCGCTCAACCGCGGCTACGGGCCGCTGGGCCGCACCGTCGCCTGGACGCTCGCCGCGATCGGCACGGTCACGGCCCTGTACCAATGGGTCGACTTCACCGAACTGCTGCTGCGCGCCGGCGATCCGCTGCCACGCGACCTGGTGGTCGGCGTGCTGGTGCTGGTCACCGTGTTCGCCGCCACCTGGATGAGCATGGGCATCGCGCTGCCGATCATTGCCGGCACCTTTCTCGCCTATTGCCTGTTCGGCCAGTACCTGCCGGCGCCCTTCGATCATCGCGGCTACGATTTTGCCCAGGTGGTCGAGCACATGACCTTCGGCACCGAGGGCATCTACGGCATTCCGATCTATGTCTCGTCCACCTATATCTTTCTGTTCATCCTGTTCGGCTCCTTTCTCGAGCGCGCCGGCATGATCCGCCTGTTCACCGACATTTCGCTCGGCCTGGTCGGACACAAGATCGGCGGTGCCGCCAAGGTGTCGGTGATTTCCTCAGGCCTGATGGGCACGATCTCGGGTTCAGGGGTGGCCAACGTGGTCACCACCGGCCAGTTCACGATCCCGCTGATGAAGCGCTTCGGCTATCGCGCGGCGTTTGCCGGCGGCGTCGAGGCCACCGCGTCGATGGGCGGACAGATCATGCCGCCGGTGATGGGCGCGGTCGCCTTCATCATGGCCGAGACGCTCGGGGTCGAGTACCACGAGGTGGTCAAGGCCGCGATCCTGCCGGCGATCCTGTACTTCGCCTCGGCGTTCTGGATGGTGCACCTCGAAGCCGGCAAGCACGGCCTGGTCGGGCTGCCCAAGACCGAACTGCCCTCGGCGCTGGACGCCTTGCGCACCCGCTGGTTCCTGTTGCTGCCGCTGGGCGTGCTCGTCTGGCTGCTGTTCTCCGGCTACACGCCGCTGTACGCCGGCACCATCGGCCTCGCGCTGACCGTGCTGCTGGTGCTGGGCGGCTCGATCGCGCTGCGTCTGCCGGCCGGCGCGATCCGGGTGATCTTCTGGATCGGCCTGGGGCTGCTGGCAGGGGCCTTCCTGCAACTGGGCATCTGGCTGATCGGCCTGCTGATGGCGGTCCTGATCGGCTGGAACCTGTTCTCCAAGGGCGGGCGGGCCACGCTGATCGACTGCCGCGACTCGCTGGCCGAGGGCGCGCGCACCGCGCTGCCGGTGGGCATCGCCTGTGCGATCGTGGGCATCATCGTCGGCACGATGACCCTGACCGGCGCCGCCAATACTTTCGGCCAGTACATCGTGTCGATCGGCGAGAAGAGCCTGTTCCTGTCGTTGCTGCTCACGATGGTGACCTGCATCGTGCTGGGCATGGGCATCCCGACGATCCCCAACTACATCATCACGTCGAGCATCGCCGGCCCGGCGCTGCTCGAACTGGGCGTGCCGCTGATCGTCAGCCACATGTTCGTCTTTTACTTCGGCATCCTGGCCGACCTGACGCCGCCGGTGGCGCTGGCCTGCTTCGCCGCCAGTCCGATCGCCAGGGAGAGCGGGCTGAAGATCTCGATCGAGGCGATCAAGGTGGCGGCGGCGGGCTTCGTGATCCCGTTCATGGCTGTCTATACGCCGGCGCTGATGTTGCAGGACGGCGGCCCGGTCGCCCAGGCGGTCGGTTACCCGCTGGCGGTCGCCTACATCCTGCTCAAGGTGTCGCTGGCGATCGGCCTCTGGGGCGTGGCGGTGATCGGTTATGCGGGCTCGCCATTGGCAGGCTGGCTGCGCGCGCTGGCGATGGTCGCGGCATTCGCGCTGATCGCCGCGACCTCGATGTCCGACGAGATCGGTTTCGTGCTGGCCGCGATCGCGATCGTGCTGATGGTGCGCCGCGCCCGCCGGGCGCCGGCCGCCGTCACCGCCTGAGACAGGGGAAGCACCGCCCAAACAAGGGAAGCACCGCCCAAACAAGGGAACCACCGCCCGAGACAAGAGAACGAGTCCAAGGGGAACCAGTCGAAGGACTGGTACTGTATCGCCTCTACCCATAGGAGAATCGCGATGCTCGATAATGCCCCCGCCGTGCAGGTCGTGCGTGACTTCCCCCGCCCGAGCGCCGAATCGGTGGCCGCCTTCAAGGGCCTGCAGACCGGCTTCGTCGTCGACGCCATGCAGGGCGGTGGCACGCTCGACTACCGGATCAAGCCGATGTTCGCCGACCAGAGCGTGTTGTGCGGCGTGGCGCTCACCGTCGATGCCGGCGCAGCCGACAACCTGGCCGTGGTGGCAGCGCTCGAGCATGCGCAGCCGGGCGACATCCTGATCGTGACCACCCACGGACACACCGGTTGTGCGGTCGTTGGCGACCTGGTGCTGGGCATGGCCCGCAACAACGGCATCGCCGGCTTCGTCTGCGACGGCTGTGTGCGCGACACCCGCGGCATCCGCGCGGTCGGCCTGCCCTGCTTCGCCATGGGCGTCAGCCCGAACACGCCGGCACGCAACGGCCCGGGCAGGATCGGCGTGCCCATCGTCGTCGGCGGCATCGCGGTCGCGCCAGGCGACCTGGTGGTGGCCGACGAGGACGGCGTGGTCATCGTGCCGCAGACCCGGCTCGAGGCGACCATCGAGCGCCTGGCCACGGTGCGCGCCGCCGAGGCGCTGGCCGAGGCGCAGGTGCGCGACGGGATGAAGAAGCCGGGCTGGCTGTAGCGGCGCCGTGCCGGGTCAGCGGATCTCGATCTCGACGAACACGAACTCGTGCCCGTTGGGGTTGATCACGTTGTGCTCGACCCCGGCGTTGCGCGTGTAGGAGATGCCGGCCTTCAGCGGGCGGTTTTCTCGCCTTCCGGGGTTTCGAGCAACAGATCGCCGGTGGTCATGGGCACGACCACGTAGTCGTGCGCGTGCACGTGCCAGCCGGTCTCGGCGCCAGGCGGGAAGCGCCACTCGGTGACGATCACCCGGTCATTATCCAGTTGGACGGTGGGCACCGCCTGCGGGCGGGTGCTGGACGAGTCGGCGGACTTGTCATGGGAGGCGCACATGGGAAGGACTCCTGTTGTCTGACGGGTGGGCGGCGCGCACCATTTTGCGGCCGCGCGGCGGCCGGTGCACAATCGATAGGCTAGTCACCCGATCATAGACCAAGGAGTCCCGGATGAACGCCCCAGATCTGAGCCGCAGTCAACTCGAACCCTACTGGATGCCGTTCACCGACAACCGCAGGTTCAAGGACTCGCCGCGCCTCGTCAGCAGCGCCGAAGGCATGTATTACACGGCGCCCGACGGCCAGCGGATCCTCGATGGCATGTCCACGTTGTGGTGCGTCAATGCCGGGCACTGCCGCCCGCGCATCGTCGAGGCCATCCGCGCCCAGGCCGGTACGCTCGACTTTGCCTCGTCATTCTCGATGGCGCACCCGCTGCCGTTCGAATTGGCCGGCCGAATCGCCGAATTGGCACCGGCCACGATGAACCACGTGTTCTTCACCAATTCCGGGTCCGAGGCGGTCGATACCGCATTGAAGATGGCCATGGCCTATCACCGGCTGCGTGGTGAAGGCACCCGCACCCGCTTCATCGGCCGCGAACGGGCGTACCACGGCGTCAACCTGGGCGGCATCGCGGTCTCGGGTATCGGCGTCAACCGCAAGGCCTACGGACACGCACTGGTCCTGCAAAGCGATCATCTCGCGCACACCCAGAATCTCGAGACGCGCGCCTTCGTGCGCGGCACCGCCGCCCAGGGCGCCGAAATGGCGGACGAACTCGAGCAGCGGCTCATTCCGTTGCACGGTGCGGAGAACATCGCCGCGGTCATCGTCGAACCGGTGTCGGGTGCCGGTGGCGTGCTGGTACCGCCGCAGGGCTATCTGCAGCGACTGCGCGACCTCTGCACCAGGCACGGCATCTTGCTGATCTTCGACGAGGTCATCACCGGCTTCGGGCGGCTGGGCACGCCGTTCGCCAGCCAGTTCTTCGGTGTCACGCCCGACCTGATGACCTTTGCCAAGGGCGTCACCTCGGGCGCCGCGCCGCTGGGCGGCGTGATCGTCAGCGATGCCTTCTACGAAACGTTCATGAATTCCCCTGGCGCCGGCATCCAGTTCTTTCACGGCTACACCTACTCGGGCCACCCGCTGTCCTGCGCGGCCGGCCTGGGCACGCTGGACACCTACGCCGAGGAGGGCCTGCTGACCCGCGGCACCGGCGAGCTCGCCCAGGCGTTCGAGGACGGGATCCACGCGATGGCCTCGCTGCCCCACGTGATCGATTGCCGCAACCTGGGCCTGATCGGTGCGATCGAGTTGGCGCCCCGCCCCGGTGCGCCCTCGGCCCGGGCGGTCGAGGTTTTCGAGAAGGCCTGGAACAAGGGCGTCTACGTGCGCGCCGTCGGCGACGCGATCGCGTTCTGTCCGCCGCTGATCGTCGAGCCCGCGCACCTGGACGAAATGTTCAGCGTCACCGCGCAAGTGCTCAAGACAATTGCCTGAGGCCACCATGAAAGATCCCCAAGCTCCGCTCAAGGCCAACGGCGCCCGGCTCTGGAACACCGTCGAGGCCTCGGCCGACATCGGTGTCGGTCGCCCCGGCGGGCTGGCCCGCGTTGCCCTGAACGACGATGACCGCCGGATGCGCGACCAGTTCGTGCGCTGGTGCGAGCAGGCCGGCTGCACGGTCACGGTCGATGGCATGGGCAACATCTTCGCGCGCCGCGCCGGCCGCGACGACTCACTCGCCCCGGTGCTGCTGGGCGCCACCTGGACACCCAGGTCAATGGCGGACGCTACGACGGCATCCTCGGGGTGCTGGCCGCGCTCGAGACGGTGCGCACGCTGAACGACCACAAGATCACCACCGAGCGACCCATCGAGATCGTGTCCTGGACCAACGAGGAAGGCGCCCGGTTCTCGCCGCCGATGATCGCCTCGGGCGTGTTCGGTGGCGCGTATGCGCTCGACTGGGCGCTGGACCGGGTCGATGACGACGGGATCCGGTTGGGCGACGAACTCGAGCGGATCGGCTACCGGGGCGACGCGCCGGTGGGCGGGCGGCCGATCGACGCCTACTTCGAGCTGCACATCGAGCAGGGCCCGCTGTTGCACGAGAAAGGCATCGACGTGGGCATCGTCACCCACGGCTATGCCGCCCACGGCCTGATCGTCGAGGTGAAAGGCGAAACCGCCCACACCGGCCCCTGGCCGATGGACAAGCGGCGCAATGCACTGGTCGGCGCGTCGATGCTGGCGGTGGCGGCTCACGAGATCGGCTGGAAGTTCCACGACACCCAGGGCAAGGGGACGGCGGCGCGCATCGTCGCCTGGCCCAACCGGCCGGGCATCCTGTCCGACTGGGCGCAGTTCACCGGCGATTTTCGGCACAACGATCCGCAAAAGGCCGACGAGATGCTCGCGCTGTTCAAGCAGGAGATCGAGCGCGCCAAGCAGCGGGCCAATGTCGACATGGAGATCCTGGACGAATGGGGCTGGCGCCCCGACCTGTTCGCCCCCGAGTGCATCCAGTTGCTGCGCGACTGCGCGGCCAGGCTCGAGCTGCCCACGCTCGATCTGCCGTCGCAGGCCGGGCACGATGCCTATTTCATGGCGCAGGTGGCCCCCACCGCGATGATCTTCACGCCCTGCACCGACGGCATCACCCACAACAACAACGAGCACGCGACGCTGGAAAAAAGCCTGCCCGGGGTGAACGTGCTGATCAACGCCGCGCTGGCCCGCGCCAACCGCTGAGCCATGAGCGCCCTGCTTGCCCGCGCCCGCATCGCTGTCGGCACCGGCCTGCGCGTCGCCTGCCTGGCCGCACTGTTGTCGTTGTCGCCGCCGGCGTACGCGGCCGACGACAAACCTATCCCGATGCCGATCGGGGCGTCGTTTGCCCCCGATTCCCCGGTGCTGGGTGCGGCCCAGAAGCGCCTGGTCAATCTGATCAACACGCTGTCCAACGGTTCGATCAATGCCCGCCTGCTCGAGGCCGGCGACCCGGTGCCGCCACGGCAGTTCCTCGAAGCGGTGGGCAATGGCTCGCTCGATGCCGCCTTCACGTCGTCGCAGCAATGGTTTGCCAGGGATCCGGCCTTCAGCCTGTTCGCCGCCGTGCCCTTTGGCCCGGCCGCCAACGAGTACCTGGCCTGGATGAACTTCGGCGGTGGTGAGCGCCTGTTCAAGGAACTCTACGCGCGCTACAACATCGAGGCCTTCGTCTGCGGCATGACCGCCCCGATGGCCGGCGCCTGGTTCGTCACCCCGGTTCCCGACCTGGCCAGCCTGAAAGGCAAGCGGGTGCGCAGCAGCGGCCTGGGCGCGATGGTCCTCAAGCGGGTGGGCGTGGCCACCCGCTCGGTGGATGTCACCGACCTGGTGCAGGCACTCAGGCTGAACACCCTCGATGGCACCGAGGCGTCGTGGCCGGCGTTCGACGAGCCGCTCGAGATCGACAGCGTGGCCCGGCACTACTATTTTCCCGGCTGGCAGCAGCAAAGTGCCCTGAACCACCTGCTCGTCTCCAAGGCCCGGTGGGAATCGCTGAACAAGAACCAGCGGGCGATCGTGCAGGCGGCCTGCCAGACCCAGTTGCTGCAGGAAAATGCCGAGAGCGAGGCGGTCCAGGCCGCGGCGATGGCGCGCCTGGCGTCGCGCAAGATCGACATCCAGGAATGGCCACCGGAGGTGATGGCCGCGCTGGACAAGGCCTGGCAGGAGATCGCCGGCGAACTGGCCGCTGCCAGCCCCGAGTTCAAGAAGATCTGGTCTTCGCAGCAGGCGTTCCGGGTCCTGCAGCGGCACTGGCGAGAGAATGCCT
>JAWKYE010000023.1:0-130218 GCA_041396665.1 Burkholderiaceae bacterium
GTGCCCTGGGTGGGGTCGTTGGCAGGGCCGCTGTTGATCAGCGCTGTTGGCTGGACCGCCCAACCTGTGTTACGGTTCGATCCATGAACGCAATCACTCTGGCAGCCCGCACGATTTCGCTGCTTCCCCTACTACTTGGCCAACACGGGCGAAGTCGGTAGGTTTTTTGCATTCATCGACCACGGCCCGTCAGCACCCGCTGCGGGCCGTTTGCTTTTCTGGCACCGCAGGGCCAACAGACCAGACACCGAATCCTTCAAACCCACCCCAGCGAGCCCGTCATGATGTTGAAAGACCCCAGCCAGAAATACCGTCCCTTCGCCCCCGTCGCCCTGCCCGACCGCACCTGGCCGGACAAGGTGCTGGACACCGCCCCGATCTGGGCCAGTGTCGATCTGCGCGACGGCAACCAGGCGCTGATCGAGCCGATGGACATCGCCCGCAAACAGCGGATGTTCGACATGCTGGTGGCCATCGGCTTCAAAGAGATCGAGGTGGGGTTCCCGTCGGCCTCGCAGGTGGAATTCGACTTCGTGCGCCAGTTGATCGAGCAGGACAGGGTGCCCGACGACGTGACGATCCAGGTGTTGACGCAGGCGCGGGGGCACCTGATCGAGCGGACCTTCGAATCGCTGAAGGGCGCGAAGCGGGCGATCGTGCATGTGTACAACGCGACCTCCAAGGTGATGCGCGAGGTGGTGCTGGGCATGAACCCCGACGAGATCATCGAGCTGGCCCGCGCCAGCGCGGTGATGCTGCGCGACCTGGCCGCGAAGCAGCCCGAGACCCACTGGACGTTCGAGTATTCGCCCGAGCATTGGTCGGGCACCGAGCTGGACTTTGCGCGGCGCACGATCGACGCGGTGACCGAGGTGTGGCAGCCGACCCCCACGCACAAGTGCATCATCAACCTGCCCTCGACGGTCGAGTACTCGACCCCCAACATCTTTGCCGACATGATGGAGTGGACCCACCGGCACATCGCGCGGCGCGATTCGGTGGTGTTGTCGGTGCATCCGCACAATGACCGGGGCACGGGCACCGCGGCCGGCGAGTTCGCGCTGATGGCCGGCGCCGACCGCATCGAGGGATGCCTGTTCGGCAACGGCGAGCGCACCGGCAATGTCGACCTGGTGAATATCGCGCTCAACCTGTACACGCAGGGGGTGCACCCGGGACTGGAGTTGTCCAACATCGACGAGATCCGGCGCACCGCCGAATACTGCACCGCCTTGCCGGTGCCGCCGCGCCATCCGTACGCGGGCGATCTGGTCTACACGTCGTTCTCGGGCTCGCACCAGGACGCGATCAAGAAGGCGTTCGATGCGCGTAAACCCGACCAGGCCTGGGCGATTCCCTACCTGCCGATCGATCCGCAGGATGTGGGCCGCAGCTACGAGGCGGTGATCCGGGTGAACAGTCAGTCGGGCAAGGGCGGCATCGCCTACCTGCTGCAGACCGAGTACGGACTGGAGATGCCGCGCCGGATGCAGATCGAGTTCAGCGGCGTCGTGCAGCGGGTGATGGACGTGGAGGGCAAGGAATTGACCGCCGGGCAGCTCTGGCAGTTGCTGGAAACCGAGTACGGCCTGGCCGCCAAGGTGCCCGCCTGGTCGCTGACCGAAGCCACCGATGCCGGCCAGCCGGAATCGGTGACCCTGGCCGCCGAGGTGGCGCTGCAAGGCAAGCCGGTGCGCGTCAAGGGCCAGGGCACCGGGCCGATCGATGCGCTGGTGCAGGCGCTCTGCGCCGCGACCGGCAGACAGGTGGACGTGGTCGACTATCACCAGCACGCGATCGGCAAGGGCTCGGATGCGCGCTCGATCTCGTACGTCGAGGTAACGGTGGACGGCGGCCCGGCGCTGTTCGGTGTGGGCACGCACACGAACACGGTGACGGCGTCGCTGAATGCGGTGTTGTCGGCGGTGCGGCGGGTGATGGCGACCGCGCAGCGCAAGGCGGCCTGACGATCAAGCAAAGGGCTGGGGTGCTCGCCCTGGCCCGTTCCGCGCCACTATTTTCGGCGCGCGCGATTCTCCAGGGCTGCGACGATCCGGCTGGCGGCGTCGCCTCGTCCATATGGCTCGATGGCCGTGCCGATTGTCCCCAATCGGGCGCGGACGATGTCGACCAACGCATCGGACCCCTCGCGCAGCGGTGCCAGGACGTTCCAGCCGGATTCGACCAATTCAGACCACTCGGTCTGATCCCGGATCGTGACGCAGGGTACGCCGTGGAAGAACGCTTCTTTCTGGACGCCACCCGAGTCGGTCAGCACCAAAGCGCTGGACTGTTCCAGACGCACCATGTCCAGGTAACCGACGGGATCGGTCAAAATCAGACCCGGCAGTGTCAGGTCTATCCCATGACGGTTGGCAACGGCGCGGGTGCGCGGGTGGATGGGCATGACAACAAGATAGTCGGCCGCCAAACGCCCCAGAGCATCGACCAATGATCTGAGCAACAGGGGATCATCGGTATTCTCAGCGCGGTGCGCCGTACACAGAATGAAGGGCTTTTCAGACAAGCCCAGGCGATCGAGCACGGTTGACCGCGTGCGGGCGATCTCTCCGAAACGCATCGCACAGTCGTACATGACATCACCGACCTCAACGATCTTCTCGTGGGCGATGCCTTCAGCAAGCAGGTTGGCAACGGCACCCGCGGTGGGCACGAGCAATAGATCGGCCACGTGGTCCGAAACGATCCGGTTGATCTCCTCGGGCATGCGACGGTTGAACGAACGCAAACCTGCCTCGATGTGAGCGACCGGGATATGCAATTTGCTCGCGGCAAGCGATGCCGCCAAGGTCGAATTCGTGTCGCCATAGACAACGACCCAGTCCGGCATGGCCTGCATCAAGACGGCTTCGATCGACTCAAGCATCCGACCTGTCATTGCGCCATGGGGCAACGAATGAATATCGAGCGAATAGTCAGGCTTGGGGATGCTCAATTCGTCGAAGAAAACTTTGGACATGTTGGCATCGAAGTGCTGCCCGGTATGGATGATCTGCTCCGTCACGCCGTCACGCGCGCGCAGCGCGTGACTCACCACCGATGCCTTGATGAACTGGGGACGGGCGCCAATGACGGATACGACTGAGAGCGGCATGAATCTGCGAATCGGAGTGGGTCCAAGCAGTCTAAGGCCCGGGAGGCGGGCCGGCAACGAAGGCCCCTGGACGGAACCCGGTAGCAGGTCGACGGGTCTCGTTCGACGCTGCTCTCATTACTTTGGATACGACGTTGCCCCGATGATCCCGGAACGGACAAGCCGTTACATCGTGCCCTTCACCCGCCGCCCGTTCAAGGCCTGGATCGGTCGCGCGTTCGGCGTGAACAACCTGGCGAACACGTCGTACTGGGCATCGCTGATCATCACCGGCTGCTGCAACACCATCCAGTGCACGCCCTCGGTGCACGGTGGTGTGCTGAGCGAACCCTGGTACACGTAACGGGCATGGCTGGCAGGGAGTAGGCCGGCAAGATCCAGCCGCTCAGTGCCTCGCCCTGCCCCGCCGGGTTCGAGCGGGATCGCGTTGAGGATCTGCTGCAATGCCGGGTTGGCGTCGGGGCCGCGCATCAGCGGCACCGCGATCACCAGCGTGATACCGCTGGGGCTTTCGTGAATCAGATGCGCGCTCATGTCGGGGCGCACGCCCTTGATCCAGTGCTCGCCAGGTCGATGAAAGCGCACCTGGTCCAGCCGCAGGCGCAAGCCTTCGAAGCGCAGCGAGCTGGCCCCCCTCACGCCGACCACCAGGTTGCGACCATCGTCTATCACTTCGAAGCGGCTGGGCCGGTACTGCAGGTCGAGCCGCCGGGTCGTGATCGGAATGGCGGCGTCCAGCGCCACCGGGGACTGGCGCTCGCCGATGCTGCAGGCGGCGAACTCGGCGCGCAGCCTGCCCCAGTGCTCGGGTGCGCCCTCGCCGTCATACGACCAATCGATCATCGACGGCGCGGTGCGCTTGCACGGGTTGACCGAACGCATCGCGGTCGTGGGCGCGCCCGGCGGGGGAAGCGTGGGGCCACGGGTCTCGGCATTGCCCGTGATCGACAGACGAGGCAGGGGCTCGCCGATTGTCGGGGCGCCCACCAACGGCGCGCCGCTGGGCGCCGAGATCGGCAACGCGGCAATCATCTGAGCGGAGGTGACCGGAGAGGCGCCCATCGCGGCGGCCAGCTGGGCATGCCGGCCCGCCCGACGCTGGTGGCCAGCGGCACCGGGTCGCAATCGGGTTCAGGCGCCGGCAGATCGGGCAGGTCGTCGGCCCGATGCATCGCGGCCAGCACGACCGACATCAGCGGATCGCTGGGTACAGGGGGAACCGGCCTGGCCACCTGCTTGGGCTTGGCGGCGTCGGCCTCATTGGCGATCTGCAGCACCCGATTGCCCCTGGCCTTGATCGGTGGCGGTTTGTCGGACCTGGTCAGCGCGTCGATCAGCTTGCCCTGCAACGCTTCCATTGCCGCAGGATCGCTGATGTTGGCGCCCTTGCGCTTGCCGCGCGCCTCCAGATTGTCGGCGAAGGCGAGAAGCAGCAGCGCGGCGACCAGCATCGACAGCACGCTGGCTATTCGGGCGCGCCGCAGTCGACACGCTGCCGGCACGACGGGGCGAAGGAGAAAAGACGGGTTCACCCAAGGCCTAACGACCGGAATGGCGGCAACTTGACCCTCTAATCCCGCTTTGGACGGGACCGAGCGGAATCAACGGTCGATCATGGCCGGCCGATGGTTTGCCTGGCTACAACACGAACCGCGACAAATCCTGGCTGGCCACCACGTCGCCCAGCTTGTCATTGACATACGCGGCATCGATCGTCACCTGCCGATCGGTCATCTTCGTCGCGTCGAACGACAGGTCTTCGAGCAGCCGCTCCATCACCGTGTGCAGCCGTCGCGCGCCGATGTTCTCGACATTCTCGTTGACTTCGAACGCGAGTTCGGCGAGGCGGCGCACGCCGTCTTGGGCAAACTGCAGCTCGATCCCCTCGGTGGCGAGCAGTGCCGAGTACTGCTTGGTGAGGCAGGCATCGGTTTCGACCAGGATGCGCACGAAGTCGTCGGTGGACAGCGAGGCCATCTCGACGCGGATGGGCAGGCGGCCCTGCAGTTCGGGCACGAGATCGGACGGCTTGGACAGGTGGAACGCGCCAGAGGCGATGAACAGGATGTGGTCGGTGTTGATGACGCCGTGCTTGGTGTTGACCGCGGTGCCTTCGATCAGCGGCAGCAGATCGCGCTGCACGCCCTGGCGCGAGACATCGGCGCCGTGGGAGTCGCTGCGGGTAGCGACCTTGTCGATCTCGTCGATGAAGACGATGCCGTTTGTTCGACGGCCTGGATCGCGGTGGTCTTGATGTCGTCTTCATTGACGAGCTTGCCGGCCTCTTCGTCGGCCAGCAGCTTGAGCGCCTCGCGTATCGGGATGCAGCGTGCGCCTTCTTGCGCCCGGGCAGGTTGGCGAACAGGCTCTGCAACTGCGAGGTCATTTCCTCCATGCCGGCCGGGCCCATCAGCTCCATGCCGGAGGCGGCCTGCTGCAGTTCGATCTCGATTTCCTTGTCGTCCAGTTCGCCCTCGCGCAGTTTCTTGCGAAACTTCTGGCGGGTGGCCGACTCGGTGTTGGTAGCGGCAGGCTGGGTGGCCTGGGTTCGTTGAAGCCGAATGGCGTGGGGGCGCGATCGGCGGGACGGCTGGTGGGCAGCAGCACGTCGAGCACGCGGTCCTCAGCAGCATCGAGCGCGCGTTGCTCGACCTTGGCTTTTTCCGGGTGCGCACCTGCTTCAGGGCCACCTCGATGAGGTCGCGGATGATCGAGTCGACATCGCGCCCGACATAGCCGACCTCGGTGAACTTGGTGGCCTCGACCTTGATGAACGGGGCATTGGCCAGCCGCGCGAGCCGGCGGGCGATCTCGGTCTTGCGACGCCGGTGGGGCCGATCATCAGGATGTTCTTGGGGGTGATCTCGCGGCGCAGCGGGTCGGCCACCTGCTGGCGGCGCCAGCGGTTGCGCAGCGCGACGGCAACGGCCCGCTTGGCGGGCTGCTGCCCGATGATGTGCTTGTCGAGTTCGACGATCTCTTGCGGGGTCATCTGGCTCAAGGGTTTCTACCGTGTGGTGTTGATTGGTATAGATGCAAAGCTCGCCGGCAATGGCCAGCGACTTGCGCACGATGGTCTCGGGGTCGAGCTCGGTGTTTTGCAGCAGCGCGAGCGCGGCGCTCTGGGCGTACGCGCCGCCCGAGCCGATGGCGACGATGCCATGCTCGGGCTCGAGCGTCGCCATTGCCGGTGATCACCAGCGAGTGTTCGGCATCGGCGACGGCCAGCATGGCTTCGAGGCGGCGCAGCGAGCGGTCAGTGCGCCAGTCCTTGGCCAGTTCGACGGCGGAGCGCAGCATCTGGCCCGAGTGCTTCTCGAGTTTTTCTTCGAAGCGCTCGAACAGGGTGAACGCATCGGCAGTGCCACCGGCAAAGCCCGCGATCACGCGGTCGTGGTGCAGGCGGCGCCTTGCGGGCCGAGCCCTTGATGATGATGTTGCCCAGCGTGACCTGGCCATCGCCCCCAGGGCGACCTGCCGGCCGCGGCGGACCGACAGGATGGTCGTGCCGTGATACTGCTCCATGGCGCTGCTCTCCGTGACCGTGCTGACCCGAGTGGCCGACGCGAACCCGACAGTACCAAACGATACCGGGTCCGGCGAAGTGGGGCGATCAGGGGCAATTCAAGCGGGAGCGCCCGAGCGCGAATCGGATCAGGGTCTCACCGTCCGGGATATGGGTACAACAACAAAGTACGAGAACGAAGTACGACAAGCTTGCTGGCGCAAACCATGATGTGTAAACTTCACACAAGGAGTTCGACATGGCAACCAATCTGGCACTGGATCTGACCTGCTCGACAAGGTCGTCGCGGTCAGTGGCGGGACCACCAAGAAGGCCGCGGTGACACTCGCGCTCGAGGAATTCGTCGCCCGACGAGCAAAGCGCGTTGCGGAGCTGTTCGGCAAGCTCGAGTGGGACCCGGCCTATGACTACAAGGCCGAGCGATCGAGATCGTGACGCTGCTGGTCGACACCAGCGTTTGGTCGTTGGCATTGCGCCGGGACGGGGGCGATCAAACCAAAGAGGTGATCGCGCTGCGCGATGCCCTGAAGGGGCGCAGTCCGTTGTCACGACGGGATTGGTGCTCCAAGAGCTGCTGGGGTTTCAGCGGTCCGAAGGCACGGGAGGCGATCATCGATCGGTTCGGCAGCCTGCCGCTGATACAACCTGACAGGCAGGATCATCGTGCCGCCGAAGTTCGCAACCTATGTCGTCGAAATGGTGTGCAGATCGGCACGATCGACGCGTTGCTGCTCCAGCTCTGCAGTCGCCACGAACTGACCTTGCTTTCGTCAGACAGGATTTCGAGAATGCGAGATCCCATGTGCCGTTCAAGCTTTGGGGCCATGGTTAGCGCCTGCCGTTCCGACAGCGAAGTGGGGGGAACCTTTACACGCGGCGGCGGCGGATCTGGGCGAGTTCCTGCATGCCCATGACCAGCATCAGCGCGTAGACCATGTAGTTAGGCTGCAAAAAGTGCACATGCTTGCCACGGCCCTGCAGCTGAATGAGCTGGTTGAGCAGCACGCCGGCGGCGGTGAAGTCGAGCCGGCGCAGCGGCAGGCAATCGATGGTGATCCCGTCGTGTTCGTTGGCGATCTTTGAATGAGCGCGATCTCGTCAGCGATCTTGCCCATCAGGTCCTTGCTGACGATCAGGCGGTCGGGATACGCGTCGCCGGCCAGCCGGGCATTGACGACAGGCACCTCGGCCTCGACGGTGTCGCCGAACGGCACGTCCGAGGCCTGCACGATGAAGCGACCGGGCAAGGGTTCCCACGGGGGCGGTGACACCTCGTAGGTGACGCAGTAGTCGATGCTCAGATCATCGAACGCGGCCTGCTCACCCTGTACCCGCAGGCTCATCAGCGCCAGCTGCCAGTAGACTCGGGATCGGTGTCGCGGCCACCTCGGTTTGCTGGGTGACGGCCGCCAACAGGCGATCGAGCCCCACCATGACCAACGGATGACCCGACTTGGAGAATCCGGCGATCAGGCGCAGCATCTGCGCGGCGCCGTCTTCGTCTATCTCGCGACCTCGGTGAAGTCGATCCGCATTCGCGCTGGTGCACGGCGGCGCGCAGCAACTGGTCGACCTGCGACGCGGCATCGCCCGAAGGCTGGCGCACAGCACGGCATTGGACGGGCTGGACGGGCGGCGGGTGCGCCGATCGGCGCCTTGAGATCGTCGCTCCAGGCCGGGGGCGAGCTCTCGGTTTCATTGGCATAGCTGATCGCGGCGCGATCGAGGCCTCGCGGTCGCCCTTGACGCGCAGCAGGTCGAACTGCATGTGCCAGGCGAGCATCCGGTGGCCCCGGCTGGGCATCGCCTTCCAGCGCCCGGCGCAGGCCTCGTGGGCGGCATCGAAATTGCCGTTCGAGAAAAGGATCGCGGCTGCTTCGAGCACATCGGGCATCGCGCCGTCGATGACATCGATCGCCAGCGGATCCTGCCCGGACAGCGTGGTGTCCCGCGACAAGGTCTCGCCCGGTACCGACGTGAGCGTCTCGGTCTGGCCGAAGGAAATGTGGTGGGCTGCCTTGGCCGCCCTGGGCGCTGCGGCAGGTTCGGCCGCGGGCGGCTCCGCTGCGGCATCTTGCGGGGTCTTGGCGATGCCCGGCGTGAAATCCAGCCCCGGCAGCTCGCTGTCGTCGAGCTCGACGACATCCATGCCCTCGATCGAATCGTCTTCGACCCCGAACTCGCGGCGCGCTTCCTTCATCGCGACCCCCTTGAGCAGCGCGACGGCATCGGGCTTCTTGGACGCGGTGGCGAACGGGTGGTTGCGGGCCTTGGCTTCGAGCTCGCTGACGCCATCGGCCAGCGCATCGGAGATCATCTCGCTTTCGATCTGGTCGATCTTTTCGGCGGTGAGGCGTGCAAGTTCCCGGTCGGACAACGCGCCGCCGGCATCGTCGCATCACCGGCAACGGATCGCTGGGTATCAGCGACCGCGATACCGGTCGATGCGTCGGCCAGGAATCGGATTTCCTGCCTGGGGGTTTCTTGCGAAAAGAGAAAAGACCATGCTCGACCAAGCCTTGAGGATCGATTGATCTAGCATGCAGGTTAGTGGCAATTTACCCCGCCAGCGACCACCAGCCGGTATTTGGCGATGCGCGGTCTACGCTTGGCACAAGGCACTTTGTGCGCCGCCACCGGTCCGTGTCAGGCTGCCGGCTGTCGCGCGAGACCGGGAATAACCGGTTCAAGCAGGACCGCCGGAACCGAGGGCAGCGCCGGGCCCTCCCACGGTCTGCCTTGCCAAGGCAGACCGGCTGCGGCGGCGTGGCGCAGCACGCCACGAAACCCCGCCTTCGCCCCAAACCGTCCTCGGTTCCGGCAGCCCCAGGGCAGCGACCATAGGGAGCGTGGGGGCCAACACTTCGATCACCGAACATCTTCTGGCGCATCTCGCGGCGCTGTTGTGCTTCTAGCGAGAGCGTGGCTGTCGGCCTGGCGATCAGCCGCCCACCCCGATCGGCTCGCCGGTTTCCTCCGCAGTAGCCGTAGTCGCCAGCGTCGATCCGGGCCAGCGACTGCTGGACCTTCTTGAGCAGCTTGCGTTCGCGGTCGCGGGTGCGCAGCTCGAGCGCGTGCTCTTCCTCGATCGTCGCGCGATCGGCCGGATCGGGGACGACGACGGTTTCGCGCAGATGCTCGGTGGTCTGGCCGGCATTGGACAGGATGTCTTTTTCCATCTGCTGCAGCCTGAGCTTGAAGAACGCGAGCTGGGCGTCATTCATGTAACTGGATTCGCCCATCTTGAGCATTTCTTTCTCAGTGGGGATCTTGATCTCTTTACTGCCATAGCGTCAATACTCCTGGACAGAAACCAACCACGTTAGGCGAGACACTGCTCAAGGCCCTTGATAAATGTCTCTTTCGGGAGATTTCGCCCGATGAACACCAGCTTGCTGGCCTTTTTCTCGCCGGCCTTCCAGGCCCGGCCGACATCGGCGCCCATCATCATGTGCACGCCCTGGAAGACGGTCTGACGATCTGAACCCTTCATGTAAAGCACCCCCTTGTAGCGCAGCATCTGCTCGCCGTAGACCTGGATCAGCCCGGACAGGAAGTCTTCGAGCTTGCCCGGATCGAACGGCTTGCGGGTGCTGAACACGAAGCTTTGCACCGCGTCGTCGTGCACATGGTCGTGCTCGCCGGCCTCGAGGAACTCGGGGGAGAACTCGAGGATGTTGTTCAGGTTGAAGCCGCGGATGTCCAGCACATCGGCAATCGGCACTTCGCCAAAATTGACCGGCTTGATCGCCGCGCGCGGGTTGATGCGCGCCAGGCGCGCGCGCAGTTTCTTTTGCTCTTCGTCGCTGGCCAGGTCGGTCTTGGACATCAGCAGGCGGTCGGCAAAGGCCACCTGTTCCTGGGCCTCGCGGTTATCGGTGAGCTGTTTGTCGCCGTGCTTGGCATCGACCACGGTGATCACCGCATCGAGCAGGTAGTAGTCGGCGATGTCGTCGTCGATGAAAAACGTTTGGGCGACCGGCGCCGGGTCGGCCAGGCCGGTGGTCTCGATGACGACACGGTCGAACTTGATGTCGCCGGCGTCGCGCTTCTCGCGCAATTCGCCCAGGATGCGCACGAGATCGCCCCGCACCGTGCAGCAGATGCAGCCGTTGTTCATTTCGATGATCTGCTCGTCCGCACTTTGCGTGAGCAGCTCATTGTCGATACCTGTCTCGCCGAACTCGTTCTCGATCACGGCGATTTTCATCCCGTGCTGTTCATTCAGCACGCGATTGAGCAGCGTGGTCTTGCCGCTGCCCAGAAAGCCGGTCAGGATCGTCACCGGCACATGGCTCGTGCTCATAACGCTGCCTCTGACGTTTGGGAAGCGCGGATTGTAGACGCATCGCATCGAAACGGGAAATGCCACCCGTCGGGGTCGGGATTTCGCGCAAAACAATGCCGAATGCTGTCAGACACCTGGCACGGGCGACGCCCAGGCACGCCCAATCCGGGGAGAAACCCACGCTTTGTCAGGTTTGCCGACAGCCCTTATCGGCCCAATCCTGGCAGGGGATCAGCGGCGGCGGGCTCGCGGATGGGCGCCGTCATATACCTGGGCCAGCCGTTGAAAATCCAGCGAGGTATAGACCTGGGTGGTCGAGATGCTCGCATGGCCCAGCAACTCCTGCACGGCCCGCAGATCGCCGCTGCTTTGCAACAGGTGGCTGGCGAACGAGTGGCGCAGCACGTGGGGATGGACATTGCTGGGAATGCCCTGCAGCCTGGCCAGCCGCTTGATCCGCACCTGCACCGTGCGATGCGCGAGCCGCCGGCCCAGGTGGCTCAGGAACAGCGCCCGCTCGTCGCTGTCCGGATGACCGGCCCGCCATTGCGCGCGGGTCGCCAGCCACTGCTGCAACGCCTTGAGCGCCAGCGAGCCGACCGGCACGCTGCGCCGCTTGCCGCCCTTGCCCACGACCGTCACCTGTGCTTCGCCGATGTCGAGCCATGACTGGCTGGTCTGGCGGTCGGTGTCGAAATACTGCCAGTCGAGCGAGCAGAGCTCGGCCAGGCGCAGGCCGGCGGAGTACAGCAGTTCGAGCATCGCCTTGTCGCGGACCGACTCGAAGACATCGGAGCACGGATACTCGGCCAGCTGGTGCGCATGATCGGGACTGAGCGCCTTGGGCAGCCGGCGCGGCGCGCGCGGCGCCCTGATACCGCGGGCCGGGTTGTGGCCCGGGCACGCGTGATCGAAAAAGCCGCGCCACGCGGACAGGCGATGCGCGATGGTGCGTGGCGCCAGGCCGTTACGGGCCATCATGCCCACCCATCGGCGGACCTGCTCGGCGCCCACCGCGCGCCAGTCGGGCAGGTCGCCGTCAGGCCCGCCTGGTTGCGTCTCGTCATGCCGGCCGTTATGTCCACCGCTATGTCCGCCGCTGGTGCCGCTGCCGTGTCCGTCGCCATGTCCGCGATCATGTCCGTCGACAAACCCGCGCAGCATCTGCAATGCCTGCCGGTAGCTGGTCAGCGTGCGCTCGCTATAGCCACGCTCGGTGCGCAGTTGCGCCAGCCAGCGCTCGGCCAGCGGCCAGGCCGCGGGCGGCTCAGCCCGTGGGGGCCGGGTCATCACCGTCACGAATGACACGGGTCAGCGCGGCGCTGGCGGTTTCGGCAATACGCTCGAGAAAATCGGTGCCCATGCCGGCCTGGAAGCGGTCGGGATCGGGCGAGGCCAGCACCAGCAGGCCGAACGCCTTGCTGTCGGCGCCGCGGCGCAGGGCCAGCAAGGCCAGCGAACGGGCGCTGTCGGCATCGTCCAGCCAGGCCGCCTGCGGATGATCGCGGCGCAGGCCGCAGAACGGGGTCAGCAGACCGTCGGCCAACTCGCGGGAGGCCTCGTCCACCGGTATCGCCACCGCTTGCTGTTGGCAGGGCTCGATCACCGGCCAGAGCCGCATCGCCACCAGCGGCACCTGGAAGCGCGACTGCAGGCAGCCGAGCACGGTGGCCGGCATGTCGGCCGCCTGGCGGGTCAGCAGCAACTCGCGGGTGAAGCCTTGCAGCCGCGCGGCGATCGCATCGTTCTCTCGGCCCAGCGTCACCAGCGCGTTCAACTGCCGCTCGAGTTCGCGCTCACGATCGCGCAACACCTCCAGCTGGCGCTGGTGCAGCGACACGACCCGCCCGCCGGCCGCATCGGGCAGGCGCAGCCTGGCCAGCAGGTCGGCATGGCGATCGAAGAACGCCGGCTCGGCCAGCAGGAATTCGACCAGCGCCGATTCATCGACCACGGTTTCGGTGGCCGGGCCCGGCGCGGGGGTTTCGGGGGCAGCGTCGGCCGGCGGGGTGGCCAGCGCGGGCTCGATCCGCCCGGCCGGGCCGCCCTTGCCTTTCGGGTCCGGGGTCACGCCGCTTGCCGAACAGGGGGAAAGGGGTTTTGCATGGGGGTTGGCTCCTGACATGACGGTTGACTCGCTTCTGAACTGGATTCCGGGTGAACGACGCAATCGGCAACACGGGGACGGCAAGGGAACGGGCACTGGCCGCTGAGTGCTAACCGACGTCGATCTCACCCTCGTAGACGGTGACCGCATTGCCGGTCATGAACACCGAGGCGCCCTGCCATTCGATCTGCAGCACGCCGCCCGGCGCCTGGACCTGTACCCGGGCATCGAGCAGGCCGCGCTCGATGCCCATGACCACCGCGGCACAGGCGCCGGTGCCGCAGGCCAGCGTTTCGCCGACCCCGCGCTCCCAGACCCGCAGGCGCACGTGGCTGCGATCGACGAGCTGCATGAACGCGGCATTGACGCCCCGGGCAAAGCGCGGATGGCGCTCGATCAACGGCCCTTCCGTGTCCACCAACGCGCGATCGACATCTGCGACGACCTGCATCGCATGCGGGTTGCCCATCGAGGCGATCGAGATCCAGCGAGGCCCGCCGGCCGACAACGGCAGCCCGTAGCAGGTGGCCCGGTGCTCGGTCCGCGTCTCGAGCCCGCTGGCATCGAACCCGACCGACGCCGGCGTGAACGCCGGCGGCCCCATGTCGACCCGCACGTCGCCGTTGTCCTGCTCGGCCGGCTCGATGATGCCGCCCGCGGTGCGCACGCGGATGGCGCGCTTGTCGGTCAGGCCTTTCTCGCGCACGAAACGCACGAAGCAGCGCGACCCGTTGCCGCACTGCTCGACCTCGTGGCCGTCGGCATTGAAGATCCGGTAACGAAAATCCACGTCGGGCTCGGTCGAGGGTTCGACCAGCAGGATCTGGTCGGCACCGACGCCGAAGCGGCGATCGGCCAGAAAACGGTAGCCGGCGATATCGAGCCGCACGTCCTGGCGAACGCCATCGAGCATGACGAAATCATTGCCCGCGCCGTGCATCTTGGTGAATCGCAATCGCATCTGGCGATTATCACCGATCAGTAAAAGCCTTGTTCGCCCTCGGGCCGCGATTTGAAGCGCTTGTGGCTCCAGAGATACTGTTCGGGCGCTTCGAGCACCCGTTCCTCGATGAACGCGTTCATCCGCCGGGTCGCCGCCTCGACATCGTCGCCCGGGTAATCGTCCCAGGGCGGGTAAAAACGTGCGGCATAGCCGCGCTCGGTCAGCAAGGTCACGCAGGGCACGATCACCGCGTTCGTCATCTTGGCCAGCCGCGCCACCGAGGTGACCGTGGCCGCCGGCACGCCGAAGAACGGCACGAACACCGCGTCGCGCGCGCCAAGGTCCATGTCGGGCAGAAAGTAGAACGGAATGCCGTCGCGCAGCGTGCGCACCGCGCCGCGGATGCCCTCGTTGCGCAGGATCATCCGCGAGCCGTGAAAGCGGCTGCGCCCCTCGGTCATCGCCTGCGTCAGCGTGCCGCTCTTTTGCTGGGCGTACATCGAGTCGACCCGCATCTCGGACTGCAGACGGATCCCGCCGGCATCGAGACCGACGAAGTGCGGCGCCAGGATGATCATCGGCTTGCCACGATGCGCCTCGACATGCTCCTTGCCTTGGAGCGAGCACAACGCGTTGATCCGCTCGATCGGACCGAACCAGAAGATGAAGCGCTCGAAAATGGTGATCAGGTAGGCCCGAAAATGCGCCCGCGCCACCCGCTCACGTTCGCTTTCGGTCCACTGCGGAAAGCACAGCCGCAGATTGGTGCGTGCCACATGGCGACGATGGCCGGCCAGCCGATAGATGATCGCGGCCAGCGGCGTGGCCAGCGCGCGAATGACCGGCACCGGCAGCCGACCCAGGGCCTTGAAGGCCATCAACGCGGCGCGGGCAGCCCATTCCGACATGACCCCGACGCCTCCTAGGCGTTGCCGTTAGGGTGATCGGGCAGCTTCGGGGCCATCGAGACATGCTCGGCCATCACCACCTCGTCGACCGACTCGGGTGCCACGACGACGCCTTCGGTGCCCGACGCCGGCACGCCGGGTGGGCGCTTGTAGCGGTTGTAGCCCCACAGGTACTGCGATGGCAGCCGGCGGATCAGCGTTTCGAAACGGGCATTGACCACGGCCGGGGTCGGTACGTCGGGCAGGATCTCGAAGTGCAGCCGCCAGCCCCGGCCCCAGCTGAGGCGCTCGGCGGTCGCCAGCAGCACGGTGCAACCGGTCATCTCGACCAGCCGCTGCGGCAGCGTCATCGTGTACGCGGGCTTGCCAAAGAAGGTCGCCCACTCGCCATCGCCCTCGGTGGGCACCTGGTCGGGCAACAGGCCGACGATGTCGCCGCGGCGCAGCGTGCGCAGCATCCGGCGCAGGCCGCCGATGGTCGGGGGCACGGCCTCGACCCCCTCGTTGGTGCGGGCCGCCACCATCCAGCGGCGCACGAACTCGATCTTGGGCGGCTTGAACAACACGGTGATCGGCCGGCGGGCCGCGTAAAAGCGTGCGGCCACCTCGAACGAGCCCAGGTGCGGCGTCAGGATCAGCACCCCCTTGCCGCGCTGCTCGGCCACTTCCAGCGCCTCGGTGCTGCTGAGCAGCACCTTGCGGATGATCGCGCGCGGGGTGTGCGTCCAGACGAACGGGCACTCGGCGATCATCTTGCCGGCCTCGACGATCGCGGCCCGACGGATCGGGCCGGGTTTGTAGCCGGCCTGGGCCAGATGGCTATTGAGCTTGCGCCGGTAGCCTGGCGAGGCCACCCAGCCGATGACGCCGATGGCGCCGCCCACCGCCTGCGCAACCGACAGCGGCACCACCCCGAGCAGGCGCAGCAGCCAGGGCATGGGCGTCGGGTGAGGGGGGTCGCGTGGAGGGGCAGGCGCCTGGGACATGACTTCGAAACGGGAATCGGTCAACCCCCGAGGATACGTCAGCGGGACAGGCCTGAGAAACCCGTCACGGAACGGTTGTTGCATTTCCTATAAAATGACGGGGTCGCTGAGTTAATCGGACAACTTGCGGGGCGACAAGCGGTTTTCAGGATCCGGATTGCCGGCGCCCGAAAACCAGCCGACACACACTGCTAAAGCGTCGCCGCTTCCCGGAAGTCGGCTTCGCCGACATTCCGCCGGTCCTGAGTCACGATGCGCCAGCGCGGCCGCCACGCCGCCCCACGCAGCAGACCGGTTTCTCAATCGGGCCATTGGCCCATGCAGAAGGAGAAGCTTGATGGCTGAATACCTGTTTACCTCCGAATCCGTTTCCGAAGGCCACCCGGACAAGGTGTCCGACCAGATCTCGGATGCCGTGCTCGATGCGCTGCTCACGCAGGATCCGAAATCGCGGGTCGCTGCCGAAGCCCTGTGCGCCACCGGCCTCGTGCTGCTGGCCGGCGAGATCACCACCCAGGCGCGGGTCGACTACATCCAGGTCGCGCGCGACACGCTCAAGGAAATCGGCTACGACAACACCGAGTACGGCATCGACTACAAGGGTTGCTCGGTGCAGGTCTGCTATGGCCAGCAAAGCCCGGACATCGCCCAGGGGGTCGATCACGCCCACGACAACGACCTGGACCAGGGCGCCGGCGACCAGGGCCTGATGTTCGGCTATGCCTGCGATGAAACCCCCGACCTGATGCCTGCGGCGATCTACTACGCACACCGGATCGTCGAGCGTCAGGCGCAGGTGCGCAAGGACGGCCGGATCAAGTGGCTGCGCCCGGATGCCAAATCGCAAATCACGCTGCGCTACGCGAACGGCCGGCCGGTGGCGGTCGACACCGTGGTGTTGTCGACCCAGCATGCGCCCGAAATCGGCATGAAGGAGCTGCGCGAGGCGGTGATCGAGGAAATCATCAAGCCGGTGCTGCCCAAGGAATTGATCAAGGGCGAGATCAAGTACCTGATCAACCCGACCGGGCGCTTCGTCATCGGCGGACCGCAGGGCGACTGCGGCCTGACCGGGCGCAAGATCATCGTCGATACCTACGGTGGCGCGGCCCCGCACGGTGGTGGCGCGTTCTCGGGCAAGGACCCGACCAAGGTCGATCGTTCGGCTGCCTATGCCGCCCGCTACGTGGCCAAGAACATCGTGGCCGCCGGCCTGGCAACGAAGTGCCTGGTGCAGATCTCGTATGCGATCGGCGTGGCCGAGCCGACCTCGATCTGGGTGACCACCCAGGGCAGCGGCACGATCCCCGACGAGAAGATCGCCGCGCTGGTGCGCGAGCATTTCGACCTGCGGCCCAAGGGCATCGTGCAGATGCTGGACCTGCTGCGCCCGATCTATCGCAAAACGGCGGCCTACGGCCACTTTGGCCGCAGCGAGGCGGAGTTCACCTGGGAACATACTGATAAGGCAGCAGCGTTGAAAGCTTCGGCCTAAATAGCCCCACGGTCTGTTCGGCAAAAACGCTCCCGCTGGAGCGTTTTTGCCGCTTTTGGGGGGTGCGCCCGAAACGGGCTTACCGCTCGGCGCGCCAGTTTGCGCTGGACACTATCGCAAAGCTTTCTCCAAGGTTTCGCGAATAAACCTTTGGTAAGGAATGCCGCGGGCTTGAGCTTTCTTTTTGATTGCCGCAACCAATGCCTCCGGCATTCGCATGTTGATCTGGGCAGTCTTCTTCTCGAATTCGAATTGCACGGTTCTGCCTTCCGACAAATCGTAGTCGGTCAGGTCAGCCTGCGACACGAAATCCTCGGCCTCCTTGTCGCTGTTCAGCTTAGGAAGCAGCCGCTTTTTACTGCTGACTTTGCTCATAGTGGTCTATCTCCTTTCTGTGAGTGGTCTATCTCCTTTCTGTGCATGTACCGCGCACTGATGGGTCTGATGAGCGCTTATGTTCGTCTTTTCGATTCGTCTGACTCTAAATGTATATACATTTGACAATCATGTCGATGACATCGCCGTCTTGTTCCTCAGCAGACCCCGATCGACGCCATAGATCGGCGGTTTTAAGCCATTCGTGAACTTCTGCCGTGAATCACCCCGGGTTTTGCCTAGGATGGACACATCCAATTGCTTGATGGTGTGTCATGCGGTCCCCCTCGTCGGTCCTCTGTTCGCTGCTTGTCCGCTCCGTTGGCGCTGCTGGCGCTGCTGGGGGCGGGTTGTGCGCCACGACGGACAATCTCGCGGCGATCGAGCCGCCGGATGGCGCGTTTCACGAGTTGTCTTGCGAACAGTTGTTGGCCCGCCAGCAACTGACGCATGAGCAGATGCGCCTGATCGGCCAGCCGATCGACGACAGCGCGATGGGCAACCGGGTGGCGATGGGTGCCGGGGTGGTCTTCTGGCCGGCCCTGTACCTGGTGCAGGGCGAGCGGCCCGAGCACGCGACCTATTCGCGGCTCAAGGGAGAGTCGCAGCGGCTGGCCTCGTTACAGACCTTGCGCGGCTGCCCGGTGCAGGCGCCGATCCGCGAGGCACCCAGCGCTCAGCCGATGAACGGCTGGCGCAAACCCCACGATCCGTGATGAAAAACTGATCCGGCTGCGGCAGTTGCGCTACCATACGCGCTGTTTCGAGGAGCGCTGCGACGTTCCGGGCTCATGGAAGCCCGAATGCCAGGCTCGAAACCTGTGTCACCGATGTTGCTGCCCCGCGCAGCCACCTGTTTGACGCAGCCCGCATTCTGCCAACCGCGCTCGTTGAACCATGATTCCCTCATGGCAGACGAGTCCGGCACCAGGCCCCTCCCCCGGCCTGCTTCCACGGTAACGACTTTTCTGTCATTCGGAGTCCCGATTTGATGGAGCCCTTATGTCTGCCGTACTCAAACCCGCTGCTGATTTCAAAGACTTTGTGATCGCCGACATCTCCCAGGCCGCCTACGGGCGCAAGGAGATCGCGATCGCCGAAACCGAAATGCCCGGCCTGATGGCCATCCGCAAGGAGTTCTCCGGCGAGAAGCCGCTGGCCGGCGCCCGGATCACCGGCTCGCTGCACATGACGATCCAGACCGCCGTGCTGATCGAGACCTTGGTCGAGCTGGGCGCCCAGGTGCGCTGGGCCTCGTGCAACATCTTTTCCACCCAAGACCATGCGGCCGCGGCGATCGCCGCGTCGAACATCCCGGTGTTCGCCGTCAAGGGCGAGCCTGGACGAGTACTGGGACTACACCCACCGGATCTTCGACTGGGCCGATGGCCAGCCCTCGAACATGATCCTGGACGATGGCGGCGACGCCACGTTGCTGATCCACCTGGGCAGCCGCGCCGCCAAGGACATCTCGGTGCTGGGCAAGCCGGGCAGCGAGGAAGAAGAGGCGATGTTCAAGGCGATCAAGGCCAAGCTGGCCACCGATCCGACCTTCTACGAGCGCCAGCTCAAGTCCATCGTCGGCGTCACCGAGGAAACCACCACCGGGGTGAACCGGCTCAAGCAGATGTCGGCGCGCGGTGAACTGGCTTTCCGGGCGATCAATGTCAACGACTCGGTCACCAAGAGCAAGTTCGACAACCTGTACGGCTGCCGCGAGTCGCTGGTCGACGGCATCAAGCGGGCCACCGACGTGATGATCGCCGGCAAGGTCGCGGTCGTGGCCGGCTACGGCGACGTGGGCAAGGGCTCGGCCCAGGCGCTGCGCGCGCTGTCGGCCCAGGTCTGGATCACCGAGATCGACCCGATCTGCGCGTTGCAGGCGGCAATGGAAGGCTATCGCGTGGTCACCATGGAATACGCGGCCGACAAGGCCGACATCTTCGTGACCACCACCGGCAACAAGGATGTGATCACCCACGACCACATGATCGCGATGAAGGATCAGGCGATCGTGTGCAACATCGGTCACTTCGACAACGAGATCGATGTCGCGTCGCTGTCCCAGTACACCTGGGAGAACATCAAGCCCCAGGTCGATCACATCATCTTCCCCAGTGGCCGACGCATCATCCTGCTGGCCGAAGGCCGGCTGGTGAACCTGGGCTGCGGCACCGGTCATCCGTCGTACGTGATGTCGGCCTCGTTCGCCAACCAGACGATCGCGCAGATCGAGCTGTGGAAGCACAAGGAGAAGTACGAGGCCGGCAAGGTCTATGTGCTGCCCAAGCACCTGGACGAGAAAGTGGCCCGCCTGCAGCTGGCCAAGCTGGGTGCGATGCTGACCGAGCTGACCCCCGAGCAGTCGAAGTACCTCGACCTGCCGGTGCAAGGCCGTACAAGCCAGACACCTACCGCTACTGAGCGGCCCTCGCCGCCCGCAGGGGCGGCGCCGATCCGATGAGTCCGCAGGCATCGCTGCGCACCGACCAGCAACTGCTGTTGCAGGGTCTGGTGCGTTCGCGCAGCGAGGCGCAGCGGCTGCTGCAGGCCGGGTGCATCCGCGCCCGGCTGCCCGATGGCACGACCATCCAACCGAAGGCATCGACCCGGTTGCCCGAACAGACGGTGCTCGAACGCACCGACGAGGACGCCGAACGATTCGTGTCGCGCGGCGGGCTCAAACTGGCCGGCGCGCTTGCGCGATTTGCGGTGCCGGTGGCCGGGCGACTTTGCCTGGACGTGGGCCAGAGCACCGGCGGCTTCACCGACTGCCTGTTGCGGCGCGGGGCGCGGCACGTGGTCGGCCTCGATGTCGGGCACGGGCAGATCGATCCGGCGCTACGCACCGACGAGCGTGTGCTGGTGCTCGAAAAGATCCACATCGGCCATTGCTCGAGGGCCGTGCTGGTCGAGCAGATGCACACACACGCGGGCCTACGTTGGCCGGGCGCTGCGGCGCGGGTGCTCGAGCACGGGTTCGACCTGGTGGTGGCCGACCTGTCGTTCATTTCACAGCGCAAGGTGCTGGCGGTGCTGGCCGCACTGCTGGCCGACGACGGCGACCTGGTCACGCTGGTCAAACCGCAGTTCGAACTGGGCCCCGGCGCGGTGAACAAGCAGGGGCTGGTGCGCGATGCGAGCCGGCTCGACGGGCTTGCCGATGCATTCGGGCTGGCACTGGCCGAAGTGAAGCTGCAACGCCTGGGCTGGATGGACAGCCCTATCCTGGGGGGTGATGGCAATCGCGAATTCCTGCTGCACGCACGACACAGGCGCACACGGCAAAGCCCGTCGCATCCGTAACATCCTGCCGAATCCGTAACTCCCTGCCGAATCCGTAACCGAGACCGATCCATGAGCATTCCCGTCAGCTTCGAATTCTTTCCGCCCAACACGCCCGTGGGTGTCGAGAAGTTGCAGGCCACCAGCGCGGCACTGGCCCGCTGGCATCCCGATTTTTTCAGTGTCACCTATGGTGCCGGGGGCGCCAGCCAGGAGAAGACCCTGCAGACCGTGCTGGACCTGCAGGCGCGCGGCCTGGACGTGGCGCCCCACCTGAGCTGCATTGGCGGGCAGCGCGAGCAGATCGGCAGCCTGCTCGATCGCTACCGGGCGGCCGGTATCCGTCGGCTGGTGGCCTTGCGCGGCGATCTGCCTTCGGGCTCGGGGATGTCGCACGGCGGCGAGTTTCGCTACGCGTGCGACCTGGTGCGCTTCGTGCGCGAGCATTCGGGCCGGCACTTTCACATCGAGGTGGCCGCGTATCCGGAGAAACATCCGCAGGCGGCCAGCCCGGCCGCCGACCTGGCCGCGTTCGTGACCAAGGCCGAGGCGGGGGCCGATTCGGCGATCACCCAGTACTTCTTCAATGCCGATGCCTACTTCCGGTTTCGAGACGAGGTGCAGGCGGCTGGCGTGACGATCCCGCTGGTGGCAGGGGTCATGCCGATCACCAACTTCACGCAGCTGAGCCGGTTCTCGGAAACCTGCGGCGCCGAGATCCCGCGCTGGATCCGCACCCGGCTGGCCGGCTACGGCGACGACCTGGACTCGATCCGCGCGTTTGGCCACGAGGTGGTGCTGGGCCTGTGCGAGAAACTGGTCGCCGGCGGCACGCCCGGCCTGCATTTTTATACCCTCAACCAGGCGGCCCCGACCGAGGCGTTGTGCGCCGGTCTGTCGTTGCGCCGCTCGTAGTACGGCGTTGGCCACTGGTCGGGCAGCGCAACGGGTCAACCGCCGTCCAGCCGGTCAGCCGCGCGTGGCACCGGGGCGCTCGGTAACATTTGCCGGACGTACCCAGGCGCCAAACATTCATGAATTCTGAATCGGTCATCGAACCGTCCCCGACCGTACGTTCGTCGGGGCGAACCAAGTCTCCAGCATCGTCGTCCCGAACTGCCGCCGGCACGGGCAGGTCGCCGGGTCGCGGACGCGAGCCCGAGGTCGAACCGCCGTCGGACGACGAGACCATTGCACTGCATCGCTACAAGATCTCCGCCCACAAGCTCAAGAAAGGCATGTTCGTCGCCGAGCTGGACCGGCCGTGGCTGGATACGCCGTTCCTGGTGCAGGGCTTCAAGATCCTCAATGAGGAAGAGCTCAAGTCGCTGAACCGGCATTGCCGGTATGCGTTCGTCGACCTGGACAAGTCGGACAAGTCGGTCGTCGCGGCGATCCGCGAAGCGGCCCAATGGGAAATGCCCGCGCAGGAATCGCGCTCGATCCGCGAGGGCTTTCGTTCGCTCACCGGCAAGGCCGGCGGGCCGTCAAGCCGCAGTCGGGCCGGCGCAGCACGTCCAACGGACGGCAACGGCTGACCGCGTTCCTGGACCAGAGCGTGCCGGGCCATGCGCTCAAGCAGCGCAGCGACTCGCTGTTCGGCCGGCTGATGACCTTCGTGGACGCCTTGTTCACCAGCAAGCCCGACCCCAAGCTGGCGCTGGCACGCAAGAAGGCGCACCGCGACCAGTTGCAAAAGCTGTTGCCGCCGGACATGAAGCTGCGGCGCTACGCCGACCAGGTCACCGTCGAAGAAGAGCTGCCGCGGGCCCGCGACACGTTCAAGCGCAGCGAGGAGTCGCTCGAATCGCTGGTGCGCGATGTGCGCGGTGGCCGCCTGCCCAGCATCGAGAACATCCAGGAAGTGGTCGACGACATCGTGCACTCGATGGTCGACAACCCGGACGCGATGATGTGGGTCGCCAAGATGCGCGACCAGGATGCCACCACCTACGGCCACGCGGTCAAGGTCGCGCTGTACATGGTCGCGCTGGGCCGCCACCTGGGATTTCCGCGCACCGAGCTCAGCTCGCTGGGCATGATCGGGTTGCTGGCCGACGTGGGCAAGACCAAGCTGCCGCGCGAACTGCTCGAAAAGCCGGGCATGCTCAGCGGCAAGGAGTACGCGGTGGTCAAGGAACACGTCCGGCTGGGACTGGAAGCGCTGCAGGAAGACCAGTTGCCAGTGGCGGTGATCGACGGTATCGCCCAGCATCACGAGCGTCTTGACGGATCGGGCTACCCGAAGGGCCTCAAGGAAGAGGAAATCAGCATCTATGGCCGGATGGCCGCGATCACCGACACGTTTGCCGCGATGATCACGCCACGGGCCTACGCCAACGCGGTCTCGCCGCACGATGCGATCCTGAACCTGTTCGAATGGTCGGGCTCGTCTTTTCATGAGCCGCTGGTCGAACAGTTCGTGCAGGCGGTGGGCGTGTTCCCCGTGGGATCGTTGGTCGAGTTGTCGACCAACGAGGTGGCGATCGTGCTCGCCCACAACAAGGTCAAACGGCTGGAGCCGCGGGTGCTGGTGCTGACCTGGCCGGACAAGACCGCGCTGGAGACGCCCATCGAGCGCAACCTGTTCGATCATCCGAAGGGTCCCGACGGCAATCCGATCCGCATCCTGCGCTCGGTGGCCGCCGGCGAGTATGGTATCGAGGTGCGTGACTACTACGCTGCCGACCTGGCCCGAGCCAACAACCTGATCTGACGCCGTTCCCGACAATGCCCCTTTCCCCCCCATCGCAACCGGGTCCGCCTGGCCAGGGCCCGACGCAGGCGCCCGGGAACATGCGCCTGTCGCCAGCCGACCTGATCGCCGAGTTGCGCCATCGTCACCGCAGGAACGGCGCGACCGACACCGCGATGCTGGTCGTGCACCTGAACCGTTCGGACCGGCTCAATGCCTTTGGCCAGCAGACCGACGCCCGCCCGGCGCTGATCGAGATCTCGCGGCGCGTGCGCGACATGCTGCGCCCGGACGACCGCTTTGCGCTGGTCACCCCCGACGAGATCTGGATCCTGCTGTGCAGCGTCAACGGCGCACCCCTGGCCGAACTGGCCGCGCGCACGCTGCGCGAGAGCCTGATGCGCCCGATCCAGGTGGCGCAGGCCAACGGCAGCCAGAAGCTGGTGCAGATGCGGCCCGTGGTCGGCGGCAGCTGGGCCAAGGGCGGGCACATCGCCGACCCGATGACGGTCGTGCACTCGGCGGCCGAAGCCGCGGCACGGGCCCGCAACAATGACGAGCACGTGATGCTCGCGCACCTGGACTCGGACGCCGCGGTCGTGCATCGCGACACGCTCGAGCGCGAGTTGCGCGCCGCGCTGTTCAGCAACGAGCTCGAGGTGTATTTCCAGCCCCAGATCGACGTGGCCACCGGCCACTGCCTGTCGGCCGAGGCGCTGGTGCGCTGGATCCGCCCCGATGGTAAGTCGGTCAATCCGGACCTGATCGCCTCGGTCTGCGAGGAGCGCGGCATGATGGCGCACCTGACGCAGTTCGTGCTCAACTCGGCGCTGCGCAACCTGATGTTCTGGCGCGGCCAGGGAATCGACCTGGGCGTGGGCATCAACCTGTCGGCCGTCACGCTCACCGATGCCTCGTTTCCCGCACTGGTGTCGCAATGCCTGGACACCTGGGGCATCCCGGCGAACCGGGTGACGCTCGAGCTCACCGAGAGCTCGATCGTGCAGCATGAGCTGACCGCGATCGAATTCATGAAACAGTTGAAGGCACTCGGTTGCAAGCTGGCGATCGACGACTTCGGCACCGGTTACTCGTCTTTCTCCTACCTGCGCAAGTTCCCGCTGGACGAACTGAAGATCGACCAGTCATTCGTGCGCGACATGGCCACCGACAAGGGCGACCGGCAGATCGTGTCGGCGCTGATCGACCTGGCGCACACGTTCGAGATGATCGCCAATGCCGAGGGCATCGAAGATCCCGAGGCGATGGCGGTGCTGCGCGACCTGGGCTGCGACCTGGGCCAGGGCTATTACTTTGCCAAGCCGCTGCCGCCAGAGCCCTTCATCGCCTGGTACAAGAAGCACCAGGCGAGCCTCAAGACCGAGTCAATGGTCTGACGGCGCTGACGAATCGGGCACGGCCGGTGCCCGGGCAATCGTGCGCCCGCCGCGCAGATCGCCGCGTTCGGTGATGATGCGATCGAGCGCGATGTCGTGCCAGAGCACCGGCAGTTCGGCCAGCCGCCCGCCATCGAAGCCCAGGCCGAACGTCGCCCCCTCGAAGTAGGCCAGCGTACGGTCGTAATACCCGCCGCCATAGCCGAGCCGGTAGCCGCGCAGATCGAATCCCACGCAGGGAATCAGCAGCGCATCGGGTTGGACCCATTGCGGATCGGCCGGGCTGGCGATGCCGAAGCCGTCGGTCTGCATCCCGCCACCCAGCGGCCAGTGGGCGAACCGCAACGGCGCGCGTTCGCGCGGCGTGACCGGCAGCGCCAGCGACATCCCCCGTTCGCGCCAGCGATCGAAATGGGCCAGCAGGTTCGGTTCGCCGCGGATCGGCCAGTAGACGGCCAGCATCACCGATCGGGCTGGCGAACCCGACGTGCCGGAGCTGTCTGACGATTCGGCCAGCCAGCCCTGTTGTCGCCAGAGGGCCTCGAGATGACCCCCCATGGCCGCGACGGCAGCTTGTCGCTCGGCCGACGGCAACTGGCGACGCCATGCCAGCAAGGCCCGGCGCAGCGCTGCCTTGGTGGCCGCCGATTGTTCTTCGCGTGATATGCTCAAAACATGCTCCAGGCAATTGCCTTGAAACGGGTTTTTCGGATTTGAAGCCCGGCCTGCAGGTGCCCCTGGACAGCCAATGACCAACCCGATTGCCATGCCAGCCGTGATTCTGTCTTTCCGACTCCCAGCCCGCGTCTTTCCCCGCGGCGCGACGCGCCCGGCGGTGGCCGTGGCGCGTCGCGCCGCCGCCTTGCTGTCGATTCTAACGATCTGCGTCGGCCTGTCCGGCTGCGCGTCGGCCTGGGCCGAGGAGCGCGACGAGGACGCCCCGGCGAGCGAGGCGCGCAGCGCGTCGGACCAGGCGTTCATCGCCGCGTTTCGCGCCTCCAACCGCAAGGACCTGCCGGCGCTCGAAAAGGCCGCGCTCGAGGTGCCGCGCGACCACCTGCTGATCGACTACATCGACTACTGGCGGCTGCGCCTGCAACTGATGGCGGTCACCGACTCGGCCCAGCAGGCGGGCGCAGACAAGGTCGAAAAAGCGCTCGACAAAGCCCCCGACAAGGCCGCCGACCCGGAGCCCCCGCTGGACCCGGCGCTGACCGGGGCGATCCGCGGGTTCATCAAGGCCCATGGCGACCAGGTCACCGGCGACCTGCTGCGCCGCCAGTGGATGCTCGAACTGGGCCGGCGCGGAGCCTGGGCCGAGTTCGACGAGCACCTGCCCGACTGGCTGCGCCGCAATGACACCCGGGTGTTCTGCTATGCCGGCCTGTCCAACATCCGCCAGGGACGCCCGGTCGGCGAGCGGGCGATGCACGCGTTCGAGACTGATCGCGACCTGGGCGAGAGCTGCGGCGCGCTGGCCCAGGCGCTGCTCGATGAGCAGATCCTGGACAAGGCGGCGATGCGCAAGCGCTTCTGGCGCGCGCTCGAAGTGCGTGACTGGCGCTCGGCCAGCCTGCTGGCCACGATGCTGGGGGTCGATCCGATGCTGGCCCAGTTGTCGCTGGGCTCACCCGAGCAGGCGATCGCCGCGCTCGATGCCGGCCCCGACCTGCTGCCCGAGAACGGGCGCGATACGCTGATGATGGCGCTGAGCCGGCTTGCGCCGCCCAAGCCGATGGAGACCGCCGCCCGGATGGACGAGCTGGCCCGGCTGCTGACCGAGCCCGAGCAGCGGTTCATCTGGTCACAGATCGCCGCCTCGGCGATGCGCGACATGCTGCCCGAGGCCTACGGGTACACGCTGCGCGCCCAGTCGGCGCCGATCACCGACGACACGCGCGAGTGGCTGGTGCGTGCGGCGCTGCGCGAGGGCGACTGGCCGCTGGTGTTGCGTCTGATCGGCCAGTTCAGCAGCGATGGCCAGGCGAGCGCGACCTGGACCTATTGGCGCGCCCGCGCACTCGAGGCCACCGGATCGCGCTTCGGTGCCGAGGCCCTCTACCGGCGGATCGCCGGGCGGCACGACTTTTACGGTGAACTGGCCAGCGAGACCATCGGTCAGCCGATCGTCGCACCCACCGACCGGGGCACGCCGCCGTCCGAGGCCGAGATGGCCGCGATCCGGGCGTTGCCCGGCATGGCCCGCGCGCTCAAGTTCTACGAGTTGGACATGCGCTACCGGGGCAATCGCGAGTGGAACCTCGCGGTGCGCCAACTGGACGATAGACAGTTGCTGGCCGCCGCAAGCTGGGCCTGCGAACGCTCGTTGCTCGAGCGTTGCATCAGCACCGCCGAGCGCATCCGCGGCCAGCACGATTTTGCGCTGCGCTTCATCAGCCCGTTTCGCGAAGACCTGGCGCCGATGGCCAACGAGCGCGGCCTGGACCTGGCCTGGGTGTACGGCCTGATCCGCCAGGAGTCGCGCTTCACCCCCGATGCCCAGTCCAGCGCCGGCGCGCGCGGCCTGATGCAGATCATGCCGGCCACCGGCCGGTGGATCGCCGGACGGCTGGGGGTGCGCGGTTTCCAGACGCGGCACCTGTTCCGGCGCGACACCAACCTGAGCTTTGGCACCTACTACCTGAAGACCGTGTACGAAGACCTGCGCAGCTCGCCACTGCTGGCCTCGGCCGCGTACAACGCCGGCCCGCGCCGGCCGCACTTCTGGATGTCCACGCTCAAGCAGGATGTCGACGGCGCGCTGTTTGCCGAGATCATCCCGTTTCGCGAGACCCGTCACTATGTGCAGAAGGTGTTGTTGAATACGGCATACTACGGAGCCATGTTCACCGGCCAGGCGCAGTCGCTCAAGGAGTTGCTGGGCACCGTGCCCGCCGTTGCCCTGACACCCACCGCGATCCCCTGACGCACACCTCCCAGGCCCTCATGCAGATGCAACGTATCCTCGTGCTCGGCGGCACCGGCTTTGTCGGCCAGCGCATCTGCGCGCGCCTCGCCAGCCGCAATCTTGCCCTGATCGTGCCCACCCGTCGCCGGCGCAACGGCCGCGACCTGATGTTGCTGCCGGCCATCGACGTGCTCGAGGCCGACATCCACGACGACCACGCGCTGGCCCGACTGGTCGGGCGGGCCGACGCGGTGATCAACCTCGTCGGGGTGCTGCACAGCCCGCCGGGCGAGCCGTGGGGTCCCGCATTCGATCGAGCGCACGTGCAGTTGCCGACCCGGGTGGCTGCCGAGTGCGCACGCCAGGACAGGCGGCTGATCCACGTGTCGGCCCTGGGGGTCAACCCGCAGAGCGACCAGTTGCCGTCGGCCTACCTGCGCTCGAAGGCGGCCGGCGAGGCGGCGATTGCCGCCAGCGGCCTGAAGGCTTACACGATCTTTCGCCCGTCGGTGATCTTCGGGCCCGGCGACAGCTTCCTGAACCTGTTTGCCACGCTGCAGCGCTGGCTGCCGGTGATGGCGCTGGGACGGGCCAACGCGCAGTTCCAGCCGGTATACGTCGGTGACGTGGCCGAAGCGGTCAACAATGTGCTCGACAATCCCGCCACCTGGGGCAAGACCTACGAGCTGGCCGGCCCCGAGATCTACAGCCTGCGCGAACTGGTGCGCCTGGCCGGCGAGATCAGCGGCCACGTGCGCCCGATCATCGCCCTGCCCGACGGACTGGGTGCGCTGCAGGCCAGGTTGCTCGAGAAGATGCCCGGGCCGACGCTGATGTCGATGGACAACTTCGACTCGATGGCCAAGCCCAACATCGCCACCGGCCCGATGGCCGAAGTGCTGGGCATGAAGGGCACGACGATAGGCAGCGTCGCGCCCGGTTACCTGCGCGCGCAGGATGCGCGCTTCGCGCTGGAGCGCGCCCACGCGCGCCGCTGAGCCGATGGTCCGGGCCGCCGTCCGATGAAGGTCTACCGGGTCGGGGGGTCGGTGCGTGACGAACTGCTGGGCCGCCCGTCCAACGATGCCGACTGGGTCGTGGTCGGGGCCACCCCGCAGCAGATGCTCGATGCCGGCTACCAGGCGGTGGGCAAGGACTTCCCGGTCTTCCTGCACCCGGACTCTCACGAGGAATACGCACTGGCGCGTACCGAGCGCAATACCACGCCCGGTTACAGGGCTTTGCCGTGCACTTCGAGCCCGATGTCAGCCTCGAGGACGACCTGCTGCGTCGCGACCTGACGATCAATGCGATGGCCCGCTCGGCCGACGGCGAGCTGGTCGATCCACACGGTGGGCGTGAGGACCTGGAGCAGCGCGTGTTCCGTCACGTGAGCAGCGCGTTTGCCGAAGACCCGGTGCGCATCCTGCGCCTGGCGCGGTTTGCAGCCCGCTTCACCGACTTCACCGTGCATCCGACACGCTGGCGCTGATGCGCGCGATGGTGGCCGCCGGCGAGGTCGGGGCGCTGGTCGCCGAAAGGGTCTGGCAGGAGCTGGCCCGCGGCCTGATGGAGGCCTCGCCGATGCGCCTGTTCGAGGTGCTCGCCGACTGCGGGGCGCTGCCGGTGTTGCTGCCCGGACTGGTGGCCGATGCGCAGATGGCGCGCCTGTTCGAGCGCGCCGCCCAGGCCCAGGCACCGTTGACCGTGCGCTTCGCGCTGCTTGGCTGGCTGGCCACGCGCGAGCTGGCCGACGACCCGTTGCGACGCCAGGCACGCGTGAGCGAATTGGCGAACGATCTGCGCGCGCCGATCGACTGCCGCGAACTGGCCCGCGCACTGGTACGTGAGGCCGGGCCGCTGGCCGCGGCCGGGCACGCGTCGCCCGCCGGGCGGCTGCGTCTGCTCGAGCGCACCGATGCGCTGCGCCGCCCCGGGCGCTTCGAAGAGTTGCTGATGGCACGCGCGTGCCTGGACGATGGTGATGCGTTTGCTGGCGCAGCAACCAGCCTGCGGCGCGCGCTGCGCGGCGCGCGACGTCGACGCCGGGGCCATCGCCCGGCCGCTGGCCAGCCAGGGCAGCGAGCGCATCCGCGACGCGGTGTTCGAGGCCCGCGCGGCGGCGATCGCCCAACTGCCGTCAGATCAGGTGGACCAGCCCCCAGACCAGGATCGTCAGCAATAGCGTCGAGGTCAGCGGGATCGAATACTGGCGCCCGCGCAGCGTGAAGTGAAGTCACCGGGCAGCCGGCCAAAGCCCAGCTTTCCCAACTGCCGCTGCAGCCCGTTGAACAGGAATAGGCCGATGACGACGGCGATCAGCCACTTCACCGCGGTAGGGCGCCGGGCAGCGACGAGCGTGGGAACAACGACAAGCCCGCCGGGCCCGAAGGCGAGCGCCGGGCCCGTCCCCACGGTCTGCCTTGCAAGGCAGACCGGCAGCGGCGGCGTGGCATGCGCCACGAAACCCGCCTCAGCCCCAAGCCGCGTTCGGGCCCGGCAGCCCCCACGGGGGCGCAGGCAGGGTTTCGCCGGGCAGAGCCCGGTGCTGCGTAGCGGACCGGCCTTGCAAGGCCGGGACCGGCGGCTTGCCGAGCGAGAGCGAAGCGACGAGCGTGGAACAACGACAAGCCCGCCGGGCCCGAAGGCGAGCGCTCCCAAGCCGCGTTCGGGCCCGGCACCCACGGGGGCAGCGAGGAGCGAGCGACGAGCGTGGAGGCTACTATATCCCCTGAAAGGGAATCTATTCGGTTGCGGCGGGCAAGCCCGGCCCCGGCTCGTGCACCCCGCGGCTCACGGCCAGCACCTTGAACAATTCGCCCATTTCGGCCTCGGAGACCAGCCGCTGCACCGCCTGCGTCTGGCGCATCGTCTCCAGGCCGCCGTCGCGCGGCAGGCTGGCCAGTTCGTCGAGCAGGCCGGCATTGAGCAGAAAATTCGCCTGCGACGTGTAGCCAAGCAGTGCCATTCCACTGGCCTCGGCCGCGCGCGCCAGCGCCGAGAAGTCGACATGGGTGGTGATGTCCTGCAGGCCCGGGTAGAGCAACGGGTCGTGGTGGACCCGGTGGCGGTAGTGGCAGGCCAGCGTGCCGCCGCTGCGCTGCGGATGGTAGAACTCGGGCGCCGGGAAACCGTAGTCGATCAGCAGCATCACGCCGTGGGTCAGGCGCTCGCCGACGGTGCGCACCCAGGCCACGCCCTGCTCGGGGATCTCGGACTGGTAGCACTCGGGCCAGAACGAGAAGTCGAGCGCGTGCGCGTCGTCGCCACCCCAAGAGGACGAGGCCAACGCCCGGCGCACGGTCATCGTGAATGACTCGTCGGCACGCCGCGCCTGCCAGGCCAGCGCCGCATCATCGCGACCCCGGACCAGGCCACGCTCGGCGATCGCGCCCTGCTGCACTTCGAACAGACGGACCGGCATGGCATCGAGCACCTCGTTGGCGATCACGATGCCCTCGATCTGCGCGGGCAGCGCGTCGAGCCACTGCACCCGGTCACTCAGCCCCGGCGCCAGCAGATCGAGCGTGTGCTGCTGCTGAAAGCGCAGCGACGGCGACACCTCGACGATCAGGTAGCGCTCGGGCAGGCTGTCCAGGCGCTCGAGCGCGTTGAGCATCTGCGCGGCCAGCTGGCCGGTGCCGGCGCCGAACTCGGTGATGCACGGCGGCAGTTGGTCCAGCCAGGGCAGGCAGGCATTGGCCACGCAGTGGCCGAACAACGGCGTCAGTTCGGGCGCGGTGACGAAGTCGCCCTGGGCACCAAAGCGATGGGCGCCGCCGGTGTAATAGCCCAGTTGCGGTTCATACAGCGCGGCCTGCATGAAACGATCGAAGCCCAGCCAGCCACCGGCCGCCTGCACCATCGAGCGCACCCTGGCCTGTAACGCATCGCTCACCTGCAGGGCATCGGGATCGGGTACGGGCAGACTGTCCATCCGGCAATTGTAGAATTGCCCGGTGACAACCGGATTTCCCTGATACTGTCCTGCCACATCCGCGTGCGTCCCGTTGCCGCGCGACGCGATGCCCTCCGACCCTCTGCCGGCCCGCCCTGCCCGACATGACTGCCCCTGCCCGACCCGAGAATCGCGACCGTTCTGCCGCCACCCATGCGGCCGACACGGCAGAACGGGCCGTGCTGGTCACCGGTGGCGCGCAGCGGCTGGGGCGCGAGATCGCGCTGGGCATGGCCGCCGGTGGCTGGCAGGTGGCCGTGCATTACCGCGGCTCGGAGCAGGCGGCCCACCGGACGGTGGCCGACATCGAGGCGGCGGGCGGCCGGGCCGTGGCGGTGCAGGCCGACCTGAACCAGCCGGCCGAAGTGACAAGCATGTTCGCGCAGGCAGCGTCGCAACTGCCGATCCGGGCACTGGTCAACAATGCCAGCCACTTCGCGCAGGACCGCCCCGAGACGGTCGATGCCGCGAGCCTGCTGGCGCACTGGCAACCGAACCTGGCCGCGCCGGTGCTGCTCAGCCGCTGCCTGTTCGAGGCGCTCGGTCCCGGGCAGCGGGGTCGTGATCAACCTGCTCGACCAAAAGCTCGAGAACCTGAACCCGGACTTTTTTCGTACACGTTGGCCAAGCAGGCGCTCTGGGGCGCGACCCGGATGATGGCGATGGCCTACGCGCCGCGGTTGCGGGTGGTGGGCGTGTCGCCCGGGTTGACATTGCCCAGCTACCTGCAGTCGGACGAGGCGTTCGAGGCCTCTCATCGCGGCACCGCACTGCTCGATCATTCGAGCCGCCCGCAGGACATCGTGCAGGCGGTGTGCTTTCTGGCCGACCAGTCGGCGATCACCGGCATCAACCTGCTGGTCGATGGCGGCCAGCACCTGGTGAAGCTGGCACGTGACGTGAGCTTCGTGGCCGGGCCCGACCATGGATGAGCGCAGGCGCGCGTTCGAGCGCAACAAGCTGCACAAGCGCCTGCTGCGCCTGACCGGCCAGGCGATCGGCGACTCGGCATGATCGGCGCGCACGACCGGGTGATGGTCTGCCTGTCGGGCGGCAAGGACAGCTACGCGCTGCTCGATCTGCTGATGACACTGCGCGAGCGCGCGCCGGTGCCGTTCGAGCTGGTGGCGGTGAACCTGGACCAGAAGCAGCCGGGGTTTCCCGACCACGTGCTGCCCGACTACCTGGACAGCCTGGGGATCGAATACCACATCGAGTCCCAGGACACCTACAGCATCGTCACCCGGGTGATCGAGCCAGGCAAGACGATGTGTTCGCTGTGCTCGCGGCTGCGCCGCGGCATCCTGTACCGGGTGGCGGACGAACTGGGTGCCACCCGCATCGCGCTGGGTCATCACCGCGACGATCTGCTCGAGACCTTTTTTCTCAACCTGTTCCACGGCGGCCAGATCAAGACGATGCCGCCCAAGCTGGTGTCTGACGATGGCCGGCACATGGTGATCCGCCCGCTGGCCTATGTGCAGGAGCGCGACCTGCAGGCCTATGCGGACTGGCGCGGATTTCCGATCATTCCCTGCAACCTGTGCGGCTCGCAGGACAACCTGAAGCGACGCGACATCAAGCAGTTGATGCGCGAATGGGAGAAGCGCTTTCCCGGGCGGGTGGACAGCATCTTCTCGGCGATGAGCCGCGTGACGCCGTCGCACCTGATGGATCGCACGCTGTTCGACTTTGCCGGCCTGGACCTGTCGGCGGCCGAGCAGCCCGGCTTCGAGGGCGACCTCGCGTTCGATCCGCCCCCGCTGCCCGACACGCCGGCAGGCGGGCATGCCGACGCGGTGCCCCTGCAGATCGTGCGGATCAGCCGTTGAATCCGTCGACCTGCCGTCGTGCCCGGCACGGGCATCCGCAATGAGCCTGCCGCGCCTGGTGCGCATCTTCTACGCCGTGTGGCGCTACGGCCTGGACGAGATCGCGGTCAGCGGCGCGGCCGACAACACCGGCCTGCCCTGGCTGATCCGGTTGGTGCGGCTGCTGCGGCTGGGCCGGGGCCTGCAGGCGCCGCGCGGCGAGCGGCTGCGTCAGGCGCTGGAGAGCCTGGGGCCGATCTTCATCAAGTTCGGCCAGGTGCTCTCGACCCGGCGCGACCTGCTGCCCGAGGACATCGCCGACGAACTGGCCCACCTGCAGGACCACGTGCCGCCGTTCGATGCCGACCTGGCGATCATCGAGATCGAACGGGGTCTGGGGCGCCCAATGGCGGCGCTGTTCAGCGCCTTCGACATGGTGCCGGTGGCCAGCGCCTCGATTGCCCAGGTGCACTTTGCCACGCTGCTCGATGGCACCGACGTGGCGGTCAAGGTGTTGCGCCCGGGCATGGCCGACATCATCGAGCGCGACCTGTCGCTGTTGCGGGTGCTGGGCCGCCAGATGGTGCGCCTGTCCAGCGATGCGCGCCGGCTGCGCCCGCTCGAGGTGATCGACGAGTTCGACACCTACCTGCACGATGAGCTGGACCTGATCCGCGAGGCGGCCAATGCCAACCAGCTGCGACGCAACTTCGCCGACTCGGACCTGTTGCACATTCCGGTGATGTACTGGGATTTCTGCGCGCAGAACGTGCTGGTGATGGAGCAGATGAAGGGCATCCCGATCGGGCGCATGGAGAAACTGCGGGCCGCCGGCATGGACCTGAAAAAGCTGTCCGCGGACGGGGTCGAGATCTTTTTCAACCAGGTGTTTCGGGACGGCTTTTTTCATGCCGACATGCATCCGGGCAATATCCTGGTGGGCACCGAAGGCGATCGGTTCAACAGCTATATCGCACTGGACTTCGGCATCGTCGGGGCGTTGTCCGAGTTCGACAAGAACTACCTGGCCCAGAATTTTCTGGCGTTCTTCCAGCGTGACTACCGCCGGGTGGCCGAGTTGCACATCGAGTCGGGCTGGGTGCCGGCGCATACCCGGGTCGAGCAGCTCGAGGCGGCGGTGCGCGCCTGCTGCGAGCCGTTTTTCGATCGGCCGCTGCGCGAGATCTCGCTGGGACTGGTGCTGATGCGCCTGTTCCAGGCCTCGCGCCGCTTCGATGTACAGATCCAGCCGCAACTGGTGCTGCTGCAAAAGACGCTGCTCAACATCGAGGGCCTGGGCCGCGAACTGGACCCGGAACTGGACCTGTGGGTCACCGCCAAGCCCATCCTGGAGCGCTGGATGCAGTCGCAGATCGGCCTGGACGGGCTGATGGACCGAATCAAGCGCGAGGCGCCGCGCTGGGCCCAGACGCTGCCGCAACTGCCGCGGCTGGCCCACGCGGCGCTGATGCAGGCGGGCAGCGGCACGGTGTCGGCCAGCCAACACCTGCAACAGCAAAAACGCCTGGACCTGCTGTTGCACGAACAGCACCGGCTGACCCGCTGGATCCGCTGGCTGACACTGCTGGTGCTGCTGCTGGCGCTGATCAGCACCTGGCCGTGGCTGGCCGGCCTGCCGGGCCGCGGTTCGTGAACGGCGAAACCAATCGATGAGGCCCTGCCGATGAAGATGACCGACATCCCCTTTGGCACCACCGACTGGGCCGACGTAGCCGAGACCGAGCATCCCGGCGACAGCGGATCCGCCTACTGGCGCACGCGCCGGTTCGGGGACATCCGCGTGCGCATGGTCCGCTACAGCGCCGGCTACCTGGCCGACCACTGGTGCGAGAAGGGGCACATCCTGTTGTGCCTGGAAGGCGAACTGACCACCGAGCTGCGCGACGGGCGCGTGTTCACGTTGCGCCCGGGCATCAGTTACCAGGTGGCCGATGCGGCCGAGGCGCACCGCTCGTCAACTGCGACCGGGGCGCGCCTTTTCATTGTCGACTGACGCGCTGGCGGGCAACAGCGGGCGCAGATCATTCGCGTAGCCGCGCAGCGTCTCGCGCGCGCGGCGCACCTGCGCCAGCGTCATGTCATCGAGCACGGCAATCACCAGCGCCTCGGACTCGCGGGTGAGCGTGGCCAGCAGTTGGCGCATTTGCGGCGTGCGGCCATCGGACCAGTGCAGCAGCAATGCCTCGATCGCCGCGGTGGCCTCGGGCATCGGCGGCCGCTCGCGGGCCACCCGGGTGAGCACGGCGAGCAGCCGCTGCTGGCGCTGCTCGCGCTCGGCCCACCAGTCGGTACTGTCGGTGAGGGCCGCCACCCTGTGCCCGAGCGTGGCCCGCTGGCGCTCGGTCAACGGGCCGATGAACTGCTCGAGCCGCTGCTGCCAGCGCTCGTGACGCGCCTCGATGCGCCGGCCGATGTCGGGCTGCTGGTATTTGGCCATCGCCTCGCGATGCTTGCGGGCCATCGCCTCGCCGACCTCGGCCAGTTGCTCGTCGGTGAAGGTGCGCACCTGGCTGGCCACCGGCCCGGCCAGCTGCCGGGCGACGGTTTCCCAGGCCGCCTTTGCCCGGGCACGCCAGGCCACCAGCTCGGCCGCGGTGAGCGGCGAGCCATCGGACTTCGCCGGGGCCGAAGGGGGCGCGCCGGCGCCGTTGGGCACCTGCGCCCGCAGGCGCGCCTCGATGCCGGACAGCCGGTGGTCGACGTCGTCCAGGAACGCCACATAGGCGGGTAATTGCGTCCGCTGGTGCCATTCGAACAGCGATTTAAGGAGTTCATCGCTTTCTTTTTGCTGTTTCGCCGACAGCGTGACATAACGTCCCAGTTCCCACGACAGCAGGGTCGGGGCCCAGGTGTAGCCGATACGGGCCAACGAGCAGGACGCCAGGAGCACGGTCGCCGCAATCATCAGCCACCGCCCCAGGCACCCGTGCGTGCTAAGATTTTTGCTGCCGGACCGCATCGTTGAACGTTCGTAACAAATTGATAGAAAAGGATAAACCCGCATGAACATCGTTGTTCTGGCGGCCGGCATGGGCAAGCGGATGCGCTCCGATCTGCCCAAGGTCCTGCACCCGTTGGCCAACAAGCCGCTGCTGGCCCACGTCCTCGACTGTGCCCGTTCGCTGAACCCGTCGCGACTGGTGGTCGTCTACGGGCATGGCGGCGAACAGGTGCAGGCCGCGATGGCCGCCGATGACCTGCGCTGGGCGCTGCAATCGCCCCAGCTGGGCACGGGCCACGCGGTCGAGCAGGCCCAAGCCGACCTCGACGACCGTGTGCCGACGCTGGTGTTGTACGGCGATGTGCCACTCACCCGGGCCAGCACGCTGGCCACGTTGGTGACCGCGGCCGGCAACGACAAGCTGGCCTTGCTGACCGTGCTGCTGGACGACCCCACCGGGTACGGGCGGATCGTACGCGAGAATGACCGCATCGTGCGGATAGTCGAGCACAAGGATGCCTCTGCCGACGAGTTGGCGATCCGCGAGAGCAATACCGGCATCCTGGTCGCCCCGACGCCGGCGCTCAAGCGCTGGCTGGCCGGCCTGTCGAGCAACAATTCGCAGGGCGAGTACTACCTGACCGACATCGTCGCCGCGGCGGTCGCCGACCGCGTGCCGGTCGTGGCCACCCACCCCGAGAAGGCCTGGGAGACACTGGGGGTGAACAGCAAACCGCAACTGGCCGAACTGGAGCGCATCTACCAGCGCGACATCGCCGACCAGCTGATGGTTCAAGGGGTTCACCTGATGGACCCGGCCCGCCTGGATGTGCGCGGCTCGCTGGCCTGCGGGCGGGATGTGGTGATCGACGTGAACTGCGTGTTCGAGGGCACGGTCCAGCTCGGCGATGGCGTCCACGTGCATGCCAACTGCGTGATCCGCAATGCCCGGATCGGCGCCGGCACCGAATTACTGCCCTTTACCCATGTCGACTCGGCCCAGGTCGGCGCCAATGCCCGGATCGGACCCTATGCGCGGCTGCGCCCGGGCACGGTGCTGGGCGAGGACACGCACGTGGGCAACTTCGTCGAAATGAAGAACACCCGAATGGCCGCCCATTCCAAGGCCAACCACCTGGCCTACGTGGGCGATGCTATTGTCGGCGAGCGCGTGAACATCGGCGCCGGCACTATCACCTGCAACTACGACGGAGCGAACAAGCACCTGACGGTCATCGAGGATGATGCGTTCATCGGCAGCGACACCCAGCTGGTGGCGCCGGTCACCGTCGGTCGCGGCGCCACGCTGGGCGCGGGCACCACGCTCAGTCGCGATGCGCCCGCGCACAAGCTCACCATTTCCAGGGCCCGCCAGGTGACCATCGAAAACTGGCAGCGTCCCACCAAGAAGAAAGTCCCCCAGGAGTAACACCCCATGTGCGGAATCGTCGGCGCTGTCGCCAAACGCAATGTCGTCCCCGTTCTGATCGAAGGGCTTCGCAAGCTCGAGTACCGCGGCTACGACTCGGCCGGGATCGCCATCCTCAATGGCGACCTGGTCCGGGTGCGCGCGGTCGGCCGGGTGGCCGACCTGCAAAAGAAAACCGACGAGGCCAAATCCGATTCGGTCACCGGCATCGCCCACACACGCTGGGCCACCCACGGCGGCGTGACCGAGAACAATGCCCATCCGCATGCCTCGCTGGGCGAGAGCGACCAGATCTGCGTGGTGCACAACGGCATCATCGAGAACCACGAGGCGCTGCGCAAGCGCCTCAAGGGCATGGGCTACCACTTCACGTCCGAAACCGACACCGAGGTCATCGCCCACCTGGTGCACAGCCACGTCACCGCGGGCCTGTCCTTGTTCGACGCGGTGCGCAAGTCGGTGCGCGAGCTCGAAGGCGCCTACGCGGTGGCCGTGATCTCCAAGATGGAGCCGGACATCGTCGTCGGCTCGCGCAAGGGTTCGCCGCTGCTGCTGGGCGTGGGCAGCAACGGCACCGGGGCGGGCGAGAACTTTCTCGCCTCGGACACCTCGGCGCTGCTGCAGGTGACCAGGCACGTGGCCTACCTCGAGGAAGGCGACGTGGTCGAGATCCGCACCGACGGCTACCGGATCGTCGATGCCAATGACCAGCCCGCCGAGCGCGCGATCATCGAGAGCCAGCTGTCGGCCGATGCGATCGAGCTGGGCAAATACGACCACTACATGCAAAAGGAGATCTTCGAGCAGCCGGGCGCGATCGCCAACACGCTCGAGATGGTGATCAACGCGCGGTCATTGTCGCCCGGCCTGTTCGGCGCCGATGCCGAGGCCATCTTCAGCAAGACCAAACAGGTGCTGATCCTGGCCTGCGGCACGAGTTTTCACTCGGGCATGGTCGCCAAGTACTGGCTCGAATCGATTGCCGGCATCCCTTGCAACGTCGAGATTGCCAGCGAGTACCGCTACCGGGTGTCGGTGCCGCTGGAGGACACGCTGCTGATCACGATCAGCCAGTCGGGCGAGACCGCCGACACGCTGGCCGCGCTGCAGCATGCGAAAGGCATGGGCATGACCGACACGCTGAGCATCTGCAACGTGCCCGAGAGTGCGCTGATCCGCCAGAGCAAGCTGCGTTTTCTGACCCGCGCCGGCCCCGAGATCGGTGTGGCCTCGACCAAGGCCTTCACGACCCAGCTGGCGGCGCTGTTCACGCTCAGCCTGGTGCTGGCCAAGCAACGTGGCCGCCTGAGCAGCCAGGCGGAGTCGGAGTACATCACGCAGCTGCGCCACCTGCCGGCGGCGCTGAACAACGTGCTCGAGTGCGAGCCGGCGGTACGCCACTGGGCGCAGCGCTTCGCGCCCAAGCACCACGCGTTGTTTCTGGGCCGCGGCGTGCACTACCCGATCGCGATGGAAGGGGCGCTCAAGCTCAAGGAGATCTCGTACATCCATGCCGAGGCCTATGCCGCCGGCGAGCTCAAGCACGGCCCGCTGGCGCTGGTCGACAACTTCATGCCGGTGGTGGTGGTCGCGCCCAACGACACGCTGATCGAGAAGCTCAAGAGCAACCTGCAGGAAGTGCGGGCGCGCGGCGGCGAGTTGTTCGTCTTTGCCGACCGCGACACCCACATCGAGCCGCAGGACGGGATCAACGTGATCAACCTGGACGATCACGCCGGCGCGCTGTCACCGATCCTGCACGTGGTGCCGCTGCAGCTGCTGTCCTACCACGTGGCCCTGGCCAAGGGCACCGATGTCGACAAGCCGCGCAACCTGGCCAAGAGCGTGACCGTCGAGTAGGCGGCTCACGCCTGGCGGTCGCCGCCGACCTCGCCACGGCGGATCGACGCCGCGCGCTCGGTCACCGCGTTTCGCTGTTCGAGGGTCAGGCGCGTGACATTCCTGACCTGCAGCGCCATCCGGGGATTCTTTGCGAGCATCGCCTCGTGGCGCATCAGAAAATCCCAGTACAAGGTGGTGAACGGGCACGCACTGTCGCCGCTACGCTGCGCAGGATCGTACCTGCACCCGTTGCAGTGCGGACTCATCCGCTGGATGTACTTGCCGGTGGCAATGTAGGGCTTGCTGCCCAGCAAGCCCCCGTCGGCATACTGGCTCATGCCCAGGGTGTTGGGCAGCTCCACCCACTCCACGGCATCCACGTACACCGCCAGGTACCAGGCATGCACCTGTTGCGGCACCACGCCCAGCATCAACGCATACAGGCCGGTGACCATCAGGCGCTGGATGTGGTTGGCGTAGCCGTGCGCGAGCGTTTGCGCCAGCGCGTCGTGCAGGCAGGCCATGTCGGTTTCCCCGCTCCAGTACCACGCCGGCAGCGCCTGCTGCGCGCCAAGCGCATTGAGCTGCGCGTAGCCGGGCATCCGGGTCCAGTAGATCCCACGCACATACTCGCGCCAGCCAAGGATCTGGCGCACGAAGCCTTCGACGCTGGCCAACGGCGCCAGCCCGTCGTGCAGCGCCGCCTCGGCGGCAGCCACCACCTCGCGTGGATTGAGCAGTTTCAGGTTGAGCGCTGCCGACAGGTGCGCGTGATAGAGCCAGGGGTCGTCCGGCCACATCGCGTCCTGGTAGCGACCGAACAGCGCCAGGCGCTCCTGGATGAAGACCTGCAAGGCCTGCAGCGCCTGATCGCGGGTGACCGGCCAGGCGAAGCCGTCCAGGCGGCCCGGATGCTGGGAGAAGCGCGTATTGACGAGCGCGATCACCTCGCGGGTGACCGCATCGGGCTCGAACCGGGTGCGCGGCGGCACCGTGCCGGGGCCGTCTGCGCCGAAGGCCTCGCGGTTGTCGGCATCGAAGTTCCACTGACCGCCGAGCGGTTCGCTGTCCTTGCCCTGCCCCTGCATCAACACCCGGTGGCGTTTGCGCTGCTCGCGATAAAAGTACTCCATCCGCAGGGTTTTCCGACCCTTGGCGTGCGCGGCGAACTCAGGAATGCTGACGAAGAAGTGACGATCTTCGCGCACCTCCAGCGGCAGGCGATTGGCCTGCGCCACGGTCTTGATCTGCTGCAGCACGCGCCAATCGCCCGGGGTGGTGACCACGAGCCGGGCAGGACGCAGGCGCTCGATGTCGGCCTGCAACTGGGCGTCCAGAGAGCCGTCCGGCCCGGTCGCCGTGAGTCGGGTGTAATGCAGCGGCCGGCCGGCAGCCTGCAGCGCCTGTGCAAAGTGGCGCATGGCCGCCAGGAACATCGCGATGCGCGGCTTGCCGGACCAGACATGGGTCGATTCCTCGGCGACCTCGGCCATCCAGACGGCGTCGAAGCGCGCATCGAAGTCATCGAACGCGCTCGCATCCAGGTTCAGCTGCTCGCCCAGCACCAGGACCAGCGTGCGCAACGCCGGGCAGCGACCGGGCGACGCCCGCGCCGACATCAGCCGGCGACCGGCCGCGACGCCCTGCTGATGACGAATCCCCGGTAGCCGTTGGCGGCCACGTCGGCGCAGACCTGGCGGTAGTGGGCCATCCCACCGGCATAGGGCATGAACACCTGCGGCTTGCCCGGCACGTTTGCGCCCAGGTACCAGGAGTGCCTGGCCTGCGGCAGCAGGGTCGCCGCGGCCGCCTCGTTCACCTTGCCCACCCACTCATCCACCGCCTGCTCGGTGGTCTCGATCCGGTCCAGGCCCCGCTCACGCATCCGCGACAGGCAATCGGTGATCCACTCGACATGCTGCTCGATCGCGACCGGCATGTTGCACAACACCGACGGGCTGCCCGGTCCCGTGATCGTGAACAGGTTCGGAAAACCGGCCACCTGCAGCCCCAGGTAGTTGCGCGGTCCCTCGGTCCAGGCATCGGCCAGCGTGCGCCCGTTGCTACCCGTGATGTCGAGCCGCAGCAGCGGGCCGGTCAACGCATCGAAGCCGGTGGCGAACACGATGATGTCCAGCGGGTGCTCGCGCTCGGTGGTGCACACGCCCTGCGCCGTGATGCCGGTGATCGGCGCGGCCCTGATGTCCACGAGGCTGACATTGGCGCGATTGAAGGTTTCAAAGTAACCGGTGTCGATCGGCGGGCGTTTGGCCGCGAACGGGTGGTCGATGTCGGCAAGCACGGCCGCGGTGGCCGGATCCTCCACGGTTTCGAGGATCTTGTGGCGAATGAACTCGGCCGCGGTGTCGTTGGCCGCCTTGTCGATGAGCAGGTCGCGAAAGATCGAGCGAAACCGCAGCCCGCCCCGCTCCCAGGCCTGCTCGTAGAGCGCCTGGCGCTGCTCGGGCGGGGTCTCGAGCGCCGACCTGTCCTCGATCAGGAACGGGTGGCCGTTGGTCGAGGCGTGCATCAGCCGGCGGGTTTCGGCCGCGTTCTCGCGCATCCAGTGTTTGTCGGCGTCGCTGAGCGGACCGTTGCGGGCCGGCACGCTGTAGTTGGCGGTGCGCTGAAATACCGTGAGATGGGCCGCCGTTTCGGCGATCACCGGCGCCGCCTGGATGCCGGTCGAGCCGGTGCCGATCAGGCCGACCCGCTTGCCGGAAAAATCGACGCCCTCGTGCGGCCACTCGCCGGTGTGGTACCAGCGCCCGGCGAAGTCCTCCAGGCCCTCGATGGCCGGGATGTTGGCCGAGGACAGGCAGCCGACCGCGGTGATGAGAAAACGCGTCTGCCACTGGCGGCCATCGTCGGTCTGCACCCGCCAGAGGTTCGCCTGGTCATCGAACCGGGCGCCGGTGACACGGGTGTTGAAGCGGATGCTGCGGCGCAAGTCGAGTTTTCGGGCCACGTGGTCCAGGTAGCGGCGGATCTCGGGCGGCTGCGGGTAGCGCTCGGTCCATTCCCACTCGCGCATCAGCTCGTCGCTGAACGCGTAGCAGTACGAATGGCTTTCCGAGTCGCAACGCGCGCCCGGATAGCGGTTCCAGTACCAGGTGCCGCCGATGTCACCGGCGGCCTCGACGAGCTGCACGTTCATGCCCAGCCTGTCGCGCAGGCAGTGCAGTTGGTAAAGGCCGGAAAACCCGGCACCGATGATCAGCGCATCGAGCATGGGTTCGCCCGAAACCGGCGGGTCTTGTCGACGTGACGCATGGGGGTCGGTGGTCTGGGTCATCGGGGATTCGCCTGGTGGGTGGGCGTGATCGGCGCGTCGCCGGCCGCCATCACGACGCCGTCGGCCAGCAGCGCGTCGATTTCGGCTGGCGAGCGGCCCAGGCCGGCCAGGATGGCCCGGGTATCGGCCCCCTGCGGGCGCGGCGCGACCCGCGGGCCGATGACCTGGCCGTCGGCCTGAAGCCCAGCGTGGGCACGTGGGCGGTCGGGCCGCCCTCGCCCAGTGGCAGCGCGGCGACGATGCCACGCGCCTGCACCTGGGGTTCGGCCAGTGCCTCGTTCAGGTTGCGCACCGTGCCGCGGGCACCGAGGCCTTGTCGAGCAGCGCCTCCCACTGCGCGGCGGAGCGCGTGCGCATCTTTGCCTCGATCAGCTGGCGCAATGGGTCGACGTGGCGCGCCCGGGCCTGCGGTGTCGCCCAGCGTTCGTCGGTCAGCCACTCGGGATGCCCGAGCGCCTTGCAAAGGTCGCGGAACTGGCGTTCGTTGTTCGCCGCCACCATCAGCATGCCGTCGGTGGTCTCGAACGCGCCCGACGACGGGCTGCGGCTGTGCGCCTCGTTGCCGGTGGCCCGGTGCTGCATGCCCAGCGTCAGCGCCTGCGTCAGCATCGAGGCCATCAGCAGCAGCGAGGAGTCGAGCATCGCGACATCGAGGTGGACCGCGCGCGGGCGGGCGCGTTGCTCATGCAGCGCCGAGACGATGGCGAACGCGGCATTGAGCCCGGTGGCGTAGTCGATGTACGGCGCGCCGACCTTGTTGGGCTCGGTGTCGGCAGTGCCCGTGCTGCGCATGATCCCGCACATGCCCTGCACCACGTGGTCGTAGGCCGGCCGGTGGCTGATCGGACCATCCTGGCCATAGGCCGAGATCGAGCAATAGAGGATCTTGTCATTGACCGCACTGACCGCCTCGAACGACAGCCCCAGGCGGGCCGCGGTGCCAGGCTTGAAGTTCTCGACGAACACGTCGGCACCGGCGATCAACTGCTGCACGATCGCCAGGCCCTGCGGCGACTTCAGATCGACCGCCAGCGTCTGCTTGTCGGCATTCTGGGTCAGGTAGCCCGCGCCCATGCCTGGCGCATCGTGCCCCGGCACGGCAGAGCCGACCCGCGTCCAGTCGCCCTGGGTCGTCGGCTCGACCTTGATGACCTCGGCGCCCATCAGGGCGAGCTGGTAGGTCGCGTAGGGTCCGGCCAGCACCTGGGTCAGGTCGATCACGCGGATGCCCTTGAGCGGTGCGAACATGTCTGTCTCGTTTGAATGAACCGGAGGCTACTTTGCCATGAATCGCGCGAGCCTGGCATCGGCTGGGCGCCCGCTCTGGCAGAATCAGCGGATGTTCCTCCCCGTTCGATGCCGCGTGCGCCCCAGCAAGGGACGGCCGCGGGGCCGGGTTCGCCAATGCGCCGTCACGGTGCTGTCGGCCGGCCTGCTTACCCTGACAATGCCCACGACCGGTGCCGCGCAGCCGGCCCACTCGGTGCCCGACACCCTCGGCCAGCGAATGCAGGCGTGCGTGGTCTGCCACGGCGCCGAAGGGCGCTCGACCAACGACGGCTACTTTCCGCGCATTGCCGGCAAGCCGGCCGGCTACCTGTACAACCAGCTGCGCCATTTCCAGGCGGGGCGCCGGATCAACGACACGATGAGCCAGTTGCTCGAGCCGCTGTCGCCCGACTACCTGCGCGAGATCGCCAGCTACTTCGCCAATCTGGAACTGCCCTACCCGCCGCCACCGCCCGCCGAGGGCAGCGCCACCGAGCGTGCACTCGGGCGCAGGCTCGTGCTCGAGGGCGACCCGGCCCGCGATCTGCCCGCCTGCGTGCAATGCCACGGCCGCGCGATGACCGGCCGCCTGCCCGCGGTGCCCGGCCTGCTCGGGCTGCCACGCGACTACCTGGTCGCGCAGTTCGGTGCCTGGCGGATCGGCACACGCCAGGCCGCCGCGCCCGACTGCATGGCGACGATCATCGAGCGGCTGACCCCGGCCGACATCGGTGCACTGGCCAGCTGGCTGGCCGCCCAGCCGGTGCCCGGCGCAGGGCACCCGGCGCCGGTCGCCGACACACCGGCGCCGCTCGAGTGCGGCAGCCTCGCCCGATGAGGCGATCGGCGGGCGCCTTGGCACTGCTGGCGGCCGGCACCGTGCTGGCCGTGGCCGGCTGGCTGGTCGGCAGCAAGACCGATGGCCCGGGAACGGACACCGGTGCGCCGATCCGCACGGCCACGCTGTCGGGGGCGGAACGTATCGAACGCGGGGCCTACCTCGCGCTGGCCGGCAACTGCGCCGGCTGCCACACGGCCCGCGGCGGCGCGCCCTATGCCGGCGGCCTGGGGATAGAGACGCCGTTTGGCACGGTTTACGCAGGCAACCTGACCCCCGATGCCGAGACCGGCCTTGGCCGATGGCAGGCCGACGATTTCTGGCGCGCGCTGCACCTGGGCCGCTCGCGTGACGGCCGGCGGCTCTACCCGGCGTTCCCGTATCCCGAGTACACGCGCCTGACCCGCGACGACAGCGACCTTTTGTTCGCCTATCTGCAGAGCCTGGCACCGGTGCGCCAGCCCAACCGCGCGCACGCGCTGCGCTTTCCGTTCAGTCATCCGCTGGCCCTGGCCGCCTGGCAGGCCCTTTACTTCGAGCCCGCCTCGTTCACGCCGCGGCCGGACCGGTCCGCCGCGTGGAACCGTGGCGCCTATCTCGTCGAGGGCCTGGGGCACTGCCAGGCCTGCCACCTGGCGCGCAATGCGCTGGGCGCGACGATCGCCGATGGCGATCCGCCCGGCGGGCAACTGGCGCCGCTGCACTGGTACGCGCCCGCGCTGGATTCGCCGGCCCAGGCCGGGGTGGCCGACTGGCCGCCCGACGAGATCGTCGCGCTGCTGCGTGACGGCCACTCGGCGCGCGGCTCGGCGCTCGGGCCGATGGCCGACGTGGTCATGCGCAGCACCCGGCACCTGCGCAGCGATGACCTGCTGGCGATGGCCACCTACCTGCGCCAGTTGCCGCCACGCACGGCCAAGGCGCCAACCGATGCCGCGCCGGCGAGCGCGCGTGGCGCGCAACTGTACGACACCCACTGCGCCGACTGCCACGGCCCCCAGGGACAGGGCGCCCCCGGGGCCTACCCGGCGCTGCGGGGCAACCGCACGGTGCTGATGGAGCCGCCGCAAAACCTGCTGCGCATCATCGTGGCCGGCGGCTTTGCGCCGTCGACACCCGGGCACCCGCGCCCCTACGGCATGCCGCCGCTGGGCCAGTTGCTGGACGATGGCGAGATCGCCGCAATCGCCAACCACCTGCGCTCGTCGTGGGACAACCGCGCCTCGGCGGTCGGTCCGCCGGACGTGCAGCGCGCGCGCTGATCCCGCCGGTGGGCCCGGTCCGGGCTTAGTCACGTCTGTTATCATTTTTTTCGACCCCGCCGGCGCGCGTGCGGGGCCACGGAGAGACTGTTCATGGGCGAGACAAGCGAGCCTTCATCCGGCTCGATCCCGCGTCGGCTGATCACCGAAGAACGGGTGGCGGGCGCGGCGATGGTGTTGATCTGCCTGATCAGCATGGCCAACGTGGTCGTGCGCTACCTGACCAACTACTCGTTCGGTTTCACCGAGGAAGTGTCGGTGTTCCTGCTCGTGGTCATCACGCTGACCGGCACCGCCGGTGCGTTTCGCCGTGGTTCGCACCTGGCGATGACTTTCCTGGCCGAGCGCGCACCGGCCGCACTGCGCCGCTGGCTGGAACTGCTCGGCCTGGCCGTGGCCTTCGTGCTGTTCGCCTCGATGGTCTGGTACGGCGGCCTGCTGACGCTGGACGACTACGACCTGGGCTCGACCTCGATGGGCATCGGCCTGCCGGCCTGGTGGTATTCGGTCTGGCTGCCCGTGTTGTCGGTTCTTGTCTGCGTGCGCAACGACGGCCGCCTTTTCTCTGTCTGGCGCGGCCCGGTGCCTGGCACTGTCGATCAAACGACCCTCTGACGATGATCGACCCCGGCCTGTTGTTGTTCCTGATCTTTCTCGTCTTGCTGCTGGCCGGCGCGCCGATCGCGATCGCGCTGGGCGCCTCGGGCGCGTTCATCATGGTCAGCGAGGGCCTGGGCGCCTCGGCGATCGCCACCAATGCCTACACCAGCATCTCGAAGTACCCGCTGCTGGCACTGCCCTTGTTCATCCTCACCGGCATGATCTTCGAGCGCGCCGGCGTCGCCGCCCGGATGGTCAAATTCCTGTCGCTGCTGGTCGGCCAGTGGCACGGTTCGAAGGCGCTGGTGGCGATCCTGGTGTGCCTGCTGCTGGGCGGCATTTCCGGCTCGGGCGTGGCCGATGCGGCGGCCGTGGCCGCGGTGATGTTGCCGGCGATGACGCGGGCCGGATACCCGCGTGCGTTCTCGGCCAGCCTGATCGCCGCCGGCGGCACGACGGCGATCCTGATTCCGCCATCGGTCGGGTTCATCCTGTACTCGATCCTGGTACCGCAGGCCAGCGTGCCGGCGATGTTGCCGCCGGCATCGTGCCCGGCCTGCTCACCGGCCCTGGCCTTGATCGTGCCGGCGGCGCTGTTGCCCAGCCCGGCATTACCGCTGGGACCACGCCGAACCGCTGGTCAGGCGCGCCGCCGCCGATGGCCTCTGGAAAAGCCTGCGCGAGGCGATCTGGGGCCTCGTTGCCCCGCTGATCGTGCTCGGCGGCCTGCCTGGCATGTTCACGCCGACCAGGCGGCCGTGGTCGCCGTGTTCTACGGGATGTTCGTCGGCATGGTCATCTACCGCAGCATGGGCTGGCGCGAGCTCAGCGGTTGTCGGTCAGTCTTGCGGCCGAGATCTCGGCCAGTCGTGATCATCATGGCGCTGGCCTCGAACTTCATCACGCCGGCTCCGGTACTGGGCGCGCTGGACAAGTTGTCGTTCTCCTGACCGCAGGCGCGTTGAAGCACCCGGCGCGGTGCTGTGATGGTCGTGTGCTGATGCTGCTGCTGGCCGGCATGGTGCTCGATGCGCCGTCTATCCTGTTGATCTTCGTGCCGCTGCTGATTCCGGTTGCCAATCGTTTCCGATGCAGTGGACCTGGTGTGGTTCGGCGTGCTGATGTTGATGAACAGCGATCGGCCAGATCACCCCCCGGTAGCAGTCAACTAACGACGGCACGCATCATAATGTCACAGTCGAGCAAAGACCGCCCGCTGGGCATCGCTGTGGTTTATCGCCGCGCGTTGCTGTGGTCGCGCTGATCATCAATACGGCGTATTCCCCCGCCACGGCCCTCTGGGCACCCGACGCTGGCATTAACCGCGAGCGTTCAACAAGGAGATGATGATGCGAAACGACGCGAACTGCTCAGACCAAGGGACCGCCGGCGCGGTGGCTTTCGGGTGCTGCTGCTGCTCAGGCGCCAGGACAAGTACACAAGGACGAGTACCGGATGTCGCTGGTGGTGCCGCCGGTCTTTGCCTGGGGCAAGGGCGGCGAGATCTTCCGCCAACCTGGTGCGCAAACGCGCAGCAAGCGCATCAACATGAAGCGCAGGCTCGAGCCTGGTGCGGGAGCCGGCAGGACCGCGAGTTCTCGGCGATGCGCCAGGGCATCATCGACGTGTTGTGCGGCGCGCCGATCAACTGGTCGGGCACGGTCAAGGACTTCGGCGTGTGGACGCTGCCGTTCCAGTTCCCCGACCACAAGTCCTGGGATGCGGCCATGGCGACCAAACCTATCGTCGATGAGTTCTTCTCGGTGATCGAGCGCTCGGGCGCGGTACCGCTGGCGATGGGCGAGACCGGTTATCGCCAGATCAGCAACTCCAAGCTGCCGATCATCACCCCCGACGACATGAAGGGGCTCAAGATCCGCGTCGTCGCCAGCCCGATGTGCGAGGATCCTGGCGACCGGCATGGGCGCGAACCCAGGTGACCGATGGCCACGGGCCGACGCGCAGCCGGCGCTGTCGTGCGGCGGTCGATGGCCAGGAGAATCCGCTCGAGGTCTTCATGATGGCCAAGATCCACAAGCTGGGCCAGCAGTACGTGACCAAGTGGAATTACTCGAACGATCCGTTGGTGTTCGCCGTTTATGACCGCACTTCGACGGCTGGAGCAGAGACCAAGAAGATCGTGCGCGAGGCTGCGATCGAGGCCGCCGGGGAACAGGTCGATCGTTGCGCAAGCATTCGCCGATGTCGAGGATGCCCGCAAGCTGGGGGTCGATCAGCACGTACCGACCGGGCTGACAAGGCTGGCAGGCGAAAGCCGCGGTACGAACGCCCGAAACCTGGAAAGAAACAGACCAATCCGAAGATCGCGGCGATGATCGAGCAGGTCGTCAAGGAGACCCGCGCGCCTGAGTAGCGCCGGAGCGGCAATGATGGCCGGGCCGCGGGCGCGCTCGACCAGGTCATCGCCCGGATGATCCGTGCGGTCAACCTGACGGCGCGCCCGTTCACCCGCGAACTGGCCAGCCAGTACGGCCTGTCGCGCTGGCCGAATGGCTGCCTGCAGGTGCTTGCCGACAGCGCGATCACCGGGCTGGCGGCTCGGCGCGCGAGGTCGGTGAACAGACCGGGCTGGACAAGATGAGCACGAGCCGGGCGATCAATGCGCTCGAGCGCAAGGGCCTCGTCGTGCGCGAGCGCCGCGCCACCGACAGAAGCGCAGCCTGGCCATCAGGTTGACGGCGCGCGGCCGCGACCTGCGGTGGACGCTGTTGCCCGCGGCTACCGCGCTGCACCGACCTGATGCTGCGCCGGCTGTCACCGGCCGAAGCGCCAGCAACTGACACCTGCTCGACCAGGTGATCGCCGCGGTCGGCGACGAGAACGACCGGGGCTGTCGATGGCGAACAAGCCCTTCGGATCGGGGCCGTCCACCGGCGCCAAAGCGCGCCGTCGGCCCAGACGAAAGCCGCGGCCCCGAACCGGCTCACCAGGCTGACTTCCTGGCCTGGTTCGATGATCACGAAGCAATTGGCATGGGCCGCCTGGTCGTTGATCTGCTGCAGATCGCCCCGTAGACCCACATCTCGATCAGCGAGGTCGCGGCAAAGCTGGTTGAAGCGCTGCCCGGACGATTTTCCAATAGAGCATCCGGTGATCGTCGCCGAGGTACCGCGATCGAGCCGTGCGGCGCTCGAACCCCGAAATCCCGGTGCTGTAGGACGCAATTCAGGCACGGGACGTTGATCTCGGGCGGCACATCGGGGGCATCGTTGCGCACCGTCGCGTGGCGTGCGCCGGTGTGCAGGCCGTGCAGATCGCCCGCCTCCTCTGGATAGGTGACCGGCCCCTCGAGCCGCGAGATGGGCAACGTCGATTCGTAGGCGATCGCATCATGGTTGAACCCGCCCGAGATTGATACCCACCTCGTGCTGGCGGATGTTGCCCGGTAATCGGTCAGCCCCGCCGCGCGGCACTGGCTGGTCGCCACCCCCTGGTGCTGGTGCAGACCACTGCGGGCCACATCGGTTCAAAGGCGACCGCGCCGAGGAACAGCCCCTTGTCCGGGTCTTCGCGCACCTTGATCGGCCGGCCCCTCCTTGCCGGCGGGCCGCCACGACAGGTCGGCCGCATCGATGCCGACGGCCAGCGGGCGGCCAGCGCGCCGCTGGCGACGTGGTCACGCAGGTCTTGGCCATGAAGTCGTCTCCCAGGATGTCATGCTCGTCGGCTCGGATCAGCAGCGCCGATAGTGCCGGAGATGGTAACGCCCGTTACCAGTTGCACGCCAAGTCCTGCCCCAGATGCGAAGATCGTTGTCGCCGCACGGTTTTCCACCATAATGGGGCCGCTCCCGTTCTCCTGCTGGATACCCGTCGTGACCGTTCCCGTGCGTCCTGAACCCGTCATCCTGCCTTCTGTCTGCCCGATTGCACCAGCACCTGCGCGCTCGAGGTCAGGCAGCTCGATGCCCACCATCGGCCGGGTGCGCGACGCCAGCGCAACACCTACACCGCGAGGGTCATCTGCGAGAAAGGTTGCCCCGCTATGCCGAGCGGGTGCCACCGGACCGGCTGATCATCCGCTCAAGCGCACCAGGCCCCAGGGGCAGCGGCCAGTGCCACCCGCATATCCTGGGACGAGGCCACGCTGGACACGGTGGCCGAACAGTTCCAGCGCAAGGCGGCGCACAGCACGGCAGCGGAAACCGTCTGGCCGTACTACTGCGCCAGCGATGGGTTTCGTGCAGCGCGACGGCATCAACCGGCTGGCGCACGCGATGCGCTACTCGCGCTACTACAGCTTTGATCTGCGTGACGCTGGCCGATAACGGCTGCCCGGATCGCAGGCACCGGCGCCAAGCGGGGCGCCGACGTGCGCGACATGGCCGACACTCGGACGTGGTCGTGATCTGGGGCGGCAACCGGTGAAGGAACACCAGGTCAACGTGATGACCACGCGATGCGTGCCAAGAAACGCGGTGCCACGCTGGTGGTGGTCGATCCGTACCGCACCGGCACCGCCGCGCGCGCCGACCTGCACCTGCCGGTGCGCCCGGGCACCGATGGCGCGCTCGCCTGCGCGGTGATGCACGTGCTGTTCGCCGAGGGCTTCGCCGACTGGGACTACCTGCGCCGCTACACCGACGCGCCCGACGAGCTGGCCGCCCACGTGGCAACCGCCCCGAATGGGCGGCGGCGATCACCGCAGGTTGCCCGCGCAGCGGTCGTCGAATTCGGCGCGACTGATCGAGCTTAAGAAGGCGCTGTCCGCTGCCACCACGGCTTCTCGCGCTCGCGTAACGGCTCGGCCAACATGCACGCGGTGTCGTGCATCCCGGCCGTCACGGGTGCCTGGCAGCTGCCGGGCGGCGGCGCGATCTTCGGTCATTCGGCGATCTACCCGATCGACAAGACGCTGATCGAGGGGCGCGATGTCATCGACCCCAGCACGCGGCTGCTCGACCAGTCGCGGCTGGGGCCCATCCTGGTGGGCGAGCCAGACGTGCTGCCAGGGCGACCCGCCGGTGACGGCAATGCTGATCCAGAATACCAACCCGGCCGTCGTGTGCCCCGAGCAGACCAAGGTGCTCGCCGGCTTCGCGCGCGACGACCTGTTCACCTGCGTGCACGAGCAGTTCATGACCGAGACCGCGGCACTGGCCGACATCGTGCTGCCGGCGACGATGTTTCTCGAGCCTGGACTGCTACTCACGCCGTCCGGCACGACCTTCGAATTGCTTTGCAGTGATCGCGGCGCCCGGCGAGTGTCGCGAGAACCACTGGGTGATCAATGAACTGGCGCAACGGCTGGGCGGCGATCACGAGGCTTTCGGATGGATACCCACGAGATCCTCGAGCAGACGCTGGCGCGCTCGGGCGTCTGGGACGTGGCGACCAATGTCGCCCGTGGCGGCCAGGACTTCGCGCTGCCTTTCGAGCAGCGCAATTACCTGACCGGCTTCGCCTGGCCCGATGGCAGGTTCCGCTTCAAGCCCGATTGGCGTGCGCTCGGTGGGCGCCACGCGCAGATGCCGACGCTGCCCGATCACCTGGACGTGATCGACGAGGCCACCGCCGACAAACCGTACCGGCTGGTGGCCGCGCCCGCCCGCACCTTCCTGAACACGACGTTCAACGAGACGCCCAGTTCGGTGAAGCGCGAGCGCGAGCCCACGGCGCAGATCCACCGGGACACCTGCGCCGCGCTCGCGCTGGCCGAGGGTGACGCCGTCTGGCTCGGCAACGAGAAGGGCCGGGTGCAGGCCCGGGTCAGGCCCGTCGAGGGCCAGCATCCGGGGGTGGTCGTGCTCGAAGGCCTTTGGCCCAACAAGGCCTTTACCGGGCGGGCCGGCGTCAATGTGCTGACCTCGACCGACCCGGGTTTTCCGAGCGGGGGCGCGGTTTTCCACGACACGGCGATCTGGCTGCGGCCGGTGGATGACGTCACCGGGCCACCGGGACACACCGGCTGACAATTGCGCCCGCCCGGCATCGGCCGGCACCCCGTATGATGGCCGCTACCCGCAGCGTTCGCCTGCGGCCATGTTGCCACCTGCCGGGGTCCGACCCGGCCCCGCCCGCAATGAACGCCAGTCGTAACCGCAAAGCCCGCCAACTGACCAGCCAGGTCGCCGAGATGGGGGCCGCCACCCCGCTGGTGATCGCCCAGCGCATGCACCGGATGTTCGGTCAGGGCCATCCGCCGGGACCGAAGGAGTGGCCCGAGATGCAACGGATGGTCACCGAAGATGATGGCTTTCGGCCAGGGCTGGCAGGCGATGAGTCTGCGAACCCTGACCATGTGGCAGTCGCAATGGATGGCGATGATGATGCAGGGCAACCCGTGGCTGGGCGGCAAGACACCCCCCACGCCATCACATCTGCTGGCCCGCAGCCAGCGCGACATGCTGGACGTGCTCAGCAAGGGCGTTGCGCCATTGCACAAGGCCGCGCTCGCCAATGCGCGCCGGCTGGGCCCGGGTCGCGCCCGCTAGGGATCCCCCGGCTCGCCAACCTCGGCGGCCAGCCGGCCCCGCTTCTGAGCCGCTCGGTGCGAAGCGGCACAGGCCGTCTGGCGGGGATGGCGCTGATGTCCGAGTCTGTTGCAAATGCGCCTATTGGAAATGCCATTGACCGGGCATCCCTGGTCATCTGCGACTACCCGCGCCACCGAGAATGGTTGCTGATCATCGATCAGGGCTTACCGATCGTACTCGTAACCGCGTCGTCGCAGTCCATAAGCAACAGGACTCGCCAACGTTGCAAATGAAATATCGTGCTGCGCAGATGACATTGGCTGCGGTATCGGTACCATCAGCATCATCTCATCATAGTGGCGCCGGAGTTGGCACTGCCAATCGCGATGGATAGCATGGCGCCCGATTGGTTCACCGCTCGGAATCCGGAAGCATGTCGACCCTTCGCATCGCTTCAGTGCCCAATACGGGATTACGCAGTTATGCTCTTCGGGCGAAATCGCGTTGTTCACCCAGAACTACCTGCGGTGACAGGTTGGTGGGCCGCACCCGTCGAGAGCTCGAAAACGGTGTTCGCACGCATGACCCGGAGCATGCCCGGCCGCCTGCCCGCTGAACTGGCGAAAATGCTGTCAGCGTCGCGGCCCAGTTCATGCGCACCGCCGAAGTCCTACGATTGTCCAAGGCGGTTCTGACGCCGGGTCGGCCGATCAGGCTGGCGACCTCTGACTTCTATCAGCCTTACCCTTTCCTCATATCCAGTTGGACATCGGCGACCAGGATCGCCCTACGCCACGTTCCCGTGGCATCGTAATGGCTTCTGGCCACGCAGCAGCCCGACAACAGATCAACCTGTGGTTTCCCATCGGGAGGTCAGACCACGGCAACGCCAGCGGGGTTCGATCCGGCCGGTTTTGGCCAGCGGAGTACCAAACGGCTCGATACATTTATTTACGCTGCAATGTCGAGCAGGGGTCGCTGGCCAGCTGCGTCGTCAAGGATACCGCTCACAACCTGGCGCCATCGGCTGGACAGCGGATCACGAGGACATCATCCTCCCCAGCCCAGGGCAGATCCTGTTGTTTTCGGCCGATCAGCTGCATCGCTCGATTCCGAACGACTCCGGCCTGTCACGCTATAGCGTCGACTATCGGGTGGTCGAAATCACGGACATCGAACAGGGCCGGGGCGCCCCGGCACTCGATGTAGCCTGTACCGGCACCGCCATCCGTGATTTCAGACGTATCTCGGACGACCGCGAGATGCCTGAGCACTGTGTGCGCCTGCTGGAACCGGTGGCTCCGACCGGCAACGTCGCCCTCACCTTTACTCCCACTGTGTAGCGCTGAGCAACATCCGTGAGCCGATTGTCCTGCGAGATCCACAGGAGTCAACTCACAACGGCCCGATAGCTGACGAGTTACGCCATGGATTTCGACCGTTTCCTCAGCTCGCTCGAATGCCGCAAGTGCGCGTCCGGATTTCGCTTCGCGCCAGTTTCGTCGGAGAACACAAGTGCAGCCAGGCAGAACCTGGCAACCATGTCACGGTCTCGGCGTCCGCCCGCGGTCAGAGTGAAAGAACCCTGGTCGTGGACGACGAACCCGACCTGTTGGCGATGACTGCGCAAATGCTGGAGAGCCTGGGTTATCCGCCCGTGACCAGGCCAACGCTGCCTCGGCGTTACAGACGATTGCGCTGATCAGTGGACACGGCGGCGCCTTGCCAGACCGTTGCGTCCACGCAACAACTCGAGTGTGACGGTCGATTTCCCGCCGGGCAATCGAGTGCCGATTGTGACCACGGTGCCCAAGGCCAGGCTCTTGAAATTCCCTCTGCCGATTTCCAAATGAAGGCCAAGGGGCGACCGACGGTTCCCACCGGGGTGACGGCCCCGCTTTCCGGAGAAACGACATGAGATTGGAAAAGCAGGAAGGATTCAGGCAGGGATTTGCTTCGGTGTGGGAATCCGTGGCCGACGGGTGGCGGCGGATACGCCAATCCGCGACCAGTGCGCTGACGCGGTTCCGGCCCACCGGGCAGGCGGCACTGCCGGCGAAGGCGGACGTGGATGACGACTTCTACTTCCCCTCGCACGGCTGGTCGATGCTCGGCGGGGATTTGTTCGAGGATGAACACCGGCTGGTCGTGCGTCTGGAGGTGCCCGGCATGGACAAGGACGCCATCGACATCGAGGTGCTTGACGACGTACTCGTGGTAAGCGGAGAGAAGCACTTCGAGCGCGAGCGTACCGAAGGGCGCTATCGGATGCTGCAATGCGCCTACGGGAGTTTTCGACGGGTCATACCGTTGCCGGCAGCGGTACTGTCCGACCATGCCAAGGCCAGCTACGAGCGCGGCGTATTGAAGGTCGAACTGACCAAGGCCGCCCGGGACAAGCCCAGGGTACAGCGAATCAGGGTCAACTGACGCTGATTGGACGCGACGGCGACATCGACCGAAAAAAAATTGTCGGGCCCCTCTTGAAACCGGCCATGCGAGCCCAAAACCTCGGCGCTATAGGCATCAGCCCGAACTGATCATGGTGCCGTTGATTGTCCTCTAATAGGGAGAAGAATATGTACTCGACATTGTTCTCACGAGATCTGTTCTCGCAACTGGATGAGCTTCAGCGCGAAGTCCAGAGCCTGTTCGATTTCCCGCCGAGCATTCGCGGCGCGCGCCGGGGCACATTCCCGGGTTTGAACATCGGACAGACACCGAATTCGGTCGAACTCTATGTCTTTGCACCAGGGATCGATCCCGATCAGATCAACGTGCAGCTCGATCGCGGTGTGCTGACGATCACCGGTGAGCGATCGAGCGCTGCCTTGGACGCTGGCAACGGCCAGCAGGTCGACCAGGCCGGGAAAGATCTGCCCGAATCAGGCGGCTTGCGACAGATCCAGCATCTGTCCGAGCGTTTCAGTGGACGCTTCCAGCGCGTGGTGAGCCTGCCGGACGATATCGACCCGGAAAGCGTCTCGGCGAACTATCGCGACGGAGTGCTGCACATCAACGTCAGGCGCCGGGAATCGGCGGAACCCCGCCGCATCACGATCCAATGATCGGGCGGACCTGACCAGGATCAGATGAACGTTTCAAGCAAGGAGATTGGAACCATGAACACCGCAACTCAATCCCCCACCCGCTCAAGCACCGAACTCGAGAGAAAGGAAGACCCGAACGTCAAGTCGACCCAGGACCAGGCGGGTTCAGTGGACAACGAGAGTCAGGAGCGACGCGCGCTGCTGCCGCCGGTCGATGTGATCGAGGACGATACCGGCATCACCTTGTTCGCCGACATGCCAGGCGTGGCAAAGGACAAACTGAGCCTCCAACTGGACGGAGACCAGCTCGTCATCGAAGGAGAGATGGCGCTGAAACTGCCTGAGAAGATGTCAGCGACCCATGCCGAGTTGCAGCTGTCGAACTACCGGCGAAGCTTCACGCTGAGCAAGGAGCTGGACCCCGAGAACATTCAAGCCGAGTGCCGTCTCGGGGTGCTCAAGCTGAGGATTCCCAAGGCCAAGCATGCGCAACCGCGCAAGATTGCGATATCGGTCAACTGACGAGCGCGGTCGCGCCGTCTAGTGCCGGCAGGCGAACCGGTGACCCCCACCGGTTCGCTGCCGCCGGTTGCCAGAGCCTGCTGCCCAAGCCCCCCTGGACTGATTTCGATTCGACTTTCTGTTCACTGGAGCCTAATCAGATGGGACGCTCGATTCATCTGCTGTTAGCGTGCGTGGTATTGGCCAGTCTGAGTGTGATCAGCCCCGCGGCCACTGCGCACGGGTTGCCGCAATTCACCGACCTGATCGAGAAGGTGAGTCCGGCCGTTGTCAACATCAGGACCACCGCTGCCGGACGCTCGATCTCGATGGGTAGCCTGCCCTTTCCCAGAGATGGATCCGAATGATCCATTCTTTGAGTTCTTCCGACGCTTCTTTCCCCCCGGCATTGCGCCCAGGCCCGGCAGTCCCGGCGACAAGCCGAACAGCGATCAAGGAGACGAGATCCCTCGCGGGGAAGGTTCGGGCTTCGTGATATCCGAGGATGGATACGTCATCACCAACCACCACGTGGTTGACCAGTCAGAGAAGATCTACGTCACGCTGAGCGACGGCCGGGAGTTCGTCGCCGAGCTGGTCGGATCCGATAAGCGAACCGATATCGCTGTCCTCAGGATAGAGGCGGGGAACCTGCCGTATCTGCGCAAGGGTAAGAAGCCGACTTAGAGGTCGGACAATGGGTGATTGCCATCGGATCGCCTTTCGGTCTGCGTAACACCGTCACTGCCGGTATCGTTTCCGCCATCGGCCGAGAGACCGGCAACTACCTGCCCTTCATCCAGACGGACGTTGCCATCAACCCTGGAAACTCGGGCGGGCCGCTCATCAACATGGAAGGCGAAGTGGTCGGTGTCAACTCCCAGATCTATAGCCGGACCGGGGGCTATATGGGTATCTCGTTTGCAATCCCGATCGATGAAGCGATGCAGGTCGCGCAGCAGTTGCGGGACAAGGGTCGTGTCACTCGAGGACGAATCGGCGTTGGCATCGGTCCGATCGAACGAGAAGTCGCACAGGCACTTGGCCTGGAAAGCAATGCCGGCGCCCTTGTCAGAAGCGTCGATCAGGGCGGCCCGGCGGCCGACGCCGGACTCGAGCCCGGAGACATCATTGTCGAGTACGCCGGTCAGCCGATCGAGAAGGTCAGCGACCTACCCCGACTCGTCGGTGCCACCGTGCCAGGTACCGAGGCATCGATCAAAGTCTGGCGGCGCGGCGTTCTCGAGAACCTCACGGTGAAAGTTGCCGAACTGGAGCCGGAACTATCGGATGCCTCGCGCGGGCAAAGACCCGCGAGAGCGCCCAAGCCGAGCACTGCAAACCGGCTCGGCTTGGGCGTGGCCGAACTGCCTGACGAAACGGCCAGAGCGTTACGAGTGAGGGCCGGTGTGCTGGTGAAAGCAGTGGATGGGCCCGCCGAGATGGCAGGCATACGACCGGGTGACGTCATCCTGACGATCAACAACCGGCCCGTCGATTCGGTCAGTGCGTTCCAATCCGTACTCGCCGACCTGGAAAAGGGCGAGCCTGCGGTTGTCCTGGTCCAACGCAACGAAACGGCCCGCTACTTGCCGCTAGTACCTCGCTAGAAAGCAGATTGCCGCCATTGCCAGAAAAAGGGGATGCAAATGCAGACGCCAGACCACAGTTTGCCGAGGCTTGCCCAAGCATTACAGGCGCTGGATGCCGATGGACGATCCGAGTTTGACGGTCTTGTTCGGGAACATCTCGGAGCGCTGATGCGCTACGTAGCGTTCGAGATGGAGAACCTGCACGATGCTGGCCTACTGGATGCCCAGTCCCTGAGTATCGACGAAGTCATTGATAAAACGCTGGTCCGCGCATTGCAGGACCTGCCATACCGAATGCAGGTCACGCCAGTACCCAGCTGGCTAACGGGCTTGGCGTCAGTTGTAATGTCGAACGAAGTCGAAGCAGCGAGAGGTCCGAAGCGGCGCGGCTCGGGACTGGCTGCACTCAGGAAACGGCGCCAGACGGTCCGACCGTCAAACCCAGACAATGCTACTCTCAGGGATCGTAAGGAAGAATCTGCCGGCCCAGATGAGATAGTCGCCTACCTGATCGAATTACTGGCAGATCTACCGGCTGCCTGGCGAACAGCCGTCATTTTTTTCTATATGGATGAGCGGCCGGAGAGCGAGATTGCCCAGGTCCTGGGGCTCAAGGATTCGTCAGAGGTAAAAGAGATCGTTTCTCATGCCAATGCTTTCTTGCGCGCCAGGTTGTCAGAGGACGGATTGCCCGCTATTGCTTCACCCGGTAGCACCCTCAGGTGGCCGAAGATGCGTGACGGCTTGACGGATCAGCTGAAAGCCGATCTTTCCCGGGCAGCGGGATAGCAAAGGAGACTACGATGTTCAAACATGTCATTGTCCCTGTCGATCTCGGGCATCCGGAGCCCGCGCACCGGGCCATTGCGATTGCCAAGAAGATCCTGGAGCCTGGCGGCACACTCACGCTGTTGCACGTGATTGCGCAGATGCCCACCTATGTCGCGGCTGAATTGCATTCCGACCTGTACGAGAACGCTGCTGAATCCGCCAAGCGCGCATTGCAAGAGCTCGTTGAACGCGATCAGCTATCACCGTCGACGGAGATCAGAGTGGTACGAGGCAGCGTTTATCGCAAGATCCTCGAGGATGTCACGGCGCCCGACACCCAGGCCATTGTGATGGCCGCACACAATCCCCGCTTCACCGATTACCTGATCGGATCCACGGCGGCCCAGGTGGTCAAGCATGCGCAATGCTCGGTCTTCGTCGTTCGTCATGCCGAGGACACGGCGTAGCGCTGGATGCGGTCTGGCCAGCGCAACCGCTAACGGGGCGAGGTCGCAACGGGCGTCAGCGCGTAACCGGTCGCCGGATCCGCGATCCGTTGCTCATTGACGAAGACATCGAGGACACCACCGCTTTGCTGATCGACGCGGATGCGATAGCTAGTCTCGTCGATCTGAATCGACGCGTTGTAACCAGGCCACGCGGACGGCAACGCGGGCTGCACGAACAGGCGATTGCCTTCTCGTCGAATACCCAGGATGGCTTCAACAGCGGCCCGATAAAGCCAGCCGCTCGAGCCCGTGTACCAGGTCCAGCCGCCGCGGCCACTGTACCCGCCATGCGCGTAGACATCGGCTGCCACGACATAGGGCTCGACCCGGTAGGTCTCGGCCGACGAGCGATCCAGCGCGTGATTGATCGGGTTGAGCAGGTTGAAGCACCTGTAGGCGTCATCGCCACGCCCTAGCGTGGCCAGTGCATACACGACCCAGGTCGCGGCGTGGGTATACTGGCCACCGTTTTCCCGAACCCCCGGCGGGTAGCCCTTGATATAGCCAGGCTCCTTCGCCGTATGTTCGAAGGGCGGGGTGAACAACTTGATCAGGCCGGACTGTTCGTCTACCAGTTGTGCGAGCACTGCATCCATCGCCTGCGTCGCCCTTTGCCGATCACCGATTCCGGACAGCACGCTCCAGGACTGAGCGATGGAGTCGATACGGCATTCATCGCTCAGATCCGAACCAAGGGGCGAACCGTCATCATAGTAGCCGCGCCGGTAATGGTTTCCGTCCCAGCCGGACGCTTCCAATGCAAGCTGCAAGCCGCGCAAGTGATCACGCCATTGCACGGCCCGGGCCTGATCACCCCGGGCATCGGCCAGCGTAATGAACGAATGGAGCGTGTCACCCAACAGCCAGCCCAACCAGACTGATTCCCCGCGGCCCGCCTCACCGACCCGGTTCATGCCATCGTTCCAGTCGCCCCCGAGGATCAACGGCAGGCCGTGGGCACCGGTCCGGGCGATCGCCAGGTTGAGTGCGAGCACGCAATGCTCATAGACCGAGACTGCCCGATCCGACTGGTCGGGCACAAAGAAGGCATCGTGCTGACCCGGTTCGAGCAGCCCGCCTTCCAGGAAGGGAACCGGCGTCTCGAGAATTCCGTGATCACCCGTGACCTTGACGTAGCAAGCAACGCCGTAGGCAAGCCACACCACGTCATCGGAGATCATCGTGCGCACGCCGGCGCCGCTTGCGGGCAGCCACCAATGCTGGACATCGCCCTGCACGAATTGACGACCCGCGGCCGCAATGATCTGATCGCGGGCGAGCGCCGGATCATGCACCAGGAAGGCGAGCGTATCCTGCAACTGATCCCGGAATCCATAGGCGCCACTGGCCTGGTAGAACGCCGACCGGGCGCGGATCCTGCACGCGATGCTTTGGTAAGGCAGCCAGGTATTGACCATCAGATCCAGGGCAGCGTCGGGCGTACTGATCTGCAGCCGGCTCAGAACGCCGTCCCATTGGCTGCGGGCGGCCCCGACCAAATCAGCGAAGCCGCGTTTTCGTTGACGGGCGAGCAGCGCCTTTGCCGACTCTGCGGACCCGCAATCGCCGAGCAAGAAGGCCATCGCAACTTCGGCACCGGGTTCGAGTTCGATATCGACGGCCAGCGCCGCGCAGGGATCGCCGTGGCTTCGGGTTTCGCCGTTCAGATCCCGCGCCTGCGCTATCGCATCAGGCAACCAGACCGTGCCGTCACCCAGTACGTCGTAGCGGCTACAGGTATAGGAAGACAGGGGCTCATTGCAGGCGAAGAACGCGGTGCGCCCCTGATACTCGATGCCATAGCGATTGCTCGCCATCAGCGCGCCAACCGCGTTTTTGTCATCAGAAACGATGAACGGTGCAGCCTTCGCCCGATCGTTCCCCAGGACCCATTCGACATAGCCGTACACGCGCAGAACACGCTTTCGCGGACCACGATTGGTGATCGAGAGGCGTGAGATCTTGACCGGATCGTCGGCATCGACGATTTGCGACAGTTCGATCCCGATCTCATCGGACTGGCGAACGAAGACACTGTATCCGGTCCCATGACGGGCTTCGAACGTCGCCCCGCCCGCGCTTTCGAACATCCCCAACGGACTGAATACCTCTTTGGAATCCCGGTCAACGACAAAGAACGCTTCGCCGGGCCGATTGATGACCGGGTCGTTCGACCACGGGGTCAGCTGGTAGTCGCGTGAATTCTGGCTCCAGGTGAAACCGGCGCCTTCGGCCGACACATGGAATCCGAACTGCCGATTGGCAACCACATTGATCCAGGGATGTGGCGTGCAGCCGGCGGGCGCGAGACGCACGACATACTCACGGGCCTTCGTATCGAATCCGCCAAAGCCGTTCCAGAAGGCCAGCGGGCGTGGCGCCTGCCCGGCACCAGCCCGGCGCCCTGGCACGGCGACGCCCGTGCGTTCAGTCCCCGGGCGCGGCGTCGCGACCCGGGGCCAGGGGCTGACCTCTGCGACCGTCCCGCTCGACGCCGCGCCTTCCAGACTTTGCACCCGGTCGAGCTGCGTGGAGAACTTGCCGTTCCGGGCGTGAAAGACCGCGCGGGCCGCTGCCATCAGTGCGCTGTAGGAATGCGCTGGCATCAGGTCGCGCCGCAACGCGAAGATATGCTCTCTGGAGCCGCCAATGACACTTCGGTGCCTTGCGTTCTGGCAACGGGTTTCGATGACGGTCTGCAGTTCCTGCGCGTACGAGGTCAGTTGTTCATTCACAATCACCAGGTCGGTGAGCAAACCCCGCGCACGGAAGTACTCCTGGGCGCGCAGGGCCTTGCTGACGATCTCGATGTCCGCCATCGAATCGATTCGCACCACGTGCAACGGGTAGTCACCCGAGATGCCAAGTGCCCACAGCGACGATTGCGGGGCGATCTTCGCCTCGTCCGCACCGGCATTGAGTCCCGTGTCCGGGAAGACGAAGTAGCGTGCCAGCCGCTGAAACACGGTGGCCTCATCCAGCGAGATCCCGACGTGATGCAACTGGATCTGCGATCGTGTCCAAGCATGCATCGCCTCTCGCTCGAAACTCTCCTGCTGCGCATACTGCGCCACCGCCAGTTCGGCCTGCGCCTTGTCCGGCGCGGCAATGGTCCAGTAGACCAGCCGACTATGCTTGCCTGCCGGCACCCGGACGGTGCGGCGTACCGACAGTATCGGGTCGAGTGTGAATCCATCGCCGCCGGACAGGACCGCGTCTGAATCGAACGCCGCCGCACTGGCCAGGGTTCGTCCGCGACCAATGAAACGGCGCCTGTCGGTTTCGGCCTGGGTGTTGCGACCACCGCTTTCAGCGGTAGAGACCATATGGGCGACGACCATATCCGGTTCATCCGGCCGGCGCTTGTTCCGCTCGGCATAGATGACGGATCCGTTGTCGGAAACCTGCGTCCTGATGAACATCTTGGAGAACGCCGGATGCGACTGATCGGCATCACCACGCGCTATGACCGGTTCGCAATAGGAGGTCACTTCGATGAAGCGATCCTCGTCGCCAAGGTTGAACAACGTAATGCTGCGGCCCTCGGCATCGTGTTCGGTGGCCACCACCACGTCAACCTGGGAGCGAATCGAACCGACGGTTTTGTGAAACTCTGCCTTACTGTCGGAGAACACCGTATGGGCAACCTCGCCCGCCGCGCGGCGTGGCGCACTCGTGGCCGACCACCATTGACCGGAGTGCACATCGCGCAGAAAAAGAAAGCTTCCCCACCGCTCATCCAGGCGGTCCGGTTGCCAGCGCGTGACCGCCAGACCGTTCCAACCGGCGTAGGAACTGCCCGTGGCAGTGAGTATCAGACTATAGTGGCCATTCGAGAGCAACGACACCGCAGGCGGCACCGCGGCGGGGTCTTTGATCACCCGGTGGGACACACCGGGGATCTCGGAACGCCCCAGCACAGGTGTCTCCGACTCACGGTAGGATGTCCGAACGGGCACATCACGGGGCGCCTTTTCCTGCAAGAGCAGCTCCGCAGCCTCGATCACCGGATCGCTGTGAAAGCGATCGCGCAATCGACCGTGAAACACGACATTGGACACGGCGAGAATCGACATGCCGTGATGGTGCGCCATATAGTTGCGGACAACGACATGCGATTCACCGACCGGCAGCCGGGACGGGGTGAAGTCGATTGCATCGTGGAAACCGTAGGGTCCACGAGCTCCAAGCGCAGCCAGCCGCCGAAGATTGACAATGGCGGCATTCGGTCGATACTGGCTCGCGAGCAACGTGGCATAGGGCGCGACGACCAGATCTTGGCCCAGACCCCGCTTCATGCCAAGCGAGGGCACACCGAAATTCGTATACTGATAGTTCATCTGGTGGTCGCGTGCGTTGAAGGCGGCCTCCGAGAGCCCCCAGGGTATGCCATTGAGACGACCGTACTCGATCTGCCGTTTCACCACCAGGTTGTTGGTCTGATTGAGAATGCCGCCTTGCTGCTCCTGCATGATCAACGGCGGCATCAGGTACTCGAACATCGATCCCGACCACGAGATCAGCGCGCCGAGCGAGCCGATATCGGTGATCGTGCGGCCAAGCCGGAACCAATGCTCGGTTGGAAGGTCGCCTTTGGCAATGGCAAAGAAACTTGAAAGGCGGGCTTCGGACGCCAACAGGTCATAACAGGCTTCATCGAGCGCATCGTCTGCGACCCGATACCCGATGGCGAGCAAGCGCCGGTCGTCGCGAAACATGAATGCGAAATCCATTTGAAACGCGATCGCTCTGGCGTGATCGGCGAGACCGAGCAAACGCTGACGCAGATGCTCTACCGTGCCCTGGTCGACCATCGCATCCGTGGCATTGGCCGCGCAGGTCCGCGTCAGCGCAGATGCCCAATCAAGCACCGATCGGCTCAACACCGATCCGATCTCGTGGTGCAGCTCGGCGGCGAGTTTCTCGACATCGATGGCCACCTGGGACAGATCGGATGCCCGAACCGAATCAAGTGCGCCTTCGCGATCGATCTCGGACACCGTGTGTCGAAAGCTGGACACGCGTTGCTCCAGCCGCTGGCGCAACGGCCGGATCGTCCGCCTGTCATCTGGCAGCGCATCGAGTTCTTCCGCCAACACGCCGATGCAGTCGGCTATGCCATCGAAGCGTGGCTGCAGATAGGCGAAGGGCGCCTCCGCCCATTCTCGACAGGTTGATGAAACGGTCACCAACAGCCCGGCAAGATTGCCACTGTCGACGGAAGAAACATACTTTGGCAGCAGTGGCGCAAGGGTCGTTGTGTCGTACCAGTTCAGCAGGTGTCCTTGATGCTTCTCCAACTGGTCGATCGTCGCGAGTGTTCGCTCCAGCTTGGTGATCGTTTCGCTGAGCGAGATCCAGCCGAAGTCCCGAGCGGAGACGACCGCCAGCAGATACAGGCCGACATTGGTCGGCGATGTCCGGTGGGCGACAACGGGTTCGGGGTCTTCCTGGTAGTTGTCCGGTGGCAGCCAATGGTGCTCTGCGTTGACGAACGATTCGAAGTAGACCCATGTGCGCCTCGCCACCCGCCGCAGTTCGGCCCGGCTCTCGGCCGAGATGTCGAGACGGTCTTCGGTCTGGGCCGGCGCACTGACAAGCCAGGCGAAATACGGCGCCATCAACCAGAAGAAGCCGAACGGTACGGCGATGACGATCGTTTCCAGACCCAGTAGTACGACAGGGAGCAACGCCAGGATCGCGGCAGCGATGGCCCATTTCATCATCAGGTAATACGCGGGCAGCGATCTGTGGCCCTCTTCGTGTGCCTGTGCGGCTGTGCGCCACTGAAGCAGGTCGCGGCCGCTGACATAGACGCGAAACAAGGATCGGGAGATCGCGTCGACCATCAGCACTGCGGTGTGCGGAATGAAGATGATGCGCAACAAGACCTGGGCGGTGGCCTCCAGGAACTCCGCGTAGACCGCATATAGGTGGGTGCGGGTGACAGCGCGCACCCTTCCCGGGCCGACGCCGCGCACAAAGGCCAGGGTGGGGGAGACGGTCAGGGTCAACACCAGGGCGACCTGCCAGCCCAGGGCGACCCCCAGCGGCAACACCAACCAACCCAGCAGGCACGCCAGCAACCAGGAGATCGAGACCAGTGACCGGCGCAGATTGTCGAACATCTTCCAACGACCCAGCCTGTTGACCATCCCTGGGTTTGCGACAATGAAAGGCAGCAGTTGCCAGTCACCGCGGGCCCAGCGGTGCTGGCGCGATGCTTCGACTTCATAGCGCACCGGGAAATCCTCGATCAACTCGACGTCGGTGACCAACGCACAGCGGGCGATCGCCCCTTCCAACAGGTCATGGCTGAGAATCGTGTTCTGGTCGAATCGGTGTTCGAGCGCGCACATGAAGGCGTCGACATGATAGAGGCCTTTTCCCGTGAAAGAGCCTTCGCCCGCCAGGTCCTGATAGGTATCCGATACGGTAAAGACATAGGGGTCGAGACCTCGATCGACGGAGAAGATCCGCTGAAACGCGGAGGACTCTTCGCCGGTCGTCAAGGAGGCGGAAACCCTTGGCTGCATGATCGCGTAGCCACTGCTTACGGTGCGCGCCTGCCTGTCGTAGACCGGATGATTGAGCGGGTGGGCCATTTTTCCGACCAGCTTGGTGACCGCCTCGCGCCCTATCCGGGTATCCGCATCCAGTGTCATCACATACTGAATCCCCTCGGGCAGGGGGAAATCGGTCGTCTCATAGCTCGTGTCCCGATCGCCGCGTAACAGCAGGTTGAGTTCCATCAACTTGCCCCGCTTTCGCTCCCAGCCCATCCAGATGTTCTCGCCCGGATTGAATAGCCGCCTGCGGTGCAGCAGGAAAAACCGGCGTTTCCCGTCGTGCGCGTATCGGGTGGCAAGCTTCTCGATCTGCTCGCTGGCGTAGGCGAGCACCTCGCTGTCGTGAGCGGTTTGCTCCTGCGGGCTGTCTGGCCAGTCACTGACCAGCGCGAAATAGACCTCACCGAGTGGATTGGCCAGATAATGCACTTCCAGGCGGCGCGTGAGATCGTCAACGCCGTCGCGAGACGAGATGAAGCAGGGTATGACGACCAGGGTCTTGGCGGAGTCCGGGATGCCGTGCCGGAATTCGAAACCGACCAGTCTTGCCGGAGCCACCAGGAACGATGCTGCGGTGTTGAACAGACCGGTCGCCGCTTCGCTGGCGGGTAGCAAGGCCAGGGCGGCAAGCACCAGTGCCGTGGACTGGGCGACTCCGAGTGATTGCAAGATCACGAATGCGCAGACTGCGGCGATCACCCAGAGGAACACGATAGGGGCGGCTATCCGGACACAGCCAGAGGGCGGCACGAGCCGTCGGAGCCGCTCCTTGATCGACACCCGGTAGCCAATCGCCTGTTCCAGCCGCAGGCGATCCGATCCGATCAGAATGAATCCGATGTCGGCGACCTGGGAACTTTTTGCCGGTGTCTCTAGATCGCGCTGCTGGTCGCGAAGGGTCAACGCCTTCAGCGTGACCTCGATCTCGGTGAGCGTCGAGCGACGAGCCAGGCGTTCGATGGCGTTTCGGTATCTATCCTGCGAGTTGAAGTCGAGCAGGTCGAAGTTCGATCGCTCGCGCAGCAGGGAATCGACTTTACTGACCCGCGTGAACCACTTGGTCCAGTCAATGTCCGCGATTGCACGCAAGCTGCGCACGATATTGCCGATTCGGACCGTCCCCAAGGAAAGCTGGTTTTGCTCGAGGATCAGGACTTCGTCGCAGTCGCAGCCGCGCGCTTCAAGGCGCCTTTGAAGCCATAGGATCGATGCAGCATTGGTCGCCGCCGAATCACGAAGTCGATACAGCAGATGACTCGCGAAAGTATTGTCATCGGCCAACGCCTCGCCCGCCGCCAGAATCGCCTGCCTGGACTCCGACGAAGGCGCCCGCAGAATCTGATCGGCGATCTGATCGGCCTTCGTGCGCATCTCGCCGGTGTGCTGGATACGCGATGCCAGGTGGCGCAACTCCTCGATCAGGACGAAGCGCAGCAATGATGGAATGGCCCACAACTCACCGATCAGCAAAGGTCGGTGGCTTTGGTAGCCATTGACGATGGTGGTCAGCCGATCGGCGGTGACCTCACAATGAGAGTGGTCGACGTAGCGCCTGGCAAGCGCCATCGTGTACGGCACGTCTTGCGCATTGCGCACGTGCACCATCGGCAACTGCCGATAGGCCCGCAGTGACAAGTCCCGTTTGAGTTGCCGGATGTTCTCGTCGATCAGGTAGAAATTGTCGATCAGCCATTCGGTGGCCGGCGTGATGATGCCCTTGGCCTCGGCGACCTTCAACCTGGATCGGTAAACCGCGGCGATGATCTGCTTGTTCTGATTCTGACGCCTGATCAGATGGAATTCTGAGAATCCGGGCAGGTCGATCTGCGTCTGCGTGGCGAGCTCATGGCCCAGCAGCCCCAGCTGTTCTTCGGAGAAGTAGTCGGTGGGCGGTTGTGGCCTTGGTACGCCGGAATCATGCGGCTTTCCCGAACGCAGGAACATTGATTACCCCAGGTTTTGGCATTCGCTCGATGAATCGGCGCGGGTGCAATACTGGGCCGGGCTAGAACCGGGCGATGCTCCAAGGCCAAGAAAATGATCGCCAACACCAAGCCGATGATCAGAATGATCCAGGCTAGTTTCATGGGCATTGCAGCTATTCCGCTCACGCCGAGCAGCATCGCAACGGCACCAGCGCAAGAAAGACCAGGGATCGATGGGGCAGCATAAGGACTCCCAGCCATGTAATGGACGATAGAGAACCAAACGCACTTGGTTGTCTGCGTCATTCAGCGTATCGGACAACGGGCTTGATGCCTTGACTTATCTCAACGCCGCGACAAGTCCTGGGAGCAGCGACCAGCGGCGCCCCGACCTGTCCACCACCTGCTGCGTCAACCGGTCAGCACGGCCAGCCACGCCTGCACGCCATTTGCTCCGGCCGGCAGTTGCGGCCACCGGCCGGTCAACGTGTCATTCGGTGCCTGGACGATATCGGCCGACCAATCCACCGGCCGGCCGATGCCGGCCGCCCGCTCGGCCAGCTCCTGGCCGGTCCCGGTGAGCAGCACCAGTGCTTTGCCATCGACCATCACCACCAGATCGTGTCCGGCCAACGCCAGGCTGGAACGCGTTGCGCGGCTGACTGTCGCGCCGGAGAGCTGAGCGGCGATCATCGACCAAGCCTGCGCCGCCGCGCGCGGATTGAATCGCCGGTCGATGAAGGCATGCCGTGGGAAGTAGCCGCGATCGACATCCATGAAGGTGTCGAACAGCCACTGGATACGATCGTCCAGCCGTGACAACAGCAGCGCGCGGGCCGCCAGCGACACGGTCTGGCCATCGTCGGTGCGTTCACCGGCGACGTTGTTGCCGGCCAGCTTCACTGAGACCAGCAGGCGGGCGCCGGTATCGTCGCAAAAGCGGCCCAGCACCTCGGCCGCGGTCACCAGGTCGGCATCGGGCTCGGCGCGGATCGTGATGCCGTCTATCGTGCCCTGGGCCACCGCCTGTGCGATCTGGTCGCGGTAGGCGGGCAGTTCGTCGACCGTGAAGCCCGCTTTGACGAAGTGGGAGAAATGTTTGCCATCGAACCGGGTGTCATCGGCGCCACCGCGGATCCGGCACAAGGTACACCGCGCGGCCACTGCGCTCGCAAGGCCCGCACCGCGGCCCTGTCGCGCTCGAAGCCCTCGATGGTCAGGTTCAACTCGAACGCGCTGACCCCGGTGGCATCGGGTAGCGCGCCCGGATCGCGCGGCACCCCCAACCTCGAGACGACGAAGCGCACCCCTGCTCGGCCAGCAGCGCCATGCGAGTGCGCGACTCGGCCTCGCGCCAGTCCAGTTCGGGCACCTTGGCCAGGCTGACCCCCATCTCGAACAGCGCCTGCAGCGGGTAGTCGTTGCGGGCCCACTGCGGCCGAACTCTGAACGCCGCCAGTGGCGGTGATCTGCATGCTTTCGGTCCACGGGTGGCGAAGCTCGATACCGGCGCCGGCAAAGCCGGCCGAGCCAGGTGCGCGAGAAGCGCTGCGCCGGCACGCGCACCGGCTGATCGGGCAGACGGCTCGCGCCCAGCGTGCGCACCGAATAGGCGACATGACCGTCGTCGAAGACGTCGACCACGAAGTAGCCAAAGCGCTCGGCGTCGCCGCGGCCGAACTCGGTGGCCGGGGCCACCTGGTAGAACTCGGTGAAGTCGTGCCGCACGAACGCTGTCGAGGGCAGCATGTAGAGCCAGGCCTTGTCGATCCGGTCTATCCAGAAGTTGTGCACGTGGCCGGCAAATACCGCCTCGACGGACGGACGGCCCAGTTGTGAAAGCAGCCAGCTGCGGCCCGGCTCGTCGATGTTGTCGTAGTTGCCACGCTCGGTCGGCGAATGAATGAACGGCGGGTAATGCATGAACAGGAACACGCGCCGATCGCCGGCGGTGTCGATCTGCCCGGTCAGCCAGGCCTGCTGGACTGCCTCGTCGGCGAGCCCGGAATTGAGCAGCAACGAGTTCATGAACACGAAGCGCCGATCCAGGTGATCGAATGCGAACCAGTCGGGTCCGAACAGTTCGCGATACTCGGCCAGGTAGGCATCGCAGACCACGTCGGCCGGCATCCAGTCGATGGCCTTGTCGCCGACATCGTGATTGCCGGGCACGACGTGCAGCGGGAAAGGCAGCGCGGCGGTCATGTCGCGAAAATGGCCGACCGCCGGCCGAAAGCCTGGCAGCGAGGGCACCGGGTGGACGATGTCGCCCAGGTGCACGACGAATGCCGGCGCCGGCTGCATCGCGGCGATCTCGTCGAACACCTGGCGGGCGCGCGCGTTGGCCCGCGAGTTGGCGATGAATGGCGAACTGCCGCCCTGCTCGACCTCGTTGACGTGGGTGTCGGCCAGCACGACGAACGAAAACGTCGGCGTGCGGGCGTCGGTGGCGCTTTTGTGGATCTTCAAAAATGTCTCCCGTGGATCGCAAAGGTCAGCTTACAACAGGGCGAGCAAGCGGCACGCGAGCCGCTCAGGCCAGCGACGTGGCCAGCGGCACCCTGTCCAGGTGGGCCATTTCGACCCGTACCATCCGTTCGATCAGCATCGAGCGCACATCGCGCATCGCCGGGTCGTCCCACAGGTTATGCAATTCGCCCGGGTCGCTGGCCAGGTCGTACAACTCGCCCCAGTCGACCCCCTCCATCCGCGACAGCCGCCACGACTGGTGCCGCAGCGTGTGGGTGCGCACGGTGATCTGCGTGCCCGGCAGCTGGCGCTGGCTGTCGAACTGGATCAGCACGTCCTCGCGACCCGCCCCGCGTTGCTCGATCACCGGCAGCAGGTCGATTCCCTGGATCCCCGCATAAGCGGCCAGGCCGGCCCGGGCCAGGATGGTCATCGGAATGTCGATCGTTTGCGCCAATGCCGGCTCGCGAGCCGCGTCGCGCGGGGCCGCCGGATCGGACCAGAGCAAAGGCACCCGGGTGATGGTGTCGTACTGGGCCGCTCCTTTGAGCAACAACTGGTGGTCGCCCAGATAGTCGCCGTGGTCGGCCGTGAACATCAGCACCGTGTCATCGGCCCGGCCCGCCTCCCCGAGCGCCAGCAGCACCTCGCCGATGGCATCGTCCAGGCAGGTGATCATGCCCGCGGTCAGGGCCTGCGCCTCGCGGGCCTCGCGCGCCGAGCAGGCGAACGCGGCCTGGGTGCCGGTGTCGGCCCTGCCCTCGGCGCGGGCGCGGATCATCGCCGTGACATGCGGCGGCGGCTGCCAGTCGGGATGACCGAACGCGGCCGGTGTCAGGAACTGGTCCGGCTGGTACATGTCCCAGTAGTGGCCGGGCGGATTGAACGGGTGGTGCGGGTCGGGGAACGACACCATCAGAAAGAACGGCTGCTGCGGATCGTGGGCCTCGCTGCGTAGCCAGGCGCCTGCCCGCTCGGCGATGTAGTGGGTGGGGTACAACTCGACCGGCATCGCCGTCCGATGCGCCTGCGGGCACTCGTAGTCGTGCGCGAGCGCGTTCGCCGGCCCCATCAGCCGCGCTTCGGCGGTCGGGTCCTTGGCGCGCAGCCAGGTCCGGTAATCGCCGCCGACCTCGTCGCCATGGCTGGTGACGAGCTCGACATGACCGAACCCGTAGAACGGCGTGTCCACCGACGGCGACCTGCCCGCCCAGCGCTGCGGTGATTCCATCTGGTAGGCCGGCCCGGTGCCGTGGTCGCGCAGCGCCTGCGACAACGGACCGACCGGCGCCCGCCCATTGCCGATACCGGCGAAATCGGCCGGCGGAAACATCCGAGGCAGGCCGGTGAAGTTCTGCAGGTGGCTCTTGCCCACCAGCCCGGTCCGGTAGCCGGCATCGGCCAGCAACTCGACGAAGGTGACCGCCTGGCTCGACAGCGCAATGCCGTTGCAGCGCACACCGTGCACCGATGGCATGCGGCCGGTCATCAGGCTGGCGCGGTTGGGCATGCAGACGGGGCTGGCCACGTAACAGCGCTCGAACAGCGTGCCCCGCGACGCGATCCCGTCCAGATGCGGGGTACGCACCACCGGATGCCCGTAGCAGCCCAGAAAGTCGGCCCGCAACTGGTCGGCCACGAACAGGATGAAACTGGGCGCGCGACTCATCGGGATCTCCGCAGGGTAGAGAGGCACCAGTGTAATCAAATCCACAATGGGAGCGCCCGACCATTGTCCGATCGGCTGCACGCTGCCAGACTGTGAGCCTTCGTCGACAGTGACCGCCGAGCCCGGCGTACCGCCCATCATGCCCAATCGAAAAGGACAACCCCCGCGGATCTTCGCCGCACCGCTGCGCTACCTGCAAGGACCCGGGGTCCTTGATTCGGTGGGCAGCGAGGTCGCCCGCATCGGCTCGAGCGCAGTGCTCGTCGCCGGTCCCATGGCCCACCGGCTGATCGATGCGCGGGTGCAGCGCTCGTGCGAGGCGGCCGGCGTGTCGCTGCGCCTGCTGACCTTCGGCGGCGAGATCACCCGTCCGGAGATCGACCGGATGTGCGCGTCGCTGGCCCAGGACCCACCGGCCGTGGTGCTGGCCGCGGGCGGCGGCAAGAGCATCGATGCCGGCAAAGGCGTTGCCCGCACGCTGGCCTGCGAGGTGATCACGATCCCGACCGTGGCCTCCAACGATGCGCCGACCAGCAAGATCCTGGTGGTCTACGACCACCATCACCGGATCGTCGATGTCGAGCACATGACCCACAACCCGGCCGCGGTGCTGGTCGACACCGCGCTGATCGCGCAGGCGCCGCGCCAGCTGCTGCTGGCAGGCATCGGCGATGCGCTGTCCAAGAAGTTCGAGGTGGCGTGCTGCCATGGCGCCGGCGGGCACAACATCCATGGCGGGATGGGCACGCTGACCGCACTGGCGCTGGCCGACCTGAGTTACCGCCTGCTGCGCGAACACAGCGTGGCGGCACTGCGCGCGCTCGATACCGGCCAGCCCGACGACGCGCTCGAAGCGGTGGTCGAGGCCTCGGTGCTGCTCAGCGGGCTGTGCTTCGAGAACGGCGGCCTGTCGATCGCCCATGCGATGACCCGCGGTCTCACCGCGGTGCGCGGCGCGGTCGACCAGTTGCACGGTCTGCAGGTGGCGTACGGGCTGATGGTGCAACTGGTGCTCGAAGAGCGGCCAATCGACTTTCTGGTCGAACTGGCCGGGTTTTACCGGCAGATCGGCCTGCCGGTCTCACTGGGCGCGCTGGGCATGACCAACCCGCCGCCAACACCGCAGGAGATGGGCAAGATCGCCGAACTGACGCTGTCGTCGCCGATGTCGCGCAACTTTGCGCGCGCGCTCACCGTGGAGCAGGTCGTGGCGGCGATGCACACGGTCGAATCGGTGGCGGCGGGTTGAACCTTTTGACTTTCGCAGCAGACCCAGGGAGATCCCCAAGAAAACGCAACCGGTCACTATCGTGAATGCCAATACCACCAAACGCTGGACTCTCAGCTCTCTCGCGCTGGCCGTTGCCGGCTGCGCGAATCCCGCGGGCACCCTGATGGGCGTGGTCCACGAAGGGGGCAGCTTCCGACCCGTGCCGCACGCCCGCGTGGTCTTTACGCCGGTCGCAGACACGGGCAAACCTTTGTCGACCGAACTCAATTACGGTGGCAAATTCGTCCTCGACCTGCCGGCGGGCGAATACCGGGTGTCCGTGGAGCACCCGCACCTGCAGGTCTGCGCGAGCCAGCCGCAACCGCTGGTTGTGCTCGAGGGCAAGTCGCAGCGCCCGCAGATCTGCGTGGAGTCCGCGGCCGGGCCGACAGACCCATCGCCGGCGCCAGCCCCGGTCCCCGCGCCTTCTGCCCCACCACCGGCCGAGCCCGCGCCAAACGTCACGCTGCCCCCGGCGCAGGCCACGGCGTTGTCCGACGCCGCTGACCGCGTCCCGTCGCCGACCCAGAGCATGGCCGAACCCGATCCGACGACCCGGCCGGACCTCGCACCGTTGCCCGCATCGCCCCGCCTGAGCGACATCCCGGCCCAGTATCCGCCCGCCCCGCCGCCGGCGTTCGCGCCCGCCTCCTACCGATCCAGGCCCATCCAGGACTGAATCGACACGGGTCAGCCGCGAATCACCCGGCGCGTGCCCGGTGCCGGGGGCGTCTCTGGCGGCCCCGCAAAACACTGGGCAATGCTCATCCATTGCCCGGCCACGTCGCCCTCGATGCGCAGCGCGGTGTCGTCGCGATGGCGCACCTGGGTGACGACCTGGCAGAACTCGGTAGCCGTGCCCCGGATGCGGCCGCTGCCACTGCCCTCGTGATACACCCAGCGCGCGCCCGTGGGCGCGGTCAGCTCGACCTGCGGCGGCGCCTCGGGCACGTCGCGCCCATGCACCTTGAAGGTCCAGCCGAACGTGTTGATGCCCAACACGACGATGTTGCGGATCCGGTCGGTGTCGATCCGCGTGGCGCCCAGCCGATCGAACACCGCCTGGCCATGGGCCCAGGTTTCCATCTGGCGCGCGGTCATCGACGAGCGCGCGCTCATGTCGGGCCCGGCCCATTTGAGCCGCCGCTTCGGATCGATCGCCAGGAAGCGCTCGGCCGTCTGCCGGTAGCCGGCCCGCCACTGGTCGACCAGCGCCCGACCGGCCAGGCCATCCAGCCATTCACGCTCGAGGGCGCGCATGCCCAGTGCTGCCTTGCGGGCACCGAAGTCGCGCAGGTGCGCCAGGAACGCCACCTCGTCGGTGATCGACAGCTCGACCGCCCAGGTCCAGTGATACAGGTGGGCGATGATCTGCTCTATCGTCCAGCCCTTGAAGCCGGTCACCTGCTGCAATGCCGCATCGTCGAGCGGCGCGACCAGCTGGTCGAGCGCCTCGCTCTCATCACGAAAATCGGCCGCCTGGGTGAGAACGTCCGGGCTCACAGCGTCACCTGGCCATCGATACAGGTCACGACCTGTCCACCGACCCAGGTATCGCCGGCGGCGTCGCGCTCGATGCGCACCCGCCCCTGGCGGCCCAGCGCCGTGCCCTGCGCCGCGACATAAGACGGCGGGGCCAGCCCGGCGCCGATCAGCCAGCGTGCAAAACCCGCGTTCAGACTGCCGGTGACCGGGTCTTCGACACTGCCGAAGAACGCCCGTACCTCGAACGCACAATCGTGGCCCTGCGGGTGCGCGCCTATGACCCCCAGCTTGATGTCGCCCAGCGCCGCGACATCGGGGCGTAACGCCAGCACCTGCGCCGCCGAGCGCAGCACCACACCCTGCCAGCCGGGCCCGTTGTCTATCCACTGGTGATGCAACACGTCGTTGCGCGCGATGCCCAGCGCACGGCAGATCTGCGCGACCGACGCTTCGGCCAGCGGCCCGTCGCGCACGAAGCCGGGCGCGGCGAATGCCAGCCCGTCGCCGGTGCGGCGCACCCGGATCAGGCCCAACTCGCACTGCTGGACGATCTCGTCGGGCTGGCGCGGCTGTCCGCCGGCCTCGAGCCAGGCATGGCACGAACCCAGCGTCGGGTGACCGGCAAACGGCAGTTCGCGTAGCGGCGTGAAGATGCGCACCCGGTAATCGGCACCGGCATCGGTCGGTGGCAGCAGAAAGGTCGTCTCGCTCAGGTTGGTCCAGTTGGCGAAGCCGGCCATCCGGGCCGGCTCGATGTCCTCGCCATCGAGCACGACGGCCAGCGGGTTGCCCCGATAGCGGGTATCGGTGAACACGTCGACCTGCTTGAAGGCTCTGTCTTTCATGGGGTTCTCGATAAATGCGGCCAAGGTCTGTCGAGGCGGTCGGCAGGTTCAGCGGGCAGCATACTGGCGCACGACCCCCGAATCGATCAGCGCGCCGATCCGGGCCGCGTCGTAACCGAGTTCGGCCAGCACCTCGCGGCTGTGCTCGCCCAGCGCCGGCGGCAGGCGCACCGGCGCTTCATCATCGGCCGAGCCGCGAAACGCGGTCCCCATGACCGTCACCGGCTTGCCGACTGCCGGCGGCGCGCCGATGGGCACCAGGATGCGCCGGTGGGCCAGCTGCGGATCGGCGCTGGCCTCGGCCACCGTGTTGACCCGGGATATCGGCACCCCGCGCGCACTGAGCCGCTCGGCGATCCGCTGCGCGGTGTCGGTGGCGAACACCCCGAGCAGCACCTGGCGGAATTCGGCCCGGTGCTGCTGGCGCAGCGCGAGCGTGCAAAAGCGCGGATCCTGCAGCACCTCGAGGATGCCGAACTCCTCGCAGATCGAGCGCACGTGGCCATCGCCGGTGGCCGACATCAGGATACTGCCCTCGGCCGTCGGGAAACTGTCGGCCGACGGGTGCCGGGTGGCGGAACTGTTGCCGGTGAGGCCGCCCTCGTTGCCATCGACCTGGTACTGGGCGAACGCGCTGGCCTGCAGGCTGATTGCCGCATCGAACATCGCCACGTCCAGCGCCTGGCCTTCGCCGGTACGCGCGCGCCGCACCAGCGCGCCGGCGATCGCGAACGCCGCGGTCATGCCGGTCATCATGTCGACCGGGAAGTAGCCGGTGCGGGTCGGGCCGGTTTCAGGGTGGCCGTTGTTGGCCATCATGCCCGATGCCGCCTGGATCGCGCCATCGAACGCGGCATCCTTGTTGCGCGGCCCCTGCTGGCCAAAGCCCGAGATCGAGCACCAGATGACGGCCGGGTTCACCCGGCGCACTGCGTCGTAGTCCAGGCCCAGCCGATCGACGACACCGGCCCGAAAGTTGTGCAGCAGCACATCGGCCGAGCGGATCAGGTCGTGCGCCACGGCCAGCCCGTCCGCCGACTTGAGATCGAGCGCCAGGCTGCGCTTGCCGCTGTTGAGCGTGAGAAACGACGAAGCCATGTCCACCGCCGCGAGCGGACTGGGCAACATGCGGTTGCGCATCTGGTCGCCGCCCTCGACCGGCTCGACCTTGATCACCTGGGCCCCACGCCAGGCCAGCTGCTGGCCGGCGAACGGCCCCGCCAGCACCTGGCTGAAATCCAATACCCGAATGCCTTCCAGGTCCCCTGCCATCAGATGCCCTCCTTTCATTGCCCAGATTTCGAAACCATCCGCGATTGTGACTCAGTCGGCACCCGCACCCGATTCGGCACCACGCGGCTACGCTACACTGGCAGTCTCGCCTAGCGCCCCTCCCTCTCCACGAGATCCGGAACCTCACGATGCCCACCAAGCAAGGACTGTCCATCGAACGCCTCGACGCCATTGCCGGCTTCGTCCAGCAACAGTACCTGGATACCGGCCGCCTGCCCTGCGCGCAGATGGCGATCAGCCGCCACGGCGAAACCGTCTGGCAATGCACGCTGGGCAGCATGGACATCGAGCGCGAACGGCCACTGCAGGACGACACGATGTTCCGCATCTATTCGATGACCAAGCCGATGACCTCGGTGGCCTTCATGATGCTGGTCGAGCGCGGCCTGATCGCCCTCGACGACCCGGTCACCCAATACATCCCCGAGTGGAAACACCTGGGCGTGTTCGCCGGCGGCACGACCGGCGCGTTCAGGACGACACCACTGGCCCGTCCGATGCAGGTGATCGACCTGCTGCGCCATACGTCGGGACTCACCTACGGATTTCAGCAGCGCACGAATGTCGATGCCGCCTACCGCGACCTGAAGATCGACCAGGGCGGCGCCGGGCGCTCACTGGCCCAGATGGTCGAGCTGATGGCGCAGGTGCCGCTGGAATTCTCGCCCGGCGCCGCCTGGAACTACTCGATGTCGGTCGACGTGCTGGGCTACCTGATCGAGAAGATCACCGGCGACACGTTCGAGGCCTACCTGCACAGCACGCTGATCGATCCGCTGGGCATGGTCGACACCGGTTTTCACGTGCCGCAGGGCAAGGCGTCGCGCTTGGCCGCCTGCTACGTGGCCACCCCGCAAGGCGGCATGAAGCTGCAGGATGACCCGACCAAGAGCCCCTACCTGCGACAAGCGCGCTTTTTCCGGTGGTGGCGGCCTGATCTCGACCGTCGCCGACTACCAGCGTTTTTGCCAGATGCTGCTCAACGGCGGCCAGCTCGACGGCCGGCGCTACATCAGCCGCAAGACGCTCGAGCTGATGGGCGCCAACCACCTGCCCGGCGGGGCCTACCTGCCGCAGCTGTCGGTGTCGATGTTTGCCGAGGCCTCGTACAACGGCATTGGCTTCGGCCTGGGCTTTTCGGTGGTCAAGGACTCGGCCCAGACGCTGATTCCCGGCTCCAACGGCGAGCTGGCCTGGGGCGGCATGGCCAGCACCGCGTTCTGGGTCGATCCGCTCGAAGACCTGTCGGTGGTGTTCATGACCCAGCTCGCGCCCTCGTCCACCTACCCGATCCGCCGTCAGTTGCGCACCATGGTGTACTCGGCGCTCAACGATTGACGCCCGTGGCGGACACCCGCGAGCGATCCGCGTGACCCGGCCGCGACCATGTCCGCGACCCGGCGCCATCGTCCGTTGATCATCGCCGCCGTCCTGCTGTTTCTGGTGGCGGCGGGCGTGGCGGCCTTTGCCGAGTATCGCTACCGGCAGTTCCTGCAAACCCACGAGCAGCGCGAGGCCGACTTCACACCGCAAGGCGACTCGGCACTGCGCGCCCGCGCCGATGGCCTCGCCGCAGGGCGCGAGGATCAGTCCGGGCACCGGTTGCTGCCCGATGGCCTCGCCTCGCTGCGCGCCCGGCTGGCGTTGCTCGATTCGGCGCAGGTGGGCATCAACCTGCAGTACTACATCTGGGACGATGACGAGGCAGGCCGGCTGGTCCTGGCCCGTGCGCTGGATGCGGCCGACCGCGGGGTCAAGGTGCGCCTGTTGCTCGATGACTTCAATGTCAGCGAGCTGGCCGACCGGTTGGCGCAGGTGGCCGGGCATCCGAATCTGCGTATCCGCCTGTTCAACCCTCGTCGACCCGGCGCGCCTACTTTCTGAACTGGATCAGCGCGTTCGCGCGGCTCAACCGGCGCATGCACAACAAGGTGTTGTCCGCCGACGGGGCCGGCGCGATCATCGGCGGGCGCAACATCCAGAACCGCTATTTCGGCCTGTCGGGCGAGCACGTGTTCCGCGACATGGACCTGTTCGCCACCGGGCCGGCGGCTGCCGAGATCGATGCCAGTTTCGACCTGTTCTGGAACAGTCCGGCGGCGGTCGACTGGCAGCGGCGGATGGACGGGATGCCATCGTCGTCCGCCGACCAGGCCCCGCGCTGGCGCCAACAGATCGCCGACTGGGCGAACAAGGCCGGCCTGGGCCCGGCCGGGTCCCTGGCCGACGACGGAGCCGCGGTACTCGATGACCCGGGCATGATCTGGGCACAGTCGGTGCTGCTGGTCGACAGCCCGGACATCGACGAGGACGCCCCCGGCGCCGGGCGGATTGCCGAGGCGCTCAAGCGCCGGCTGCCACAGGCGAGCGAATCGATCGATGTCGAGGCCGGCTACTTCATCCTGACCGAGGACGCGATCAAGGCGATCGTGGCGATGATCGACAAAGGCGTGCGGGTGAGCCTGTTGTCCAATTCGCTGCGCGCCTCCGAGTCGGCGATGATCTACGGCGGCTACTGGGCCGGCCGGGACGCGCTGATCGCGAAAGGTCAGGCGGTGCGCGAACTGCGTGGCAATGCCCGGCTGCCGCTTCACCCGGGCGTCCAGGGCGCGCAACCGCAGAGCACCGTGCATTCCAAGATGGCCGTGATCGATGCCCGTTACACATTGGTGGGCTCGTTCAACTTCGATCCGCGCTCGGCCAACCTGAACACCGAGATCATGCTGTTGATCGACAGCCGGTCGCTGGCCTCACAGGCCTTGTCGATCATGCGGGCCGGCTGGCACGCCGATCACAGCTACCGACTGCGGCACCAGGGCAACGAGACCGTGTGGATCGATGGCCAGGACGATCAGGCGAAGGTCCATACGATCACGCCGGGGGCCACCTGGCTGGACCAGGTCGTGATCCGCCTGGTGCGCTACCTGCCCGCCCGCTGGCTGCTGTAGCGCCGTTTTGTATGATGTCACGCACGAGACACCGGAACCGACGATGAAACTGAATGACGAAGAACGGGCGATGCTGGCCGGCGAGATGGGCGAGCCGTTGCGCTGGGCATTGGACCACCAGGTGAAACTGGGGACGATGTTCGATGCCGCCGACCTGGTGCCGGTGAGCCAGGCCCACATGATGGCCGACCCGGAGTCGGTGGGCGAGGCCGGCGTGGCCTTTCTGGAGCGCCTGGCCGACCAGCAGGCGCGGGTGCGCGTGTCCATGCTCACCGATCCGCGCGGCGTCGACCTGAACTACTACCGCCCGCTGGGCCAGACCGAGGAGATGGCCGACCTCGATAGACGCACGATCGCCGCGTGCACGCGGATGGGCATCCTGATGACCAACACCTGCGTCAACTACCAGACCGTCATGCCCCCGGTGCTGGGCGATCATGTCGCGTTTGGTGACACCGGGGTCGTCATCTACTCGAACAGCATCTGCGGGGCCCGCTCCAACTTCGAGGGCGGCCCCTCGGCACTGGCCGCCGGCCTCACCGGCCGCACACCGCGCTACGGCCTGCACCTGGACCAGCACCGCCGCGCGACCCGGCGCTTTCGGGTGCGCGAGCAACCGCGCGAACTGACCGAGTGGGGGGTGCTGGGCGCGGTGATCGGACGCAAGTGCGGCTCTTACTGGGCGGTGCCGGTGATCGAAGGCCTGGCGGGCGGCCCGACCTCGGACGCGATGAAGCACATGGGCGCGGCGATGGCCAGCTTTGGCTCGAGTCCTTTGTTCCACGCGGTGGGCATCACGCCAGAGGCCTCGACGCTGGCCGACGTCGGCGCAGAATCGCTGCCGGTCGAGGAGATCACCGCCGACGACCTGGCCCGGTTGCGCTCGTCGTTCGGTCGCCCGGGCGACAAGGTCGACGTGGTGGTGTTCGCCGCCCCGCAGCTGTCGCTGGTCGAGATGCAGCAGGTTGCCGACCTGATGAACGGGCGGCGGATGAAAACCCCGCTGCTGGTGTGTACGTCGCCCCAGGTCTATGGCGATGCCACCCGGATGGGCCTGGTGGGCACCATCGAGGCCGCGGGTGGCAAGGTGCTCGAGGGCACGTGCTTTTACAACCAGTACGCCCGCGAAATCGGCCAGGCGAACGGCTGGGTCAGGCTGCTGAGCAACTCGGCCAAGATCGTCAACATCCTGGGCGGTTATGGCTACCAGCCGGCACTGGCCAGCATGCAGGCCTGCGTGGCATCGGCCGAGGCCGGGGAGATCGTCGCATGATCGAGTTGAAATGCCACCAGGGCATCGGCCCCGCGGTCCGGGGTGAAGCCCTGGTCGCCAACGACAACTTCTCGGCCCGCTACGACCTGGACCGGCTCAAAGGCGTGTTCTCGCGCGAGCAACACCAGTTGTTCGGCCAGTCGTATCGCGACAAGGTGCTCGTGCTCAATACCGCCAAGGGCGGCGTGGCCTCGGCCTGGATGCTGCACGAGATGAAATCGCGCGGCATCGCCCCGCTGGCGATCCTGTTCAATGCGGCGAACACCATCCTGGCCCAGGGTGCCGCGCTGGCGGACATGACGATGTGCGATCGCTTCGTCGACGGCGACGTGACCACGTTGATCCGCACCGGCGACACGGTCGAGATCGATCCGGCGGCGGGGATCGTGCGTATCGTCAACCGCGGTTAACGGGTCTTGGCGCGCCGGCCGGGGTGGACGCGCCGGCCGCGCCGCATCGCCAGGCCGACGAGCACGGTGGCCAGGCCGTTGATCAGCAACTCGACCCCGAGCAGCACGCCCAGAATACTCGCTGCCGCCACCGGCACGTTGCCAAGGATCATGCCGGCCAGCACCACCGAGGCCAGGCCGGACACGAACATCGCCGGCCACATCGGCAGCGGCCGCAGCCGGAACGACAGCAACAGCTTGAACAGGCCGATCACGAGGAACAGGCTGGCCACCAGCAGCGTCAGCGAGATCAGGCTGGCCATCGGGTTGTAGAGCATCGCGCCACCCAGCACGATGAACAACACGCCCAGCACGAGCGCCCACAAAGAGCCGCCGACCCCGCTGGCCCGCAAGGCGAACACCAACTGCACGATGCCCACGGCGACGAAGGTCCAGGCCAGGATCAGGTTGACCGAGATCGACGCCTGCAACGGGTTGGCCAGCGCCAGGATCGCGCCGATCAACGACACGACGCCGATCAGCAGATATACCCAGGCAGTTGCGCCCGGGGCCAGGGCTTCGCCCGTTGGTGACATGAGAACTCCGGCAAGGAACGGCCGGCTATCATAGCGCCTGGACCCTGCCGACCTCCCGGCATCCGCATCGACCAACGAGAGAGCCAGATGAACCTGCAAAGCTGGGTCGGGCGCACCGAAACCCTCGAAGACACCGTGACCGCCACCCCGATGGCCGCGCTGTCGGCGACGCTCGATCGCCCCAGCGCGCGGCCCGCACCGGGGACCGCGCTGCCGCCGATCTGGCACTGGCTGTATTTTCTGCCGCTGGCGCCCCAGTCCGAACTGGGCGAGGACGGCCATCCCAGGCGCGGCGGCTTCCTGCCACCGGTGGCCCTGCCCCGGCGCATGTGGGCCGGCAGCCAGCTCGAGTTCAGGCAGCCGCTGCGCGTGGGCGATGCGATCACCCGCACGTCGACGATCCTGTCGATCGAGGAAAAATCAGGCCGCAGCGGCCAGCTGGTGTTCGTGCGCATCGGCCACGAGATCCGCCGCAACGGCGCCACCGACGTGGCGCTCACCGAAACCCACGACATCGTCTACCGGGAGGCCGCCCGGCCCGATGATCCCGTTCCGCCGGCCCGTCCGGCCCCCGAAGACGCTGCGTGGGAAAAACGCTGGCATCCGGACGATACGCTGCTGTTTCGCTACTCGGCACTGACCTTCAACAGCCACCGCATCCACTATGACCGCCGCTACGTGACCGAGGTCGAGGGCTACCCGGGGCTGATCGTGCACGGCCCGCTGCTGGCCACGCTGCTGCTCGACGGCCTGCGCCACCAGATGCCCGATGCCGAGGTGGCCGCGTTCTCGTTTCGCGCGATGAAGCCGGTGTTCGACACCCACGATTTCGTCGTCTGCGGCGCGCCCAAGGCCGATGCACCCGCGCCGGCCAAGGTGTTCCGGCTATGGGTGAAGGATCACACCGGCGCGCTGAACATGGACGCGACCGCGACACTGCGCTGACCGCCTGCCCGCGCTCAGGCCGCCACCCTGAACTGGGTGCCCATGCCGCCCGCGTGGTGCTCGAGGATGTGGCAGTGGATCAGCCAGTCGCCGGGGTTGTCGGCCACGAACGCGACCTCCAGGGTTTCGCCCGGCGCGACCATCGTCGTGTCGTGCCACGGTTGCATCGGCACCGGGCGACCGTTGCGGGTCAGCTCCCGGAACGCGTGGCCGTGAAGATGCATCGGGTGCCACTTGGTGCTGCGGTTCTCGAAGGCGATGTGCACGGTCTCGCCCTGGTCGGCGACGAACTCGAACGGATGATCGGGACCGTGCCCCAGGTGCGCGCGCCCGTTCAGTGACCAGGCCGGATCGGCGATGCGCTCGCCGGCCAGGCGCCGCAACCTGCGGGCGGCACGGGTGGTCCAGGGCACGTGCGGGCCACGCATCATCCCGCCATCCATGACGATCCTGACACGCCTGGCGTCGGCCAGCGCCGGCTCCGGGAGCTCGTTGGGCACCAACGGCGCGGGTGCCCCGCGTGCCGCCAACACGGTGGTGGGCCGGAGCGCACCGGCCTGGCCATACTCGAGGGTCGCGACCGGGTAGGCGCGATGACGGTACAGGCGGTCCATCACCGCGAACGACTCGCCGGCCGGCCCGGTCATGTCGATGATCAGGTCCGCTCGCTGCCCGGGCCCGAGGAACACGTCCTGGTCGCTGGTGACCCGTTGCGGCCGGGGCAGCGGATGACCGTCGAGCGCCATCAACCAGACAGGATGTTCGCCAAAGGCCAGCGAGACCATCCTGGCGTTCGCCGTGTTGACCAATCGAAGCCGGATCCGCTCGCCGCGCCTGACCGGCTCGGCGTGATGCTCCATCCCATTGACCGTCACCGTGTTGCCGATGCGACCATCGAACGCGACATCCGACCAGTTGTAGAAGTCCTCGACTATCGCCGCGTTGCCGTCCAGCCGCCAGTCGTCGATCAGCCACAACAAGTCCCGATCGACTGCCGGCGGGTCGGCCTCGTGCACGATCAGGGCGCCGTAGAGTCCGCGTCCGACCTGCTCGGGGGTGCCAAGGTGCGGGTGATACCAGTAGGTTCCGGCGTCCGGCGGCGCGAACGCGTAGCGAAACCGTCCGCCCGGATCGACCGGCGGCTGGGTCAGGTAGGGCACGCCGTCCATCGCGTTAGGGAGGCGGATGCCGTGCCAGTGGATCGTCGACGGGTCGGGCAGCTCGTTGCGAAAATCGATGGCGATTGCCGCGCCCTGTCGCACGTCCAACCGGGTTCCCGGCACGGTGCCACCGTAACTCCACACGGGGGTCGGTCCGCGCGAATCGGGCACCAGACGCACGCTGGCGGGCGCCGATACCAGGGTTTGCACCGCGGCCCCGGCCGTCGACGATCCGGCCATCGGCGCGGATAGTGTCCCGCCCACCGAGCAGGCGCCACCGGCCAGGGTGACGCCGAGGCCGCCGGCCATCTTCAGTGCGTTGCGGCGGCCCGCGCTCGGGCGGTGGGGAGCGTAAGACGCCGTGTCCGGGTGGTTCATGATCCTCTCCGCTCAACGATGGGACTGAAAGACGCGGGCCGAACCGTCCGACTGGATCAGCAGGACATCGTACGGATCCCGGCGACCCCGGTAGGCGGGACCGTCCATGCCCGGCGATCCGACCGGCATACCCGGCACCGCCAGGCCGATGGCCACGGGCTTCTCGACCAACAGGCGCTGGATGTCCTGCGCCGGCACATGGCCTTCGATCACGTAGTCCGCCACCCTCGCCGTATGGCAGGAGCCAAACTTCGCCGGCATCTTCAACAGGTTGCGCATGCTGTTGTTGCCCGTGTCATGGACCCGCACCGAGAAGCCGTTCGCCTCCAGGTGCGAGATCCAGTCGTTGCAGCAACCGCATGTCGGGCTTTTCCAGACCTCGACCCGGGGCATCGCCGCAGCGGCAAGCATGGGGTGACCGACGAGCGACGACAGCACCAGCAGGCCCATCTGCCTGCGCAGTAATTTGATTTTCATTGGTTGACCTCTGAATTTTCACGATCGGACGCGCAATGCGGCGTCCCGGACCCTGGCGGCGACGGCGCGGCCAGGCAGACCCAAGCGCAAATTCAGACGGCTAGCGGCGGACGCCAGACCTCGCGGATATCGAGCGAACGGAACACGGGATCGAGCATCACCGGCGAATCGGTGACCAGGCTCGGCACCGCAAGCGGGCGATCGAGAAACGCCACCACGGGGACCGAACAGCCCGACATCGATCCGCAATCGGCAGCAGTGGCCGGGCCGGAACCGGTCTCGCCGGACTGACCCGGACAGCAGGGGTCTGGCACCGCCACGGGTGCGGACGCCATCGCCACCGACGACGCATTGCCGGCACACAGCGGCATGCCCGAATACGCAAAGGCGGCCCCCTGGTATAGCAGGGCGAGGCTCAGGAACATGGCAAGGAAGCGTCGCATCACCGAATGATAACCAAACCGGACCCGATTGACCCGCACCGGTGAATGGCCAGGTCAGCCTGGCGCAATCCGGATTGGCCCGGCCTACTTCCAGGCAAACCGCGGTTGCTCGAAATGCCCGACCCGTGTCTGGCGCCCGAGCAGGCAGACCTCGCGGAACTGGTAGAGCGCCGACGCCGTCGGTGCGGCGATCCAGGTGTGCCCGATGGGCATCCGCAGTTCCGGATGCTCGGCGCCAGGCACCGCATCGAGCATCGGCGCATCGGCGCGCAGCAACTCGGCCACCGGGATCCGGTGGATGCTGGCCACCTCGGCCGGATTGGGCTGCATCTGGCGGGCCGCGCCGGCCCAGACCACGACCGGCGTCATCAGGAAACCCGAGCGGGTGACGATGTCGTCCAAGCGCCCGAGGATGTCCTCGGGACCCAGCAGCAGACCGACCTCTTCGGCCATCTCGCGCAACGCGGCCTGCTCGGGGGTTTCACCGGCGTCGAGCCGCCCACCGGGCAATGCCCATTGCCCGGCATGGCGTCTCATGCGCTGGGCGCGACGGGTGAGCACCAGCGCCGCCTGCCCGCTCCACCGGGTCTGAACGGGCAGCCCCTCGAGATCGGCGCCGCCGCCCGCCTCGGCGATCGCCACCGCCACCGCGGCCGGGCGCAAGACCTGCCCGCCCGGGTTCGGGCGCTCGAGCAGCGGCATCGCCTGCAGGCAGCGGCGCACCCGCTCGCGCAGCGACGCGTCGCACGGCCAGTCGGCAGGGGCACCCGTTGCCATGTCGCTCATCGGAAGTCGGGTGGCGCGACGAAGCCGGCGAACTCGCGCTCGAGCAGGTGGGCGACCCGGATCGTCGTCAGGTCGGCATGCTGGGCGCCGATGATCTGCACGCCGACCGGCAGGCCGTCCCGGCTCAGGCCCGCGGGCGCCACCGTCGAGGGCAGCAAACACATGCCCGAGTAACCGGCCCAGAACATCTGGGTCGTCGATGGCTGGGGCCTGCCGTTGACATCGATCATCCGCTCCCAACGCTCGCCCTTCTCGGTCCGTGGAAAGGCGACGGTGGCCGCGGCCGGGCACAGCAACACATCCCAGTCGCGAAAAAATCCGGCCCAGGCGTGCCGCATCTGGTGGCGCTGCTCGTTGAGCGCGACCCATTCGCGCGGCGCCATCGTGGTGCCGCGGATCAGGTCGGCCAGATAGCTGTGGTCGTTGGCACGCAGCCGGTCTTTTTGCTTGAGAAAGCGCTTGTACTGTGCGCTGGTCTGGCGCCCCGCGGTGGCAAAGCGCAGCAACTGCACGTAGGTGGTGTGCGCCTGCGCCTCGTCGATCGCCGGCCGGGCGCGGTGGCTGACCTTGGCGCCGCAGGCGGCCAGGTGCCTGGCCACCTCGAGCACCTTGGCCTGGACCGCGTCGTCGACCTCGGCGGTGGGGGTCGTGGTCATCACCGCGACCCGCAGCTCCGACAGCTTGCGAAATGCCGGCTTGGGCAGCGCCAGCTGCCAGCCGGCGCCGTCGATCTCGTCCGGCCCCATCGTCGCCTGCAGCGCGATCTCCAGATCCCGTGCACTGCGCGCCAGCGGGCCGATCGCCGCGATGTCCGAGGCCGCGACGCTGCCGCCCAGCGCCTGCCCGCGCGAGGACACGATGCCGAACGTGGGCTTGTGCCCGTAGACGCCGCAATAGTGCGCGGGATTGCGGATCGACGCACCGATGTCGCTGCCATATTCGAGCGCCGACAAACCGGCCGCCAACGCGGCTGCCGATCCGCCGGACGAGCCACCCGGGGTGCGGGACGGGTCCCACGGATTACCGGTGGCACCGTAGACCGGATTGAAGCTCTGCCAGTCGGCCAGCAGCACCGGCACATTGGTCTTGCCATAGATGTTGGCGCCGGCATCGAGCAGGCGTTGCACGGCCAGCGCGTGCCGGCGTTGCTTCCTGCCGGCATACTCGGGCAGCCCCCAGGTCGTGTCCATGCCCTGTACATCGAACGATTCCTTGACCGTCATCGGCACGCCGAACAACGGCCCCGGGACGAAGCCGCGCTTGCGCAACTGCTCGTCGCCGGCGCGCGCAGCTTTTCTGGCGGCCGGCAGGCGGGTCGCGATGACAGCGTTGATGCCCGGGTTGAGACGACGCAGCCGCTCGAGGTGATGCTCGAGCAACTCGAGGCAGCCGATCTTGCGCTGGCGGATCATCGTGGCCAGGCGATGGGCGGGAAGGAACGCGGGATCGGTCATGTCGGGTCCTGGGAGCGGGGTCTGCGGTCGGGGGCTGGTGGCGGGCGAAGCGCCTGGCCGGCAATCAGTGGATGTCGGCCGACGTGCTCATCGCCTGGCGCAGTTTCTCGATGTCGAAGCCGTCGCCGCGCGCGCAATCGAGGATGACGGCCTCGCGGCGCACCAGCAGGTCGACCGCCGCGGGGATACGGTCGATCGCCTCGGCGGGGATGACCACCGCGCCATGACCGTCGGCATGGATCACGTCGCCATCGTTGACCGCCATGCCGAACACGTTGACCGGCTTGCCATAGTCGACGATGTGCACGTGCGCATGGCTGGGGCCCACCTTGCCGGCCAGCAACTGGAAGCCCGGCGCGCACTGCGGCAGGTCACGGATCGAGCCATTGGTGACCACCCCCTGGCAGTGCAGGCCCTTGTGGATCGCGGTGTTCACCTCGCCCCAGAAAGCGCCGAACCCGGGAACCGGATCGAGGTCCTGGATGATGACGATCGACGGGGTCGGGCCACCCTGGGCGATGTAGCGGTAATAGTTGAAGCGGTGCTCGCGCAGTGCCGCCGCCTCCCCCTGTGCCGGGGTGACCGCGCGGATCGTCGCGGTGCGCGCATAGCCGACCATCGGGGGCATCGCCGGATCGCGGCAGACCATGTGCTCGATGGTGAAGCCGGTGGCGCGCCGTTGCGGCACGATCAGTTCCAGCGCGTTGCAGATGGTCGGCGTGTCGTACTGCGTGAGCACGGCCAGTTCGGCGGTCAGTTTCATGGTCTCCTCGTCGGGTCTTGGCAAAGTGCCAAGATCATACGCCGGGCGCACGGATCGCCCGCTGGGCTCAGGGCGCCGACCGGGGCGAGGTCACCGCCGGCGAGCCCGCGTGCCGGCGCGCATCGCGGGTGGCCCTGGCCAGTTGCGGCGCCAGATGCTCGAACGCATCGAACTGCGTGAGGAACACCTGGCCCCCCAGTTCGTCGAGCAGCTCCGATCGCGCCAGCCGATCCATCACCGGCCCCTTGACCTCGGACAGGTGCAGGCGGATGCCGGCCTCCTTGAGGCGCAGGTTGATCGCCTCCAGGCTCTCGAGTGCCGAGCTGTCGATGGCGTTGACCGCCGAGCACATCAACACGATGTCGCGGATTGCGCCCGAGCCGGACACCGCCTCGTTGATGCGGTCTTCGAGGTAGCGGGCATTGGGAAAGTACAGGCTCTCGTCGATGCGGATCATGAACACCGCCGGGCTCGTGACGACCTCGTGGCGCTCGACGTTACGAAAATGCTCGGTGCCCGGCACCTGGCCCAGCACCGCGCAATGCGGCTTCGAGGTCCGGTAAAGATGCAGGAAGATCGACAAGGCCACACCGGCCAGGATGCCGTGCTCGACCCCGTCCAGCAAGGTGACCACGATGGTCACCGCCATCGCGGCGAAGTCGGGCCGCGAGTACGCCCAGGTGCGACGCATCGAGCCCACGTCGACCAGGCTGAGCACGGCCACGATGATGGTGGCGGCCAGCGTCGCCTTGGGCAGGAAGAACAGCAAGGGCGTGAGGAACAACGTGGTCAGCGCAATACCGATCGCGGTGAAGGCGCCGGCCGCCGGGGTCTGCGCACCGGCATCGAAGTTGACCACCGAACGGGAGAACCCGCCGGTCACCGGAAAGCCGCCGGACAAGGCCGACGACACATTGCTGGCCCCGAGCGCGATCAGTTCCTGATCGGGCGAGATCCGCTGGCGCCTGCGGGCCGCCAGCGTTTGTGCCACCGACACCGTCTCGACGTAGCCGACGATACCGATCAGCAGCGCCGGGATCGCGACCTCGCGCCACAGCGACAGGTCGATCACAGGCATCACGAGCCCGGGCAGGCCCTGCGGAACCGCGCCCACCACCGCCACCCCGGCAGCGTCGAACGAGAACAGCCAGACGACCCCGGTGGTGGCCACCACCGCGATGATCGGCCCGGTCTTGGCCAGCGCATCGGCCAGCCGCGCAGCGAGCCCGGCGCGCAACAACAGCGGCTTGAACGAGCGGCGCATCCACACCAGCGCCACCAGCGCGCCCACGCCGATGGCCGTGGTGCGTGGTTCGATCGAACCGAGGTTGTGCAGCAGGCCGGCGCCGATCTCGAGCAGGTTGTGACCGTCGGCCTTGATGCCCAGGATATGCCGCAACTGGCTGGCGGCGATCAGGACGGCCGATGCCGAGATGAAACCGGAGATCACCGGGTGGCTGAGGAAGTTCGCCAGAAAACCCAGCCGCAGAAAGCCCATCGCGAGCAGCATCACGCCGGACAACAGCGCCAGCGCGATCGCGGCCGCCAGATACTCGGGCGAGCCCTGCGCCGCCAGTTCGCCGCAGGCCGCCGCGGTCATCAGCGACGCCACGGCGACCGGGCCGACGGCCAGAGTGCGGCTGCTGCCCAGGACCGCGTAGACGAGCAATGGCGCGATCGACGCGTACAAGCCCACCTGCGCCGGCAGGCCGGCCAGCAGCGCGTAGGCCAGGCTCTGCGGGATCAGCATGATCGTGACGATCACCGCCGCGATCAGGTCGCTGGCCAGGATGTCGCGGTTGTAGGCCGCGCCCCACTGGGCGATCGGCAGCCACTGGCGCCATCCGGTCACGGCGCGACCCCGGGGCAACGGATCGACGGCATCAGACCGCGTTGAGCGGGATCTTCAGGTAGCGGATGCCGTTGTCCTCGGCCGGCGGCAGTTCACCGGCGCGCATGTTGATCTGCACCGCCGGCAGGATAAGCACCGGCATCGACAGCGTCTTGTCGCGGGTCTCGCGCATCGTCACGAATTCCTGTTCGCTGATGCCATCGCGCACATGGATGTTGCCCTCGCGCTGCTCGGCCACCGTGCTGATGTACCGCAACTCGCGCCCATCGGGCTGGTAGTCGTGGCACAGGTAGAGCCGGGTCTGTGGCGGCAGGCCCAGCACCCGCTTGATCGATTTGAACAACCTGCGCGCATCGCCCCCGGGAAAGTCGCAACGGGCGGTGCCGTAGTCGGGCATGAACAAGGTGTCGCCGACGAAGGCCACGGTCTGGCCGTCGTGCTCGATCACATAGGTCATGCAGGCCGGCGTGTGGCCCGGCGTATGCATCGCGCGCGCCTTGAGCGTGCCGATCGCGAACGCCTCGTCGTCGGCCAACAGGTGGTCGAACTGGCGGCCATCGGGGGTGAAGCCCGGGCCGGCATTGAACAGCTTGCCGAACACCTGTTGCACAGTGGTGATATGGGCGCCTATCGCCACCTTGCCGCCCAGCTGCTGCTTCAGGTAGGGCGCGGCCGACAGATGGTCGGCATGCACATGGGTTTCGAGTATCCACTGCACGTTGGCATCGAGTTCGCGCACCCGCGCGATCAGCTTGTCGACACCGTCGGTGCTGGTACGGCCGGCCTTGGGGTCGTAATCGAGCACGCTGTCGATCAGCGCACAGCAGCGGCTGGCGGTATCCAGCACCAGGTAGCTCAGGGTCGAGGTGGCGGGATCGAAAAACCCTTCGATCTGCATCGTCGATGCGGGTTTGGTCATCGGTTCGTTCCTAGCTTGGGTGACCGCAAAGGCCGCGGCACCTGCGTGTTACACAAAATCGTGGCCAGCCGGGGCGGCCTGGCATTGGGATGATGGCCGTTATTCTGGCAGCCCGCGCCAGTCGGGCCGAAATCGACCACGGCCTGTCCCAGGCTACCGGCGGATCTGCCTGCGGATCACCGCAAAGGCGCGCGGCCGGGCGCGAGAGCTTCCGGGGTCACCCCCTGGGCCAGCACGTCGGCCGGCCAGGGCCTGCCCAGCACCGCGGCCGCGGCCACGCGCGCCATCGCCGGCGCTGTCTGGATCCCGTATCCCCCCTGCCCGGCCAGCCAGAAAAAGCCTGGCCGGCACGGGTCTTCGCCCAGCACGGGTTCGCGGTCGGCGACGAAGCTGCGCAGGCCGGCCCAGCGCGAACTCAGCCGGCTGATCGGCAACTCGAACGCCCGCTGGACGCGGTCGATCGCCGTGGCGACATCGATCTCCTCGGGCTGCACATCCCCCGGCGGACAGGCGGTTTCGTCACCGGGGGACAGCAACAGGCGACCCGCTTCCGGCTTGAGGTAGAACTGCTCGTCGATGTCGACGGTCATCGGCCAGCCGGCGGCCGCGGGGTCGCGCGGTGCCTCGACGGTCAGCGCGGTCCGGCGCCGCGGGATGAGCCCGACCGGCCGGGCGCCGGCGAGCATGGCCACCTCGTCGGCCCAGGCACCGGCCGCGTTGACCACCCGCTCGCAACGCACCCGCCGCTGCTTGGTTTCCAGCAGCCAGCCCCCTGCCGCCGGCGCCAGTGCGCAGACCCGCGAATTGACCAGCAGCCGCCCGCCACGGTGCGCAAACTGGCGCAACCAGGCCTGATGCAGCGCCGCGACGTCGATGTCCTGGCAGTCGGTATCGTGCATTCCGCGGCAGACATAGCCTGGCCGCAGCAGCGGCATCACCTCGCGCATGTCGCGGGCCTCGACCAGCCGGACCGAGGGTAGCGGGCCGACCGCATCGAACAAGGCCGCCAGCGCCGCTTCCTGGTCGGGTCGGGCCAGCATCAACACGCCGCGCGGCCCGACCAGACGCCGGTCGGCGAAACCCGCCGGCGGATGATGCAGGAAGTCCCGCGAGGCACGCGTCAGCGCACGCACCATGACCGGGCCATAGATCAGCGCGAACATTGCGGCCGAACGCCCGGTCGTGTGCATCCCGGGCGCGGCTTCGGCCTCGAGCAGCGCGACCGGCCCGTGATCGGCCAGCTCGGCGGCAACCGACGCACCGGCGATCCCGGCGCCGATGACGGCGGTCTGCACCGACAGTATCGAGGAATCAGGCATGCCGGCGATCCTACGGCCGTCCCCCGTCCCGAGGAATACCAACAGTGAGGGATTCGGCCCGCGCGGCCCGCCCCGCGATCTCCCGGCCCGGGTGAGACTAGAATCGGGGCAGGCTGTGGTTCCGGCCCCGGTTGCGGGCCGGCCGCAACAACACAATCGCCCGACGGCAGACCCGCCCAACGGGCCCATGGAGAGAGACCTGACATGTTGCGTCGAATGCTGATCCAGGCCGGCCTGCTGGCCGCCGCCGCGTCGTTCACCCTGGGCACCGCCCAGGCCGCCTTCACCCTGGACTCGCGCTTCACCGATGCCGACGGCGACCTGGTCGCCGACACCCCGAGCGACCCGGCCAAGCTACTCGATCCGCCGGTGCTGATCTTTGCCTACACCCCGGTCGAGGATCCGGCGGTCTACGCCAAGGTATGGGACGGCTTTCTCAAGAACATGGAGAAGGTCACCGGCAAGCGGGTGCAGTTCTTCCCGGTGCAATCGAACGCGGCGCAGATCGAGGCGATGCGCGCCGGTCGCCTGCACATCGCCGGCTTCAACACCGGCTCGAACCCGATCGCGGTCGCCTGCGCCGGCTTCAGCCCGTTCGCAATGATGGCCGCCGCGGACGATTCATTCGGCTACGAGATGGAGATCATCACCTACCCCGGCTCGGGCATCGAATCGATGGCCGATCTCAAGGGCAGGAAGATCGCGTTCACCGCCCAGACCTCGAACTCGGGCTTCAAGGCACCGTCGGCGATTCTCAAGTCCGAATACCAACTCGAATCGGGCCGTGACTACGAGCCGCTATTCTCGGGCAAGCATGACAACTCGGTGCTCGGGGTGGCCAACAAGGACTATCCGGCGGCCGCGATCGCCAACTCGGTGATGGCCCGGATGATCGATCGCAAGGTGATCAAGGCGGACCAGATCAAGTCGATCTACAAGTCGCAGACCTTTCCGACCACCGGTTATGGCACCGTCTACAACCTCAAGCCCGAACTGACGGCCAAGATCCGCGAGGCGTTCTTTGGTTTCGAATGGGAAGGCTCGGCGCTGCAGGCAGAGTTCAAGCGCTCGGGCGAGGCCAAGTTCGTCCCGATCACGTTCAAGAAGAACTGGGAAGTGATCCGCAAGATCGACGAGGCCAACGGCGTCTCTTATACCTGCAAGTGAACCGGCAAACGGTTCCCGACAGACCGCACCGATAGGAGAGCGTCGCTTGCTCAGCGTCCAGGGACTTGGAAAAACCTATGCCACCGGTGACATTGCGCTCAGGCAGGTCAGCTTCGAAGTGCCGGCAGGCCAGGTCGTCGGCCTGATCGGCCCCTCGGGCGCCGGCAAGTCGACGCTGATCCGGTGCATCAACCGGCTGGTGGAGCCCACGGCCGGCAAGGTGATGCTCGGCACCACCGACCTCACGTCGTTGTCGCGCAGCGGGCTGCGCACGGCGCGCCGGCGCATCGGCATGATCTTTCAGGAGTACGCGCTGGTCGAGCGCCTGACCGTGATGGAGAACGTGTTGTCGGGCAGGCTTGGCTACGTGCCGTTCTGGCGCTCGTTCACGCGCCGCTTTCCGCTGGCCGACATCGAAAAGGCGTTCTCGTTGCTCGAGCGGGTCGGCCTGTCGGACCATGCGACCAAGCGGGCCGACGCCTTGTCGGGCGGCCAGCGCCAGCGGGTGGGCATTGCGCGTGCGCTCGAGCAGGACCCCGAGTTGCTGCTGATCGACGAACCGACCGCCTCGCTCGACCCCAAGACCTCGCGCCAGATCATGCGCCTGATCAGCGAGATCTGCGCCGAAAGCGGCCTGCCCGCGATCATCAACATCCACGACGTGGTGCTGGCGCGCGGTTTCACCGAGCGCATCATCGGCCTGCGCGCCGGCGAGGTGGTGTTCGATGGCCAGCCCGAGGCGCTGGACAACGATGCGCTGACGAAGATCTACGGCGAGGAAGACTGGACCGCGCTACGCAAGGCGCAGCAGGAAGACGACGAGAACGACGCCCGCGAACGCGAAGAACGGATGTCCGGCCTAGTATGAACACCGGGACTTTGCAGGTCCGGGCCGCAGCGTGGCGGGCGCCGCACCGGTTGATCCAGCGGCCCGGGTGGCGCTACCTGTTCTACGCGGGGGCGCTGGTCTACCTGGTGCTGGCGATAGGCAGCGTCGAGTTCAACTGGGCGCGGATCGCCGATGGCCTGGAGCGGGGCTGGCGCTTCGTGCAGGGGTTCCTGGTCCCCGACTTCGTCAGCCGCTGGTCCGATATCGCGCAAGGCCTGTCGGAAAGCCTGACGATGACGGTGACCGCGACGGTCGCCGGCATCCTGATCTCGGTGCCGATCGGCATCGGTGCAGCGCGTCATCTGTCACCGGCGCCGGTGTACATCGTGTGCCGCCTGATCATCGCGGTGTCGCGCTCGTTGCAGGAGATCATCGTCGCCATCTTGCTGGTGGCGATGTTCGGCTTTGGTCCGTTCGCGGGCTTTCTGACGCTGACGTTCGCGACGATCGGCTTTCTGGCCAAGCTGCTGGCCGAAGACATCGAGGACATCGACGAGGCGCAGGCCGAGGCGGTCAAGGCGACCGGCGCCGGCTGGTGGCAGGTGGTGAACTACGCGATCCAGCCACAGGTGATGCCGCGCCTGATCGGGCTGTCGATGTACCGCTTCGACATCAATTTCCGGGAATCGGCGGTCATCGGCATCGTCGGTGCCGGCGGCATCGGCGCCACGCTCAATACCGCGATCGATCGCTACGAATACGATTCGGCCGGCGCGATCCTGCTGATCATCATCGCCATCGTGATGCTGGCCGAGTACTCGTCCGGCTACATCCGGCGCTGGGTCCAGTGATGGCCGGCGATCCGCCGCCCGCGTCACCGCGCCCCGCCGCCTGGCGCCACCGGACCCGCGGTGCGCAGTTGGGGCTGTGGTTCGGCTGGCTGGCGCTGGTGGCGCTGGTGGTGTTCTGCTGGCAGCTGATGACCCGCGACACGATCTGGATGTTCGTGGCCGATGCGCCGCGCCAGGCGGCCGACATCGGCAGCCGGATGCTGCCGCCGCGCTGGGCCTACATGGGCGAGCTCTGGATTCCGCTCTGGGACACGCTGAACATCGCCACGCTGGGCACGCTGCTGGGCCTGTTGTTCGCGGTGCCCGTGGCCTTCCTGGCGGCCCGCAACACGACGCCCAGCAAGGTGTTCGTGCGCCCGGTCGCGATGTTCATCATCGTCGCCTCGCGCTCGATCAACTCGCTGATCTGGGCGCTGCTGCTGGTGGCCATCATCGGGCCGGGCCTGCTCGCCGGGATCATCGCGATCGGGCTGCGCTCGATCGGCTTCGTGGCCAAGCTGCTGTACGAGGCAATCGAAGAGATCGATACCGCCCAGGTCGAGGCCGTGACCGCCACCGGGGCCGGACGCCTGCAGGTGATCGATTTTGCGATGCTGCCGCAGTTGATGCCGGCTTTCTTTGGCATCGCGGTGTTCCGCTGGGACATCAACATCCGTGAATCGACGATCCTGGGGTTGGTCGGGGCTGGCGGCATCGGCCTGCAACTGCAGGCCAGCCTGAACGTGCTCGCCTGGCCCCAGGTCACCATCATCTTCCTGCTGATCTTTGCCACGGTGATCTTTTCCGAGTGGGTATCGGCCAAGGTGCGGCACGCAATCATCTGAGAACGGAGACAACATGAGCACTTCCATCGAAGTCAGGCGCCTGGCCAGTGCGCTTGGCGCCGAGGTCCGGGGGCTTGCCCTGGGCAGGCTGTCCGACGCCGACGTGGCCCTGGTCAGGGAACTGATCCTCGAGCACCAGGTGTTGTTCTTTCCCGGGCAGCACCTGGCCATCGACGAGCACGTGGCCTTCGGTCGCCACTTCGGGCACCTGGAGAACCACCCCAATCTCAAGAACCCCTACACCGAGCATCCCGAGGTGTTCGAGCTGGCGGCCTCGGCCGGCGGCATCGCCGACGAATGGCACAGCGACATCACGTTCCAGGCCAAGCCGTCGATCTTCGCGATCCTGAACATGATCAAGTGCCCCGAGGTCGGCGGCGACACGATGTGGAGCAATGCCTACCTCGCCTACGAGTCGCTGTCGCCACCGATGCGCGAATTGTGCGACGGGCTGAGTGCGCTGCACGATGCCGCGCCACACGGCAAGGCCGAGATCACCAGCATCCACCCGGTGGTCCGGGTGCATCCGCAGACCGGGCGCCGCTCGCTGTTCGTCAACGAGCATTTCACCCGCCGGCTGGTCGAAATGAGCCACGAGGAAAGCGAGTTATTGCTCCCTTTCTGACCCGCTGGGTCAGCAACCCGCGCTTCACCGTGCGCTACCGCTGGAGCGCCGGCACGATCGCGATGTGGGACAACCGCTGCACCCAGCATTTCGTGCTCAACGACTTCGACGAGGAGCGCGTGATCCAGCGCGTGACCGTGATGGGTGACACGCCCCAGGCCGCCTGCCCGGCCCGCTTCGAGCCCTACGTGGCCACGGTCAAGATCGGCGCGACCAGCCGCTTCGACAAGCAGCTCAACCAGCACCTGGGGCGCGAGCTGCGCTCGCTCGAGAGCAACGCGCGCGACGCCGCCTGACCCAGGGGGAACAGCGGGCGGCGCACCCCTTGCGTCGGCCCGGGTCGCCCCCATCTACAGCGAAGAACCCCTTCCACGCTGCAGATCCCACGATGAATGATGCCGACCCCACGCTGATCACCGCCGTCTGCCCGGCCTGTCGCAAGACCAACCGGCTGCCGCTATCGCGCACCCGCGAGAACCCCGACTGCGGCGCCTGCGGCAAGCCGCTGTTCCCGGGCACCCCGGTGACCCTGACCGACCAGGATTTCGATGCCTATGTGCAGCGCAACGGCCTGCCGGTGGTGGTCGACTTCTGGGCCGGCTGGTGCGGCCCCTGCCAGATGATGGCGCCGCACTTTGCCAAGGCGGCCGGGCAGCTGGCCGGCCAGTTCCAGTTCGTCAAGGTCGACACCGAGGCCAGCCCCGGCCTGTCGCCGCGCTTTGGCATCCGCAGTATTCCGACGCTGGCGGTGTTCACCAACGGCCGGGAAACCCAGCGGGTGTCCGGCGCGATGAACGAGGCGCAGCTGATCGGCTGGCTGCGCAGCGCGAACACCGGCTGACCGGGTGCCGGATGCCGCGGGTCCGCACCCTGCGGCATCCGGTATAGACTGCGCGGCATACGCGCGTGCGCCGGCCGTGACCGATCGGCGTGCGCCGCAGCCACGGAGAAGCCCTGATGAAGACCTATCGCATTGCCGTGATTCCCGGCGATGGCATCGGCAAGGAAGTGATCCCGGCAGGCCGGCAGGTGATGCAGGCACTGGCCGATGCCGACGGCGGCTTCGCGTTCGACTTCACCGGTCACGCCTGGGGCGGCGACTACTATCGCCAGCACGGCCAGATGATGCCCGACAACGGGCTGGACCTGCTGCGCGATCAGGACGCGATCCTGTTCGGTTCGGCCGGCGACCCGGACATCGCCGATCACATCACGCTCTGGGGTCTGCGCCTGAACATCTGCCAGAACCTGGACCAGTATGCCAACGTGCGCCCGACCCGGATCCTGCCGGGTATCGATGGCCCGCTCAAGCGCTGCGGCCCGAACGATCTGGACTGGGTGATCGTGCGCGAGAACACCGAGGGTGAATACTCCGGTGCCGGTGGTCGCATCCACCGCGGCATGCCGATCGAGGCCGCGACCGACCTGTCGCTGATGACCCGTGCCGGTGCCCAGCGCATCATCCGCTACGCGTTCGAACTGGCGCGCAGCCGCCCGCGCAAGCACCTGACCGTGGTGAGCAAGAGCAATGCGCAGCGCCACGCGATGGTCATGTGGGACGAAGTGGCCGCCCAGGTCGCCCGCGACTATCCCGACGTGACCTGGGACAAGGAACTGGTCGATGCGGCCACCGCCCGCATGGTGAACCGCCCGGCCTCGCTGGACACCGTGGTCGCCAGCAACCTGCATGCCGACATCCTCAGCGACCTGGCCGCGGCGCTGGCCGGCAGCCTGGGCATCGCCCCCACCGGCAACATCGATCCCGAGCGTCGCTACCCGTCGATGTTCGAGCCCATCCACGGCTCGGCCTTCGACATCATGGGCCAGGACCTGGCCAATCCGGTCGGTACCTTCTGGTCGGTGGTGATGATGCTCGAGCACCTGGGCCAGCCGCGGGCCGCGGCCCGCCTGATGGCCGCGATCGAATCCACGACCGCCAACCCCGCGACGCGCACCCGCGACCTGGGCGGTACCGCCGGCACCAGCGCGGTCACCGCGGCGGTGCTGGCCGAGCTGGCCCGCGCCAGGGACCCGGTCGCCGGCTGACCTGGCGGCCACCGCGCCACACCGATCGCGCCCGCGGCGCTTTCTTCTCTCTTTTTTTTCGGAGTATCGCCATGAATCAAGCCTCTCCTTCCCGACCGCCGCTGGCGCCCGGCGCCACCGTGGGCCTGATCGGGCTTGGCGCGATGGGCCGCGGCGTCGCCAGCAACCTGCTCGCGAAGGGCTTCAAGGTCCTGGGGCGCGACGTCAATCCGGAGGCGGTCACCTGGCTGCAGTCGCAGGGCGGCGAGGCCGGCGGCACCCCGGAAGCGATGGGCAAGGCCTGCGACATCGTGATCAGCTTCGTCGTCAACGATGCGCAGACCGAGGACGTGTTGTTCGGCGCTGCCGGCCTGGCTGCCCACCTGCGCCCCGGCACGATCGTCGTCGCCTGCTCAACACTGTCGCCCAGCTACGTGAAGACCGTCGCCGGGCGCCTCGCGAAAACGCAGGTCGACCTACTCGATGCGCCGGTGTCGGGCGGTCGCGCGGGGGCCCAGAAAGGCTCGCTGACGGTGATGATCGGCGGCGACCCGGCAGTGCTGGAAGCAGCCCGGCCGGTGCTGGCCACGTTTGGCGGCAAGCTGTTCCACCTGGGCGCCGAGCCCGGTTCCGGGGCGCAGATGAAGGTGATCAACCAGTTGATGTGCGGCGTGCACATCGCAGTCGCCGGCGAGGCGATGGCGATGGCCAGCCGCCACGGGCTGCCGTTGGACACGACGCTCGAGATCCTGTGCAGCGGCGCGGCCGGCTCGTGGATGCTCGCCGATCGCGGCCCGCGGATGGTCAACGAGGGCTTCGACGATGTTGCCTCGGCGGTCGACATCTTCGTCAAGGACCTCGGCCTGGTGTTGCAGGCAGCGCAGCAGATCGGCCAGCCGACCCCGCTGGCGCAGACCGCCTACGATGCCTTCGTCAAGGCCAGCAACGCGGGCCTGGGCAAGAAGGACGACTCGGCGGTGATGCTGACCTACCCGACCGGCAGGCCGGCCGAAAAGTAACGGGCGCCCGCGTCAGGACACGCGGCAGAACACCACCAGCTTGTTGCCGTCGAGGTCGCGAAAATAGCCCCCGAAAAAGCCGCCCGACCCGCGCGGGCCCGGCGCTCCTTCGTCCTTGCCGCCCAGCTCCAGCGCCCTGGCATACACGGCCTTGACCTGCTCGGGGTTCTCGACCCCGAGCGCGATCATCGTGCCGTTGCCCACGGTGGCCGCTTCGCCGTCGTAGGGTTTGGCGATGCCGAACATCGGGCTGCCCTTGCGCGCCCAGAGCCGCATGCGCTCGTTCGGTTGCAGTTGCTTGACCTCCATGCCCTCGAACAGGCTGTCATAGAAGCTGGTTGCCGCGGCCAGGTCGTTGGTGCCGACGGTTACGTATCCGATCATGGGTGTCTCCCGGTTCAACAGGCCGATTATGCCTGCCCGGGATCGCGCAGCCCGGCACCGGGCTGACGGCTCAGCGGCTGGCCCGGGTCAGCGCGGCGCCGATCGCGATGAAGCAGGTACCGGCCAGGCGGTTGAACCAGCGGCCATGTCGGCCCAGCCAGGGCGAGATCCGCTGCGCCATCGCGGCCAGGCCCAGTTCGTAGAAGAACTCGACCACCGCGAACGTGCCGCCCAGCACCAGGAACTGTGTGATCAGCGACGCGCCGGGCACCATGAACTGCGGCAGGAACGCGGCAAAGAAGATCAGCGCCTTGGGGTTGGACACCGCCACCAGAAAGCCCTCGCGAAACAGCCGGGCCGCCCCCGGCGACCAGCGCGCCTCGCGCGCGCCCACGCCGGGCATCACCACCGGCGCCGGCGCCGGCGCGACCAGAGGCGGATACCCAGATAGACCAGGTAGGCGGCGCCCACCCACTTGGCCAGCGCGAACGCCTGCTCGGATGCGGCCAGCAACGCGCCCAGGCCCGACAACGACGCCGCCACCAGCACCATGAACCCGCACACCCCGCCCAGTGCGGTGGCCACCGTGGGCCGCAGTCCGTAGCGCATGCCATGCGTGAGCGAGAGCAGGCCGTTGGGGCCCGGCGTCAGCGACAGGCCGATCGCCGCGGCCAGGTAGAACAACCAGAATTGCAGGGTCATCGTGAGGCTCCGGTGACAGCGCTTGAACCGGCGCAAGGGCTGGACGTGTCGTAGTGTGCCAGCCGGTTCGGGTGGCGCCCACTACCGGGGACGCAAGGGCTCCAGCTGAACCGCCAGCGGCACCGCCGCCGACCCGCCGTTGGTACGCCCGCTGCGCGTGGCGGGCCGCAGCATTGCCAGGCCACAGCACACGATCACGGCCATGCCCAACAACGACCAACCATCGGGCAATGTGTGAAACACCCCCCAACCGAGCAAGATCGCGACGATGACACTGGCATAGCTGAACGGCGCAACCTGGTGCGTCGAGCCGTAGCGAAAGGCCAACGTCTGCAACGTGGTGGCGATCGAGGCGAGCACGCCGATCGCGACGAACAGGCCGACGTCGCCCGGCGTCGTCGGTGCGATCCAGGTGAAGGGCAGCACCAGCGAGAACACGATGAAGGCCACGAACGGGCCAAAGAACGCGGTGGTCTGAGCGCAGTCCCGGCCCGAGACCGCCCGTGTCAACGTGAGAAACCCGGCCAGGCCCAGCGCACCGAGCAAAGGCCATACCGCTTCGGGCGCGAACAGCGAGGTGCCCGGCTTGGCGATGATCAACACGCCGATGAAGCTCAGGACGGCCAGCACCCAGCTGCGCCGGTCGCCGCGCTCGTTGAGCCAGAAGATAGACAACAAATTCGAGAGCACCGGCGCGATGAACACGATGGCGGTGCAATCGGCCAGCGGCATCACGCGGAACCCGACGAAGATCATCGCCGTGCCCAGGACCGCGCACAGGCCGCGCAGGATCTGCAGACCGGGCGAACGGGGCAACAGCACCGCGGGTCCTGATCGGGCCGTGGCGACGAGGCCGAGAAACAAGGCGATCAGGCCCATGCGCACCCACGCGACCATCACGACCGGATGGTCCTGCACGAGGACCTTGACCATCGCGTCGACGATCGGCAGCAGCGTGGCCGCGCCAAGCGCGAACAACGCCGCCTTCTTCTGATCGGAAAGTAAAGCAGTGGATGGCACGGCAGGGACGCCATTGCGAATCGACCCCGATTGTGCCCGTTCCACGAAATCGGACATGCGTCGATACGGTTAACCCGAATGGGCGAATCCGCGCAATGGCTAGCCGCGGTTCGCCCCGGCGGTACTTGCAGTTCCGGTGTTCGCTGACGTGAATCGCCAACTCAGCCGCTCCTGTTCGTGCAGCATCTGCACGCCGTCGACGCCGGCCTTGCACACCCAGGTCTGTTGCGGCCACGGTGTGCGCAGCGACAGGCTCATTGATGACCGCGCCGCAGCGACCCGGTGACGCGCGCACCGATTCGTAGCGGATCCACTGACAGCCGGCTTCGCGTGCCGGGCGCGTCAGCGCCTGGCACGCGGCATAATCGGTTGCGTCGGTCCAGGCGGCGCGACGCGTGCGCCAAGGCACGGTGGTGAGGTCGACCACACGGCCGGCAACCCGCGCCGCGGAAGAACGTGCTCGGACACCACGCCGGTGTGCAGCGCAGACCGTCGCTGTCGCTGACGAGCTGCTGCCGGCATGGTAGCGGCCTCGCAACAGGCGGTGGCCAGCGTCTCGGCACCAATACCAGGGCCGGTTCGGACCCGGCACGAAACGCGAGCCGTGTGGCGAGCGATAGCGAAACGGCGTGGCCAGCAGAAGAGTGCCCGGCCCCGACATCGCCGCGAGGCGGTGCCGGCTTGCTGGCCTCGAGCAGATCCTCGAGCACGGCCTGCTCGGCAAGCGTGTCGGTCAGCTTGATCGTGGCTACCAGGTGTGCGCCTCGACCCCGCGCCTGGTGCGCGCTCCGCGCATCGGCATCGGCCGTGCCAGCCACTGGGCCACCGCTGCGCCGTCGGGCGGGCTGCCAGCCCTGGTCATCAGATCGGCGCGCGCAGCGCCGCCGTCGAGGTAGGCCACGACCGTGACCAGGCCTGCGCCGAGCGGATCCAGGTCGGCCGGAACCGCCCAACGCACGGTTGTGACTGCGCAGCCAGTTCAGCCGTTGCGCCTCGTCATTGCCGACCAACGCATCGAGCGAGCGGTACAGGCGCACCAGCAGTAGAAGGCGGCTCACCCGCCTTGCTGGCCGGCTCGAGCGCCCGCTCGTGCCGGGCGGAGCGACACCGTGGCTTCGCTGACGCCGATGACCCTGCGCCAGCGCCGCCCCGGACAGACCCAGGTGGTTCGCGGCGCGGAGGTCGCGCGGGCCAGCGCAGGCCGGGTCCGGTTGGCCGCGCCCGACGGAACAGCGCCGGCAACGGAACGCGGGTTGATCATGTCGGCCATCCTATCGAGAGGATTCCTCAACCAGGAGCTGTTCTCATAGCCGAAATTATATGATACTTTTGTTTCCACAGGAATCTCAAACCTTCTGCCGGGTCACCCATCGATGCTTGCCGACCACTACCCCTGCTGATCAAGACCACCCACGTCACGCTGGTCGCGCTGAGCGCCGGCCTGTTCCTGGTCCAGGGCATCGACGTGCTGAGCGGCAGGCGGCGCTGGGCGATGCGTCCCGCCTGGCGCCGCCTGAGCGTCGCGATCGACGCGGACTGCTGACCGCGGCGATCCTGTTGCTCGCCGCGCTGAAATTGGGCGCCTGGGCAGCGCCTGGCTGATCGTCAAGCTGGCCCTGCTGCCGGTTTACGTCGTGCTCGGGTCGCTGGCGCTCAAGCGCGCCCGCACCGAGTCCGCGCGCCGTGTGGCCTTCATCCTCGCGCTGGCCTGCCTGGCGGCAATGGCGGCGATGGCGCACTGGCATCATCCGCTCGGGCCGTTTGCGGGGTGAACCCACTGATCACAAACGCTCCGGCCCGAAACGCTCCGGCTGGGCGTCTTTACGGCGTGGCCGTCCACGTGCGCGACCATCGTCCAGGCGCCAGGCACACCGGTCCGCCCGGGACGACTCTTGCCCCGCCCCCTATAATCGATCCGGCCTGCCCCTCCTGTCCAAGCTTCCCGATACCCTCCGTGCCGCCAGGCCAGCCTTTCCCCTTCTCATCGCCGACAGCGCCGGTCGCCCCGTTGAGCGCCACCCAGGACCGCAGGAGCCGTCGGCTCGCCGGCATCGCACTGGCCCGATGATCGTGCTCGCCATCAGGCACGGGTTCTGGCCACTGCGCCACAGCTCCGGGCCTGGCCGCCTGGACGGCCGCCGCGCTGCTGCTGGCGCAGGTGCCGCTGGGACAGAAACGCCAGATCGGCGTGCTGGTGGTGATCGGCCTGGCCGCGATCGGTTTTTGCGCTGCTCGGCGCCCGACCGAACTGGATCAGACTGATCGATGCGAACGCGCCGTTGCTGATGATCGCCTCGGTGAGCTTCCTGCGGCTGGTGGCGATGCCGGTCGCCGCGCCTGGCAACGAGGGCCAGGCGCTGCCGGTGGGGCGGCGCGCGTTCGTGAGCACGATGGCCAGCGTCGCGCTATTTGGCTCGTTCATCAATATCTCGGCACCCATCCTGATTGCCGACCGGCTGGCCCAGGGTGGCAGGCTGAGCCGGATGACCTCGCAATCGCTGACCCGGGTGTTCTCGGGATGCCCGGCCTGGTCGCCGTTCTTTGGCGGCATGGCGGTCGTGCTGACCTACGTCTCGGACACCCGGCTGCCGTTCGTGATGCTCGCCGGCCTGCCGTTCGCGATGGTCGGCCTGGCCTACGTGATCGGCGAGGCATCGCTGCGCCATCGTGACGAGCTGGCGGTCTTTCGCGGCTATCCGATGGGCCTGTCCAGCCTGTGGGTGCCGGCGGTCCTGGCGGTGGCGGTGTCGGTGGGCTACGCGGCGCTGGAGCGGGCGCCTATCCTGCTGATCATCGCGGTGGCCTCGCTCGCGGTCACGATCGTCGTTCTGCTGGGCCGGCACGGGCCGCGTTCGGCGGGCCGGCAACTGCGAACCCGTGCAACACGGCCTGCCCGGCATGGTCGGCGAGTTGCTGTTGTTTCTCGCGGCGGGCGTGCTGGCGGTCGGGCTGAGCGCGGCGATAGCGGCCGGTCACATGACGGTGCCATTCGAGACCTTCGATGGCCCCAGGCGCGAGCCTGCTGCTGGGCGGCATCATTGGCCGCGAAAACCATCATCGGGATCCATCCGGTGATCGCGGTCTCGGTGGTGACCTGGTGCTGACGCGATCGCCCCCGACCCGCAGCTGCTGGCGGTGACCTGCCTGCTGGGCTGGAGCCTGGGCACCTGCCAGCCCGCTGTCCGGCCACCACACCGGTCTTCCAGGGTCGCTTCGGCGTGCCGGCCACCCACGCGGCACGCTGGAACTGGTCGTATGCGGCGTTCATGCTGGTCGCGATCGTCGTGTTGCACACGGTGGCGGCGATCCGCCTCTGAGGGCCCGCCACGGCGGGTGGAACGATCTGTTGCGCCGGCCGGGTAATATCGATGCTCGACCCGCCCTCAAAGGAACCCACCGTGAAGATCGCCTATCTGCTCCGTGTCCGCCCCGACCCTCCAAGAGATCATCCCCAAGGACGTGCAGGGGGTCCGCATCCAGGTGGGTGATGACGGCAAGTATTCCAACGAAGACCTGGCCAAGGTGGCCGATACCGATGCCTTCGTCATCGGCATGGAGCCCGTCAGCGGCAGATCCTGGCGGCGGCGCCCAAGCTCAAGATCGTCCAGCGGCTAGGGGTCGGTTACGAGACCCTCGACCTGAAGGCCTGCGGCGCACGGCGTACCGGCCTGCAACATCGAGGGCGTCAACTCTGGAGGCGGTCGCCGAGCACGCGATGATGTTCATGCTGGTGCTGGCCAAGCGTTTCGCCGAGGCCGATGGCTTCACGCGCAAGGCCGACTGGCTCAATGCCCGCAAGCTCACCCAGCAGACGTTCGAGCTCAAGGGCAAGAGACGCTGGGCATCATCGGTTTCGGCAACACGGGCTCGTCGCGCTGGCCGGGCCAGGCCTTCGAGATGAACCTGCTCCACGGCGACGTGCAGAACGTAGATGCCGACGTGGCCGCCAGCCTGGGCGCACGCAAGGTCGACAAGGACGAGCTCTGCTGGCCAAGTCGGACTTCGTCAGCGTCTGCACCGACCTGAACGACGCACCGCCCGCAACATGATCGACGCCGCAGCCCTGGCCAGGTCCGCAGCCGCATGCGCGCTTCATCTGCTGCGCGCGCGGCGGCATCGTCGACAAGGCGGCGCTGGCCAAGGCGCTGCAGACCGGCAGATCGCCGCGGCCGCGATCGAGCGTGTTTGCGATCCGAAGACCGGTGCCCGCCATAGCCCGCTGCTCACCGCCCCCAACTGCCACGTGACAGCGCACGTGGCCGGTGTCACGCACGACACCACGATGCGCATCTGGGAATGGGCGCACGACAACGTGCGCGCCGTGGTCCAGCGGGGCGAGAAGCCGCGCTGGGTGCGCAACGGGCTCTGAGGTTTTCGACCGAGGCGCCCGGGGATCGATCAACCGGTCGGGATCGACGGCCGTTGCAAAGGCGCATCCGGCGCCGGCCAGCGCTCGGGGCGGCGGATGTCGCAAGAGCCGGCCATCAATGAGCCGGTCGCATCCGCCAGTGCGCCGGCCATCATCGGCCAGCACCTGGCCGATCGCGAACCTTGGCATGGCGTGAACGCGGCGACCGCGCCCCAGGCGGCGCGGGCAGTTCATTGCGCACCAGCAGGGTGACGGCTGCCGGCACCATGAAGATCGACCCGCCGACCAGCGCAGCCGAGGCAAGCAGCCAGGTGTCCGGGCAACACCAGCGGCAGCATTGCGCCGGCCGCGAACAAGACCAGCGCCTCGGCCATCGAGCGGCCCCACCGCGCGAGCGCCGGAAGCGTTCCCCCCAGAACGGCGCCACGATGGTGGCCGCCCCGAGCACCGCCCAGGTCGTCGCCACGACGGCGCATCGGCACCGAGCCGGCGCGTCCAGGCCACGATGAAGGTCGTAGGCGATGTAGCCAAGGGCCGATTTCGCAGGAAGTAGCCAGCGAAGCACCGCGGCGATAAGCGGTCAACCGGTGCGCGGTCGCGCTGATTGTTCGCCGTCCGCGCCGTGTTCGCCGCGTTGGGTTCTTCCACCTGGCGAACCGCCAGCGTCGCGCAGACCGTGGCCAGCAGCGTCGCCACCCATCGCGATCCAGGCGATCCGGCCAGGCCGCATCGCCCCGCGCGGCAAACAAAGCGGCAGCGTGGCGCCGAGCAGCACGCCGCCCACCGCCGTGAGAACACCGTGACCCCGAGCCCCGGCCTGATCCGTCCCGCGAGGCCCGGGTTCAGGTGCCGGCCAGTACCCGCCGCGAACGAAGGTACCGGCTACCCCGGGCCAGCCAGTGCCCGCCAGGCCAGTTGCCAGCCATACACCGGGGTCCAGGCCGCTGGCGAGCATCGCGATCGCGGTCACGGCCAGTCCGCCGGCAAACAGCACGCCACGGTTACCGAGGCGCTGCACCGAGCGCATCGTGATGATCGCCCCGGCCAGATAGCCCAGCGCGTTGGCCGCGCCCAGGCCGCCCGCCTCCGGAGTAGGTCCAGTGCAGGTCGCCTGCATCGACGGCAGCATCAGGCCGTACGAGAACCGCGCCAGGCCGATCACCGCCGCGGCACCCAGCGACAGGCTCAGCGCGAGCGTGGCCCCGTAGCGATGCGGCTTCGCTGATCGGGCGGTTCAACGGCGGCTCATCGTTGGCAGGGCCCTGGGCGCGGTGCCTGCACCCGACTGGCCGAAGCGTTGCCGGTCAGGCGGTGCGCAGCCGCCGCACGAAATCGGCGATCGCCGTGCCGATCTCGTCCGGGCTGTCTTCCTGGATGAAGTGCGTGCCGGCCACGGTCACCTCGGTCTGTGCCGGCCGGCTGCGACGGTAGTCGCGCTGGCGGCGGTGAGGATGGAACCCGGCTCGGCATTGATGAACAGCAGGCACCGGGCTTGTCTCGAGCCAGTGACGGTGAGCGTCAACCCGTGCCACGACGTCGGCCGGCTCGCCGTCGGTCAGGATCTGGCGCGGCCAGGTCAGCGTCGGGCGACGGCCCTCGCCGGCCTGGGCGAACGGGCGACGGTACTCGGCCATCTCGGGTTCGGTCGGGCCGCGCATCACCGAGCCGGGCAGCACCCGCTCGACGGAGGCACACGTTCTTGTCCAGCACCATCTGCTCGCCGCCGTCGCCACGGAAATTCTGGAACACGCGCCGCGCATTCTCGGGCGGGTCGTGCAGGTGACGGTGCACGATGGACTCCATGTAGGCAATGCCCTACGCCCGGTCGCGGTGCCGGTTGGCCCAGTCGAACCCCAGGGCCGAGCCCCGGTCATTGCCGCCAGGATCACCCGCCCGCTTAGCCCAGCGCGTCCCAGAGCGCATCGAGATAGCGACTCTACTCGGCGAACCGGTGTAGCGATCGGCGCCGGACGGCTCGAGCTTGTCCGAATCGCCCATGCCGATCAGGTCTAGGCCACCAGGCGCCCGAGGCCGGCGCAGTGCGGCATCGTTGCGCCATAGGTAGGACGACGTGGGGTTGCCGTGCTGGAACACGATCGCATCGCCCTGTCCTTCGTCGATCACCGCCATGCGGCTGCCCAGCACGTCGACGTATTTCTTTTGCGCGAACGCTTCGGCCTGGATGGGCATGGCGGTTCTCCGAGAAAAGGGCAATCAGACGCCGCGAAACACCGGCGGGCGCTTCTCGACGAAGGCCTTGGCGGCCTCGGCATGATCGTCGGTGGCCATGCAGCGGGCCTGGGCGCTCGCCTCGCCGGTCAGCGAGGTGGCCAGGTCGCTGCGGGCCGCCAGGTTGATGTTCTGCTTGATGTAGCCCAGGCTCACCGTCGGGCCTTCGGCCAGCGACGCGACGAACGCGTCGGCCTGCGCGGCGAATTCATCGTCGGCCCAGACCCGGTGCACCAGCCCCAGCCCTAGCGCCTGTTCGGCCGTGAGCACCGGGCTGAGCATCAGCAGTTCGCGCGCCCGCGCCGCCCCGACGATCTGCGTCAGGAAGTAACTGGCGCCATAGTCGCCGGCCAGGCCCACCTTGGCAAAGGCGACGGTCATCTTGGCGCGCGCCGTGGCCAGGCGAAAGTCGCAGGCCATGGCCATCGCCAGGCCGGCACCGGCCGCCGCGCCGGGAATCACCACGCGATCGTCGGTTTGGGCATCTCGTGCAACAGCGCGACACCTCGGCGCGCTGGCGCAGCCCGGCGGCCTTTGCTCCAGGCTCTTCTGGCGATCGCGCCAGCCACCATTGCGCCCGGCCTTCGCCCACCGGCACAAAGGCGCCATTGGCGCCGGTGGCGCTACCGCGCGCACCGCCAGGTCGGCCTGCGCGCGCTGCAGGCCGGCCTGCAGCGCGTCGCCCATCTCAGTGAGAGCGCATTGCGGGCCTCGGGCCGGTTCATCGTCAGCAACAGCACGTTGCCGCGCCTTCTTCCAGGACGACAGGGTCCATCGATGTCTCCAGTTTGACGGTCGGGTTTGAGTCGATGATAGGGCAAGCGCGGCGACCGCCGCTACTGTCGTTTGTAGCCGCCGTCCGACCAGCAAGTCTGCCGGTCATGAAACTCGCGTCATCGCCAGCCAGGAAGACCGCGGCCCGGGCGATCTCGTCGGTCTGGCCGAGCCGACCCATCGGGTGCTTCAGGGCCAGCGCGCTCCTGCCTCATCGGCCGAGCCGAGGTCCTGGTCAGCCGGTCGGTGAGCACAGCCGGGGACAGGCTGTTGACGCGAATCGCTCTTTCGCATGATCGAGCGCCAGCGCCTTGGTCAGCTGGATGAGTCCGCCCTTGGCCGCGCAGTAAGGCGCGCGACCCGTCGATGCCACGCTGCCAAGCTGCGATGCCACGTTGATGATGACGCCGCGGCCCAGGCGCTGCATGCCGGGAATGACCGCCCGGCATCAGGGCGCTGCGCCAGTCAGGTTGACGGCAATCGCCAGTTGCCAATCGCCCACGGTGGAGTTCGGTGATCGGTGCCCTGGGCGTCAATGCCGCGGCATTGTTGATCAGCACATCGACCGCGCCCAAAAAGCCGGTCGCCCGAGCACGAGCATCCTCGACCGCCTCGGCGTCACTGACATCCATCGCAATCCCGATCGCACGGTGCCCAGCGCCAGTCAATTCATCAGCACGGGCCCGGACCTGGGCGGCGTCGACATCCATCAGGACCACGGGCTCCTGACCACAGAACCGCGACGCCATGGCCTTCGATGCCTGTCGCGGCCCCGGTGATGATGACCCGCTGTGGCGCAGAATGCGTCATGTCGACCAGCCCTCCCGATGGACCGGCGCAGCGGTGGCCCGCCGCCGGCGTGGCGCTAACATGTTCGCGTAGGTGAATCACCCAGGTGTGCCCGCGAACAGTAGGTCCATGAAACCATATCATGCCCCATCCCCGTCGCGTCGCCAGATCCCCGGACTTCCACGCGCCTGCTCTCACCCTGGCAGCTGGGCGGCAAGCCCTGCACCCGTGCCGTGCAGCTCGATATCGACCCACTTCGGTACCGCCGGCGCCGTCACCACCCGCTTGATCGACTACCGCAATCGCGCGATCGGCAGCGCCGCGATGATCGTCACCACGACGCGCTCGCTGGCAGAAGTCCCAGGCCGGCAGCCTGCGACCCGGCGCCTGGCAGGACAGCTTCCTCGATGGCTTGTCCCGTTGGGCCGACGCCGTCGAGCAACACGATTGCAGGCTCGTCGGCCAACTGATGGCCCCCGGACGCGCGCGCCACATCCCGGGACGGGCCGACGATGCGGTCGGCCCGTCGGCGTTGCCCGATGACCTGAGCTGGACGGTGCCGCACGCGATGAGCACCAGCGAAGTGCAAGTGATGGTCGGGGAGTTCGCGAGCACCAGTCGCCGGCTGCAACGGGCCGGCTTCAGCGGGGTGGAATTCTCGTGCGGGCACGGCCACCTGATCCATCAGTTCCTGTCCCCGTGGTCGAACCACCGGAACGACAGGTATGGTGGCTGCCTCGAAGCCCGGCTGACGCTGGTGCACGAGTTGGTCGATGCGGTGCGCGCCGCCTGCGGTCGGGACTGGATCGTCGGCCTGAAGGTGCCGGGAGCCGACGGGGTCCCCGGGAGCATCGACCCCGCGATGGCGCTGGACATCGTGTCGCATTTGGCAACCCGCGGGGATATCGACTACTTCTGTCCGGTGCAGGGCTCGCACGCGCGAAGCCTGGAAGCGCACATGCCCGACATGTCGTATCCGTTGCTGCCCTATGCCGCGATGACCCGCACGATCAAGCAGACGGTTCCGCAGGCGAGCGTGATGGTGACCGGACGCGTCAACGACCCGGGGCAGGCCGAACGCCTGCTCGTCGATGGCACCGCAGACCTGGTGATGTTGGGCAGATCCTTGCTCGCCGACCCCGCCTGGCTGCTCAAGGCGGGCAGCGGTCGCGAGGCGGACATCCGCACCTGCCTGTCGTGCAATACCTGCTGGGGCGTGATCAACGAGCGCCGTCCGATCGAGTGCGTGACCAATCCCCGTGTCGGGCTGCCGGACGAAGTGGACTGGCGTCCCGCCCGCGCCGCGAGCCGCCGGCGGGTGGTCGTCGTAGGCGCCGGTGTCGCCGGACTCGAGACCGCCTCGGTCGCGGCCGCGCGCGGCCACGATGTCACCGTCTTTGGCGCGTCCGACCAGGTCGGCGGCAAGCTGCGACTGCATGCCGCGCTCCCGGGCAGCGACTCGCTTGGCAACCTGTATGCGAACCAGTATCCCGATGCCCTGAAGGCAGGCGTGCGCTTCGAACTCGGTGTCCGGGCCACGGTGTCCGACATCCTCGCCTGCCGGCCCGATGCCGTGGTCCTGGCCACGGGATCACGGATGGCCTGGCCATCGACGCTGCCCGGGCAATGGCAACAAGACGGGCTGGTGCCCGACCTGAGGGACAGCGTGGCATCGATCCTGGATTTCAAGGGCGCGGACCCGGGCTGCGTCGTCATCTTCGACCAGGATCACACCCGTGGCACCTATGCCGCCGCGGAGTTGTTCCGTCGACACTTCGCCCGCGTCGTGCTGGTGACGCCGCGCGAGATGATCGCCAAAGACGAACCCACGGTGGTTCGTCAGCGTATCTACCAGCGCATCTATGAACGTCGCATCGACATCGTGCTGTTGTCCGAGTTGTGCCCGCAGTCTGCGCTCGAACAAGGCCGCGTGGCTTTCCGAAATGTCTACAACGGCGATCGCGGTGAAGTGGCCAACGTGTCGTTGCTGACCTACTCGGGTGCGCGCGTGCCGAACGACGCGATGCTGGCGCCGTTGTCAGCGGCCGGCGTCGAATGTCATCAGGTTGGCGACTGCTACGCGCCGCGTGGCATGCTGGCGGCCACCCGCGAGGGTCACCGGCTGGCGAACGCCTTGTGAAGGATGCGTCAAGGGCCACTCCCCCTGGCGACCACTTGCCGACGCCGGGCCCGCCCAGACTGACGTCAGGCAGCTCAGCCCTTGCGCACCGCCTCGTCGTATCCGCCCTGCCCGCCCAGATCGGCCACAGGCCTGGAAGTCCAGGCCCGGCGGCCACCCTGGCGCGAATCATGTCCAGCCACACCCCGGGCCGCCTCGACGAACCAGGGTTACCGCCAGGCGCATCCATGATCGACTAAGGCCTCGGCCAGTTCGGGCTCCGGGCACCCCGGCGTCGTAGGCGGCGCATATGCCCACCGCAACGCGGGCCAATCGGCACGCGCGGCATGCACGCCGCAGGCCGCCGGCCAGGCCAGCCAGGCCGGCAGCGGATCGGCGGCTCCGGTGATCGCTTCGCGGTAGGTCGCCGACGGATCGAACCTGGCAGGTGGTCCATCCAGTGTCCGGCCACGAACTCGAACGCGTGCGCGCCACAGGCGGTTGCGGACAGCCGGTTGATCGCCGCAAAACCCGCCAAATCGCCACCGGCATCCAGGTGCGGATATGGTGGGTGGCGATCGCCTCGTCGGTCGCGATCAGAACGGCCAGCCAGACCGTTTCGCGGGCAAGATCATCCAGCACCTTGCGCTCGAGCGCAATGGCCGCATACGCGGCATCGTAGCCCGCCAGCAGGCCGGGCGACAGAAGGGCCATCAGGCCGTGATGGGGCAGCAGGTAGCCCCGCCTGGCCTGTACGGCGGCCAAGCGCGCGGCCATCGATGTCGTGTCGTTCATGCCGGCAAGCATAAACGCTGCCGGCGACCGAGGCCAGCGACCGACACCGTCCGGGACGACGATCGGTTCCCACATGATGGGACGTCTTCGCCTTTCACCTTACGCCTTGTCCGACCTTATCGAAGGTGAGAAGATCGATCCGCTAAACGCCCCGAGCGCCCTACTCGGACAATCAGACAAGGAGACACGCATGGCAAAGCCCATTGGAGTGCGTCGTTCGCGCCGCGAGATCATCAAGACCACCGCAGGCCTCGGCGGCCTGGCCGCGTTGCAAGGCTTTGGTGCCGTCGTCGGCATCGGACTGGCCCCCGCAATGGCCGCCACTTTGCAAACCACGACGCTGCGCTCGACGTCGCGCTCATGGCTCTGGGCCGCCGAAGACTTCGCGATCAACGCAGGACATTTCGACAAGGCCGGCCTGAAGGTCGACATGGCCGCTACCGAGCGCGGGGTGAATCACGACGCGCTGCTAGGCGGCGCCGCGGACATCCTGCTCGGCGCGCCACAGCAGAACATGCGCGTGCAGATCCTGGGCAAGCCGGTGGTCGTGATCGCGGGCTTGGTCAACAAGTTCGCCAGCAACGTGGTCGTGAAAAAGGCCATCGCCGACAAGATGGGGGTGACCGAGGACTCGCCGATCGAGAAAAAGGCCGCGGTGCTCAAGGGCCTGCGCATGGGCACCACCGGTCCGGGCGGCGGCCCCGACCAACTGGTCCGGCACTTCCTGCGGCTGGCCGGCCTGGACCCCAACAAGGATGCAAGCCTGGTGCCGGTGCGGGGCGGCTCGGCGATGATCGCGGCGATGCAGCAGGACCAGATCGACGGATTCTGTCTGTCCTCGCCCACCTCGGACCTGGCCGTGAGCAAGGCCGGTGCCACCTACCTGTTCAACATGGCGAACAATCCCCCGCCTGACCTGGCAGACTTTCTGTATATCAGCGCGAGCATCACCGAAGAGACCGCCAAGAACAAGCCGGACGAACTCGTCGCCTACTGCAAGGGCATCGCGCTCGCGCTGCGGGCCATCGATCAGGACAAGGCGACGTTCAAGGCCTGGGCGCGGGGTTGGTTCTCCGCGATGGACGACGAGTTGTTCGAGACCTCGTACAACAACAACATCAACATCTACATGAAGACGCCGGTGCCCACCCGGCAGCAGTTCGAGATCAACCTGAAGTTCCTGAAGGAGACACTGGCGGAAACAGGCCAGAAGCCGGTCCCGGACGACTACACGTTCGAGAAGGCCTTCATGCTCGATTTCGTGAACAAGGCCGTCGCCTGATCCTGATGGGAATCGTCGCAGACAAGGTCTCCAAGCTGTTCGTGCGCCGCGGCCAGGAGGTCGTGGCGCTCGACGCGCTGTCCCTCACGGTCCAGGACGGCGACTTCGTCGCGTTCGTCGGGCCGTCCGGATGCGGTAAGTCGACACTGCTGAACATGATCGCCGGCATCCTCGAACCGAGTTCGGGCGCTATCGAGCACGACGGCACGGTCATCAAGGGACCCAACCGTTCGGTGGGCTACATGACCCAGGTCGACAGCCTGCTGCCATGGAGAACCACCGAACAGAACGTGATGCTGCCCCTGACCCTGCGCGGCGTGAGCAAGGCCGATGCCCAGGCACGCTGTGCCGAGTTGCTCGCCATGGTCAACCTGAGCGGATTCGCCAGGCACTTTCCCAACGAATTGTCCGGTGGCATGCGCAAGCGGGTGGCCCTTGCACAGGTGCTCGCCTACGACCCTGGCACCTTGCTGATGGATGAACCGTTTGGCGCGCTGGATGCCCAGCTCAAGCTGGTCATGCAAAAAGAGCTGCTCGAGCTCTGGGACCGCAGCCGAAAAACCGTGGTGTTCGTCACCCATGACCTCACCGAGGCGGTGGCGCTGGCGGACCGGGTCGTCGTGTTCACCGGCCGGCCGGGCCGGGTGAAGCTGGTACAGGAGATCGATCTGCCTCGCCCGCGCAACGTGTTCAAGGATCGCTTCACACCCGAGTTCCAACGGATCTACGAGGCGATCTGGCAGGCGTTGGAACCCGAGATCAACAAGGGCGAGGCACTATGAATGCGATCGAAGCGGCCGAAACCCTGCCCGAACGCAGAAGTCAGGCGGTCGCCGAGGAAGAGCTGCGGGTCGTCAAGGCCCGGCGTTTTCAGCGCTATGCCCAGATTGCCGTCGGGGTGATCTTCTTCGGTTTCTGGGAATGGGCATCGGGCACGATCGCCGATCCCTTCTTCTTCAGTTCGCCCAGCGCGGTCGTGGCCAAGCTCGCCGACTGGATCGCCCGCGGCGAGTTGTTTCCCCACCTGGGGATCACGCTCTACGCCGCGGTGCTCGGCTTCCTCTTCGGCGCCAGCAGCGGTTTCGTCACGGGCTTCGTCTTCGGTCGGTACCAGACCATCGGCGGGATTTTCGATCCGTACATCACGGCGATCTACTGCCTGCCCAAGATCGCGCTGGCGCCGCTGTTCATCATGTGGTTCGGCATCGGCATCGAGTCCAAGATCGCGATGAGCGCGGTGATCGTGTTCTTCCTGGTGTTTCTGAACACCTACTCGGGCGTGCGCGACGTCAACCCGGTCCATATTCACGGCGTGCGCATCATGGGCGCCAACGAATGGCAACTGCTGCGCACGGTGATCGCGCCATCGGCCGCCGCCTGGGTGCTCACCGGGCTGAAGGTGTCCGTGCCTTACGCACTGATCGGCACCGTGGTCGGCGAGTTCATGTCCTCGAACCGCGGCATCGGCTTCATGATCGCGCAGTCCTCGGCGCTATTCGATACTGCCGGCGTATTCGCCGGACTGGTGCTGCTGGCCCTGGTCGGGGGGTTGACCAATGCCCTGCTCAAGCGACTGGAGCGGCACTTGCTGCGCTGGCGTGCCTGACGATGGGCGCCTGACGATGCTTGCGCGCAACCCGCTGATCGAACGCCTGCGGGCCGGGCAGACGGCGCTGGGCCTGAGCCTGCGCCTCGCGACCTCGCCCAATGTCGCCCAGATGGCCGCCACCTGCGGTTTTCATTGGCTGTTCATCGACCTGGAGCACGGCCCGATGGCCTATGACACCGCCTGCATGATGATGGACGCGGGCCTGCGTGCCGGGGTGACCCCGATCGTGCGGGTGCCGGGGCACGACGCCTCGGATGCGAACCGCGCCCTCACGAACGGCGCGCTCGGCATCCTCTATCCGCACGTCGACACGGCCGACCAGGCGCTCGCCTGTGCCCGCACCGCCCGCTTCGCACCCGACGGCATCCGGGGCGTTCCCGCGGTTTTCCCGCAGCTGGGTTTCGACAAGCCTTCGCTGGCTGACGCGGTGACCACGCTCAATGCCATCACCTGCGTGATCGTGATGATCGAGTCCGCGGCCGCGGTGCACAATGCCGGGAAGATTGCCGCCCAACCCGGGGTCGATGCGTTGTTCGTCGGGGCGTCCGACCTGTCGGTCGAAATGGGCAGGCCCGGCGACTACCAGGCGCCGGCGATGCGCGAGGCGCTCGACCATGTCGCCGCCGCGGCACGCGCGCAAGGCCGCTTTGCCGGGCTGGGCGGCATCGGCGACCTGGCGCTGCTGGGCCGCCTGGTCGAGTCGGGTTACCAGATGCTGCTGGCCGGCAACGACCTGGATTTCTTCATGCAGGGTGCCAGGGCTCGCGCCGGCGCGCTCAATGAACTCGACAGACGTTCATAGTCACCGATAGTCAACGATAGCGCCTTCCCCGCCCTCGCAAACGGGCGGGGAAGAACGCACGCCGGGGACAGGCAGCCCCCTCCGGTCAGGCCACCTTGTCGCCGAACGGCAGGTCGCGCAGCCGCTTGCCGGTGGCCGCGAAGATCGCGTTGGCCAGCGCCGGCGCGAACGGCGGCACCCCGGGCTCGCCGATGCCGCTCGCATGCACCGAGAACGGGTGCTCGACGATGTAGGTGTGCACCCGCTGCGGGTACGACGACAGGCGGGCGACCGGGTAATCGTGGTAGTTCGCCTGCTGCACCGCGCCGTTCTCGAACGTGATGCCCGAATACAGCGCCAGCGTCATGCCCATCACGGCCGCGCCTTCCATCTGCGACTGCACCCGCTCGGGATTGACGCAAAAGCCGCAATCGACCGCGGTGTGCACCTCGGGGATCGAGATGCTGCCGTCTTCGCCGATCCTGACCCGTACGACGCTGGCCACGTAGGTGACGAAGCTGCGATGCGCGGCAATGCCCAGCCCCTCGCCCTTGGGCAGTTGCCGGCCCCAGTCGGCGCGGCTGGCCGCCAGTTCGATCACGTTGCGCAACCGCCCGGTGTCGTTCGGGAACTCGTCGTAGGGCTCGCCGTAGTTCCACAACTCCTTCATGCCGGCCGCCTGCGGATCGATCTTGCGTGGCGGGCCGATCAGTTCGAGCAGCATGTCCTTGGGATCACGACCCAGTTCGTGGGCCAGTTCGGCAATGAACGACTGCACGGCGAACGCCCGCGGCACGTTGGACACTGAGCGGAACCAGCCTATCCGCGTGTGCGCCATCGCCTTGCCGGCCTCGATCGCCAGGTGGGGCACGGCTATCGGCGTATCGACCAGCCCCATGCCGGCTTCCAGGGTGCTCGTGTAGCCGGGGTCGGCAACGAAGGTCGAGAAGATGGTTGGCGATACCGAGCGGTGCCGCCAGCCGGTCACCTTGCCAGCGCCATCGATCGCCGCCTCCAGGTGCTCGAGCGAGGTCGTGTGATAAAAACCGTGGCGGATGTCGTCCTCGCGGGTCCACTGCAGCTTGACCGGCGCGCCCACCGCCTGCGACACCATTGCCGCCTCGATGACGAAGTCGCACTTGGACTTGCGGCCGAACCCGCCGCCCAGCAACGTGACGTTGACCTTCACGTCCTCGGGCGCGAGGCCCAGCGCCTTTGCGGTGTCGGTACGGGCCCCGTAGGGGCTTTGCACCGGCGCCCAGATCTCGAGCTTGCCGCCGGACAGGTTCGCCACCGCCACCAGCGGCTCCATCGGCGCGTGGGCCATGTGGGGCTGATAGTAGTCGGCCCTGACCACCTTGGCGGCCGACTGGAACGCCGCATCGGGATCGCCCTGCTGGCGCAGCAACTTGCCCGGCTGCTGTGCGGTGGCCAACATCCGGGCCTTGAAGGCCGCGGTGTCGTAGCCGGCATGCGGGCTGTCGCCCCATTCGATCCTGAGCTTCTCGCGCCCCTGGATCGCCGCCCAGGTGCTGCTGGCCACGACCGCGACGCCGCCCAGCGGCGCAAACTTGGCCGGCGGCATCGAGCCTTCGAGCGACACCACCCGCTCGACGCCGGGCACCTTCAGGGCCTCGGTGGCATCGAACGACCTGACCGGTGCGCCGACCACCGGCGGACGCGCGACCACCGCGTACTTCATTCCCTCGAGGCGCACATCGGCGCCGTAGCGGGCCTTGCCGGTGGTGATGTCGTGCAGATCGTAGATCGGTGTCTCGCCCTTGCCCAGGTACCGGAACTGGTCGTCGGTCTTGAATCGCAGCGCATCGAACCCGGGCACCGGCAGCGCCATCGCGCTGGCCGCCAGTTCGCCGTAACTGAGCCGTTGGCCGGTCTCGCGGCCGTCGGGCCCTTCACGGTCCAGCAGGTGGACCTGGTGGAACCGGGCCCTGACCCGCGCCAACGGCACGTCCCAGTGGGCGGCCGCCGCGGTCTCGAGCATCTGGCGCACCGAGGCACCGATCTGGCGCATCGGCTGCACATAGTGGCGCAGGCTGCGCGAGCCCTCGGTGTCCGGGTTGCCGTATTTGGGCTCGTCCCCCTCGGCCTGCACCACCCTGACCCGGGACCAGTCGGCCTCGAGCTCGTCGGCCAGCACCAACGGCACGCTGGTGCGCGTTCCCGTGCCCATCTCCGAGCGATGGCTGGTCAGCGTCACCGTGCCATCGGGCGCGATCGCGACGAACACGTGCGGATTGGTGACCGTCTTGTTGGGCATGCCCTCGGCGCCGGTCGGGTAAGGATCGAAGGCCTGGGCGTCGCGCGCCGGCAGGAACTGCAAGGCCAGCACGAATCCGGCGGCACCCCCTGCGTGCTTGAAGAAACGGCGCCGGCTCACATTGGCAATCGCCACCGTCGGCTGCTCCGGCCCGGGCAGCGTCTGGTCGATGTAGCGCAGCATGATCAGCCTCCGTTGGCGGCAATCTCGACCGCCGCCGTGTTGACCGCCGCCTGGATGCGCTGGTAGCAGCCGCAGCGGCAGATGTTGCCCGCCAGCGCCTCGACGATCTGGGCATCGGTCGGGTTCGGGTTCCTGGCCAGCAGCGCCGACGCCTGCATCAACTGCCCGGCCTGGCAAAAGCCGCATTGCGGCACGTTGTGCTCGCGCCAGGCCTTCTGCGTCGGGTGATTGCCCTGCGGATCGAGCCCCTCGATCGTCGTCACCTCGCGACCGGCAACCGAGCCCATGGTCACGACGCAGGCGCGCGCCGCGTCGCCGTCTATGTGCACGGTGCACGAGCCGCACAGGCCGGTGCCGCATCCGTACTTGGTGCCGGTCAGGCCGAGTTCATCACGCACGTACCAGAGCAGCGGCGTCGCGGGATCGCCGTCGAAACGCTGTTGCTGGCCATTGATCTTCAGGGTCGTCATCGGTTGTCTCCTGCGTCGGTCATTGCCTTGGTGGATGGATCTGTACCCTGCACGGTCTGGGCCGCGCTTGCGATCGAGGTGCCGCGTGCCGGCGCCGATCGGCCTGCCCACGGGAACAACGAGAACGATCATACGCCGTCGATCCGCCCGCGAGAAGGACCACCGGCTGCTGCAGCGCATGGCGGATCGGCGATCGGATTACCATCGGACGCTTCCCTCCCCTACCTGCGCCCTACGATGTCCGACACTCCGTTGCAAGTCTCCCGGTTCGCGTTGAACGAGCTGACCACCTTCACCAACACGCTGTTCGAGCGCTGCGGCTTTGCGCCCGAACGGGCCGCGGCAATGGCCCGGGTGTTGATCGAGGCCGACCTGATGGGCCACGCCACCCACGGACTGGCGCTGCTGCCCTGGTACATGACGATGATCGACAAGCAGCAGATCACGCTGCAGGGCGAGCCCGAGGTGATCGCCGATCGCGGCGCCTGCGTCACCTGGAACGGCCGTCGCCTGCCCGGTGCCTGGCTGGTCTGCAAGGCGATCGACATGGCGCTCGAGCGCGCGCCGACCTACGGCACCGTGACGGTGGTGATTGCCGATGGCCAGCACATCGGTGCGCTGGCCGTCTACCTGATGCGGGCCACCGACAAGGGGATGATGATCCTGCTGGCTTCTTCCAGCCCCTCCGCGGTGGGGGTTGCTCCTTTCGGGGGTCGCAAGGCGCTTTTCACGCCGGATCCACTGGCCGCCGGCATTCCCACCGGGGAGGGCGACCCTATCCTGCTCGACATCAGCGCGTCGATCTCGACGCTCAACCTGGCGCGCCAACTGCATGACAAGGGGCAGGACTTCCCGTATGCCTGGGCGATGGATGCCGACGGCAATCCCACCCACAGCACCGCGGCCGTGGTCTCGGGCGGCGGCACGTTGCTGCCGGTGGGCGGCATCGACCACGGCCACAAGGGGTTCGGTCTGGCGCTGCTGGTGGAAAGCCTCACCCAGGGGCTGGGCGGTTTCGGGCGGGCCGACTCACCGACCGGCTCCTGCTCGTCGGTGATGATCCAGGTGATCGACCCGACCGCGTTCGCGGGCCGCGACGCCTTTACCCGCCAGACCCGCTGGATGGTCGATGCCTGCCACGACAATCCGCCGCGGCCCGGGATCGACCGGGTGCGGCTGCCCGGCGAACGCGCGCTGGCCACCCGGCGCGAGGCCTTGCAACGCGGGGTGCCGCTCGGCGAAGCGATTCTCGCCGGCCTGGCGCCGATCGCCGCGCGGCTCGATCTGGCGATGCCGGTCCCACGCGGCTGACCCGCTCTGGCGCCGCGCGGGTCAGGTGCGCCAGTCGAGCAAGGCCTTCTCGAGCCGGCCGATCGCCCAGCTGACGCTCAGCCCGATCACCGACAACATCGCCACCCCGGCGATCAGCTGCTCGGTGGCGAACAGCGCGCCCGCCATCAAGATGTAGGCGCCGATGCCGAATTCGGCGCCTATCATTTCGGCCGCCACCAGCAAGATGATGCCGATCGACGCCGAGATCCGCATCCCCGACAAGATCGCCGGCAGCGCACCGGGAATGATGATCTTGCGCACGATGGACGACCAACCCAGCCCGAACGACTGGCCCATGCGGACCAGGTTGCGATCGACATTGTCGACGCCGCCGTAGGTGGCGATCACCGTCGGAAAGAAGGTGCCGAACAAGATGGTAGCCACCTTGGAGCCCTCGCCGATGCCGAACCAGATGATGAACAGCGGCAGCAACGCGATCTTGGGGATAGGGAACAGCGCCGACACCACCGGTTGCAGGCTCGCGCGCATCACCGGCACCAGCCCGATCAACAGGCCGACGAGCACCCCCGACAGCGAGCCCAGCGTCCAGCCCACGACCAGCCGGTAAAGGCTGGCGCCCAGGTGCTTCCAGAGCATGCCGGTGATGAACAGGTCCTGCAACGCGCCCCAGGCCTCGGAGGGCGCCGGCAGCGCGATCTTGCTGATGAAGCCGCTGCGCGAGCCCCACTCCCAGAGCAGCAGCACGCCGATGAACACCACCGGTGCCAGCCAGCGGATCGGCCGCACCCGAAAGCCGCCGCCCCTGAACGGTACCGGGACCGGCGCAGCGGAAGGCCCACTCAACGGTCTGCCTCCAGTTCGCGATCGGCGGCAACCGCCTCGTCGCGCAGCATCGTCCAAAGCCGCCTTTGCAGCGCGTCCAGCTCGCCCCGGCGCGCCGCGCGCTCATGCAGCGCGATGTCGATATCGACCCGCTCGCGGATCTGCCCGGGCCGGCGCGACAACACGATCACCTGCTGGCCCAGGCGCACCGCCTCGTGCAGGTTGTGGGTCACGTAACAGGCCGAGAACGGCTCGCGCTGCCAAAGCTCGACCAGGTCGTCCATCAGCAGCTCGCGGGTCTGGCTGTCCAGCGCCGACAACGGCTCGTCCATCAGCATCACCGCCGGGCGCAGCGCTCAGTGCGCGCGCGATCGCCACCCGCTGCTTCATGCCGCCAGACAACTGCCGGGGCAGTGCGCGTGCCGAAAGTCGCTCAGCCGCGTGCGCTCGAGCACATCGTCGACGATCGCGTCCTGTTGCGCACGGCTCAACGGATGGTCTTCGAGCACCAGCCGGATATTGTCCTGGGCCGAACGCCAGGGCAGCAGCGAAATCCTGGAAGATGTAGGTCAGCGGGTTCAGGCAGCCTCGAGGCGCCTGGCCCGACAGCATCACTCCCCTGTCCCGGCCGCTCGAGCCCGCCCAACAGGCGCAGCAAGGTCGACTTGCCGCAACCGGACGGACCCACCAGGCAGACGATCCGGCCCTCGGGCACCTCGGAAACTGACATCGCGCAGCACCTCGGTTTCGCCGTAGCGATGCGTGACGCCTTCGAGCGATAGCTTCATCGTCGATGGCGCTGGATCAGAAGGTCGGCACGAAGCGCTTGTCGACCAGCATGTCCAGCGTCACGTCGGCCGGCACCAGTTTCTCGGACTTGAACCACTCGAGCTGGTCGGCGATGCTGGTCATGTTCATCTTGCCGCCGGCATTGATACGCATCGCACCCGCCTTGATCCGCGGTGCCGCCTTGGCTATCGGCTGGTCGGCGTACACGTACTTGTGCACGATTCCCACGATCACGTTGATGTCGGCCTCGGGCATCGTCTTGTCGACAAAGGCCGCGTTGTACACGTCGACCCCTTCGAATAGGCCAGCATGAAGCGCTTGACCAGTTCGGGCTTCTTGTCCGCGATGGCCGCGGACGTGAACACCGTGGTCACCTGGTAGTTGTCGACGTAGTCGGCAACCTTGCCGATGTCGACGACCGACCCGTCGGTGGTGAGGCCGGCGGCAATGTTGGGCACGATGGTCCAGGCATCGACCTGGCCGGTCTTGAGCGCGGCGATCACCGCCGGCACCTTTTGCAGCGGCACGATGGTCAGGTCGCTGCGCGCGTAGCCGCTCTTGTCGGCCAGCTTGTGCGCCATGTAGTGAAACGACGAACCGGCGGTGGTGACGCCGAACCGCGCCCCCTTGAGCTTGTCCGGGCTGGTCATCCCGCGCTCGAACGCCGCCTTGGACACCAGCACCTTCTGCCCCTCGATCTCGGGCGTTTCCTGCAGCGCGCCGCCGATCACCTTGACCGCCCCCTTGTGCGCCAGGCTGATCAGGCCGCCCGAGATCGCGGTGACCCCGAAGTCGATGTCGCCCGAGGCGATGGCCACCGCCATCGGCTGCGCGGCCTGGAAGACGACGAAGTCGGCCTGCAGTTGCTGGTCGGCAAAAAACCCCTTGGCATCGGCGATCATCGTCGGCGAGTGCGAGGTGAACGCCAGCAGGCCGATGCGCACCGGTTGGGCGGCCCGGGCGGGCGCGGCTGAAAGGGACAGGCCGATGGCGGCCAGGGTGCCCACGGCCAGCAGGCCGAGGAAGTGTCGGCGCAGGGCCTGGATCATGTGCTGCTCCTTGGAACAATGGGTATCGGGCGCGACCGCGGTCGCGAGACCGGAAGGATAGCCCGGAACAGGCGCCTATCCGCCGGGCAGATGTACCAGGAGGTGACAGAGCCTCCCGGCACCCGACCCGCTACCGGGCCCAGGGACGCTCGGCGAACGGTGCGCCGAACTCGGCCTCGAACTCGGCCTCGTCCCAGAAGCCGATCAGCACCCCGGGCGGCTCCTTGCCGGTCATCGCCTCGATGCGCTCGGGAGTGAGGGTGATCCGGTTGTGGTGCTGGCGGCTCCACGCGAAGATCGCGTCGGTCAGCCGGGCGCGCACCGCCTCGTGCGCCGGGTCGGCGCCCAGGTCGTGCAATTCCTGCGGGTCTTGCTGCAGGTCGAACAGCATCGGCCGAAAGCCCTCGCAGAACCAGAACTTGTAGCGCGCATCGCAGATCATGATCAGCCGCGCATCCTTCTGGTCGTTGCCGATGATCTGTCTGGCCTCGCGGGTCGCGTAGTCGTACTCGGCGATCGCGTAGCGGCGAAAAGCCGTGTCCGCCACCTCACCGTGCAGCAGCGGCTGCAGGCTGCGCCCTTCCAGGATATGCGGCAGCGCCTTCGCCTGGTAGAAGTCGAGCACGGTCGGCGCGATGTCGACCCCCTCGACCAGCGCCTGGCTCACCGTGCCGCGGGTGGCATCGGCCTCGGGCCGCGGATCGTAGACGATCAACGGCACCCGCACCGATTGGTCATGGAACAGGTCTTTCTCGCCCATCCAGTGATCGCCCAGGTAATCGCCGTGGTCCGACGTGAAAAGAATGAGCGTGTTCTCGAACAGGCCCCGCTCGCGCATGAACGCGAACAGGCGGCCCAGTTGGTCATCGATCTGCTTGACCAGCCCCATGTAGGCGGGAATCACCGCCTGGCGGACCCGGTCGGACGCGTACGAGCGGCAGATCCGCGACTGGATGTAGGCCTTGAACACCGGGTGGTCGGTGGCCTTCTCGACCTCGGAGCGCACCGGCTCGGGCACGTGTTCGGGCCCGTACATCCCGTGATACGGCGCGGGCACCACGTACGGCCAGTGCGGCTTGATGTACGACAGGTGGCAGAGCCAGGGCGCCTCGCCGGCCTCGCGCATGAAGGCCATCGCGCGGTTGGTCATGTAGGCGGTTTCCGAGTGCTCCTCGGGCACGCGCGACGGCTTGCCCGAATGCTTGAGCAGCCAGCCCGAAAGCAGGTCGCCATTGTCATCTTCGGAGGAGTTGGCCCAGGCCTCCCACGGGTTGTCGGCCTCGAAGCCGTGGCCGCGCAGGTAGGTGTCGTAGTCGGGGTTGGGATCGTAGGGCCCATACGGATGCATGCCGTCGTCGCGCTCAAAGGGCTCGAAGCCGCACTCGGCGATCGTCACCCCCACCGACGAGGCCGGATCGATCCCCAGCCGGCGCATGCCAACCAGGTCGGCCTTCATGTGAGTCTTACCCACCAGTGCCGGCCGCACGCCGATCTCGCGCAGGTGGTCGCCCAGCGTCGGCTCGCCGACCCGCGCAACGGAAAGCCGTTCCAGGTGGCACCGTGCGAGCGGCAGTAACGCCCGGTGTAGTAACTCATCCGCGACGGGCCGCAGAACGGTGATCACATAGGCCTGATCGAACAACACCCCTGCGCGGCCAGCGCATCCAGGTGGGGTGCAGGTGCGGGATGCCCATAGCAGGACAGGTAGTCGCGGCGCAACTGGTCCGCCATGATCCACAGCACATTGCGCGCTTCGGCCATTTCATTCTCTCCAGAAAACAGAGACGCGCCGCCCTCAGGCAGCGGCCATCACAAAGGTATCGTTGTAACAGGCGCTGTCGGCGATGTCGGTGCGGATCGTGGTTGATCAACGCGTTGCTCGCCTGATCTGTGCCGCTGGTGGCCAGCCAGGTGCCCTTGGGCGTGTAGACCACGCCGATGCGCACCGCGTCGGTGACCTTGAGCGTCAGCACGTACCTCGCCCAGGTCGTTCCAGGCGCGCACCCGTGTGCCATCGCCCAGGCCGCGCGCCTGCGCGTCGCGCGGGTGCATCTCGAGGCGCTCGGGACCCGACGACGCAGCATGGCCGCCGAACGTCGCATTGGTGCGCTTCGAACTGGACGGGCTGATCAGGTTCAGCGGATGGACGGCCGGCACCGCCTCGTAGCGTGGCACCCCGTAACCCCAGGCATCCTGCATCGCCTGCGAAAACAATTCGATCTTGTTCGACGGGGAGGCCGGCGTCGACATTGGCGCACATCAGCAGCGGCCCGCCATCGCCGGCCACCATCGCCAGCGCGCGGTCCGGCGCCAGCGTGCTACGCGCTGTCCGCCCAGGCGTGGATCGGACGAACGCACCGCGGCATCCATCAGCTGCTCGTCGGTATCGCGAAACGCCTGCTCTCGTCAAAGCCGTACGCGCCGCCAGCCGGCGGCGATCTCGGTGTTGGGCAGCGCCTGCCGACTGGGGATCACCGGCGCCCGCTGCAATAGTTCTGGCCGTAGGCGGCATAGACGTCGTCGTGCTCGAAATGCGAGCAGGCCGGCAGGATCACGTCGGCATAGGCCATGCTGTCGGTCATCGCCACGTCACTGCCGACCACGAACAGGTCGTCGCGCGACAGCGCACGGCGCATCTGGTTCTGGTCGGGATGCGTGCACACCGGGTTGTGGTTGTAGATGAACACGGCCTTGATCGGCGTGGCCAGCGTGTCGTCCAGCAGCAGCCGCCCGACATCGACGATGTTGAGCGTCCGGGTGCCGGGCGGTGCCAGGTCGGGGCGCTGCAACGCGTTATCGTCAATCGGTATCGCCAGGCCGGGCTTGGCCATGATGCCCGCGCCTGGCCGCCCCAACTGGCCCAGCAACGCGTTCAAGGCCATGATCGCGCGCAGCCCCGAGCCGCCACTGTGGCCCCGCTCGATGCCGTTGCCGACCGACAGTGACAAGCGCTGCGCCCCCGCATAGGCATCGGCGAGCGCCGCGAACTGCGCCGCGTCGATGCCGCAGGTTTCGCAGGCGGCGGCCACCGGCCACTGGCGGGCCTGCGCCAGCAAGGCCTCGGCCCCAAGCACCCAGCGCTCGATGAACGCGTCTGCCAGCACGCCCCGGCGCTCGAATTCGGCGGCCAGCGCCAGCGCCAGCACGACATCGGTGCCCGGGCGGATCTGCAGGTACAGGTCGGCCTGCTCGGCGATCTTGGTACGCCGCGGATCGACGACGACCAGCCGGGCACCGTTCTCGCGCGCCTGCTTGATCACCCGGGTCAGGTGCAGATTGGAGACCGTGACATTGTTGCCCCAGACCGCCACCAGGTCGGCGTGCACGAATTGCTCGGGCGCCATGCCCGGCGCCGCGCCGAACAGGCTGGTGTAGGCGGTGCCGCGCACGAGGCCGCACAGCGGTCCCCGATTCAGACGGCTGGCCCCCAGCCGGTGAAAAAAGCGCCGGTCCATCGAGCCACCGGCCAGCTGGCCGTGCGGACCGGCGTAGTTGAACGGCAGCACCGACTCGGGCCCGTGGGCGGCGATCGCCTCGCTCAGACCCTGGTGGACCAGATCGAGCGCCTGCTCCCAATCGATGCGCTCGTACTGCCCGCTGCCCCGCGGCCCGATCCGGCGCAGCGGGTGGCGCAGGCGCGCCCGACCGTGCACGAAGTCGGGATAGTAGCGGGCCACCTTGTCGCAGATGACACCGGCGGTATAGGGGTTGGCCTGCGAGCCGCGCACGGCAACCACCTGGCCGTTCGCCACCTCGACCGACAGGCTGCAGGTGTCGGGGCAGTCCAGCGGGCAGACGGAGGGCCGGATCACGGCATCGGCAGCGGGTTTCATTTTGGTCTCCTGGGGAGGGCGCGCGGCGGCAACGCCCCGGTTGGCCTCGGGCGCACTATGCCATACCGACCCGCGCCAGCCCCAGGAAGGCGGGGTCCGCCCGGGTGATGATGTGCAGCGGCACCCGGGCAAGCCAGGCGGCCATGCGCCCCTCGCCGTTGAAGGTGCGCCGAAAGCGCGCGCCATCCACCCGGATACGGCCCTCGCCGACCAGGCCGCCGGCCAGGTACACCCCACCCAGCGCCCCGGCGCCGAGCGCGGCACTGGCGGCAAACCCGGCGAGCAGATCGAGAAACAGCGCGATCGTGCGCTGCGCGGCCGGCTCGCCGGCATCGGCCGCCGCGGTGACCTGGTGCTCGTCCAGCACCCGGTCGTGCAGCGCGCGATGCAGGCGCGCCAGACCCGGCCCCGACAGGAAATACTCGGCTTCCAGCGGGCCCGGCGGCGCCACGGCCTGCAACCTTTCGAGCAAGCCGGGATCGGCCAGCGCCAACGGCACGTGGCCACCCTCGGTGGCCACACTCGCCCCGCCCGCGTCCCCCAGGTGCAACGCCACCCCCAGGCCGGTGCCCGGCCCCAGCGCCAGCTTCATCGCGGTTCGCGGATCGGCCGCCGGCCCCTCGGCGGGCCCCAGCGTCGTGATGTCGGCCGGGCCCAGATGCGGCAGCGCCAACGCCACCGCCTCGAAGTCGTTGACCACGCGCACCCGCTCGCTGCCCAGGCGCGCCGCGATGACCCGTCGGTCTATCGTCCAGTCGGCATTGGTCAGGTGACACACGCCGTCGTGCACCGGACCGGCAACGGCCACCACCGCCTGCTGCGGCAGCGGCCCGCCCAGCATCGCCAGCGCCGCCTCCAGCGCGCTGGCGAAGTCGGCATGGTCGGCCACCGCCAGGCGCACCTGGCCGGCCGGCAGACCGTCCGGCCCGATCCTGGCAAATCGCGCATTGGTCCCCCCGATGTCGGCAACGACACGCATCATCGACGGGACTGCAGCGTTGCCGCCAGGGACAGTTCCTCGAGGAAGTTCTCGGCCCAGTACCGGGTATCGGTGGCCATGATGTCGGCCAGCAACTTCTCGTGCCGGCGCCGGCGCTCGTCCAGTGGCATACGCAGCGCGGTCTGCAGCGCATCGGCCACTTCGTCGAAATCGTACGGGTTGACGATCAAGGCATCGGTCATGGTCTCGGCCGCGCCGGCAAACCGCGACAACACCAGCACCCCCGGGTCTTGCGGGTTCTGGGCCACGACGTACTCCTTGGCCACGAGGTTCATGCCGTCGCGCAGCGGCGTGACGAAACCAACGCCGCTGGCGGCGAACATCGCGGCCAGCTTGTTACGCGCGACCGGGCGGTGGATATAGCGGATCGGCGTCCAGTCGAAGTCACTGAAGCGGCCATTGATGGCGCCCGACAGCCGCTCGAGTTCGGCGCGGATATCGTTGTACGCATCGACATCGACCCGGGTCGGGGGCGCCACCTGGGTGAACACCACCTTGCTGAGGTTCTCGGGATAGGTTTCGAGCAGGCGCTCGAAACTGCGCATCCGCTGCGGCAGGCCCTTCGAGTAATCGAGCCGGTCGACTCCGATGATGCTGGTGCGCCCCAGGTTGCGGGTGCGCAGGCGCTCGGCCGCCTGCACCGCCTCGCGGGTGCGGGCCAGCGCGCCGAACGGGCGCGCATCGACGCCGATCGGAAACGCCTTGGCCACGACGGTGCTGCCCCAGGCGCCGAGCCGGCCGTTGCCCAGGTCCTCGCCACGCGCCTCCTCGGTGACGAAACGGCGGAAATGCTTGCGATCGATCTCGGTCTGGAAGCCCACCATGTCGTAGGCGAACAGCGAGCGCATCAGCCAGGTGCTCTGCGGGATCGACAGCATCATCTGGCTGGGGGGCAGCGGGATGTGCAGGAAGAAACCGATCGGGTTCT
>JAWKYE010000024.1:0-128707 GCA_041396665.1 Burkholderiaceae bacterium
CTCGACCTGCGTCCAGCCGACCGGCTGGGTGTCGATCTCCTTGTTGAACGTGTGGCCCGAGGCCTTGAGCGGCAGGATGGAGCCGCGCACCGGCCCGGCCTCGGAAAAGATCGTGACCCGTGCGCCCTCGGCAAAACGGGCCGACCAAAAGCCGATCGGCACCAGTTCGAGCCGCCCGTTGTCCTTGAGCTGCTTGACCTGGGCACCCAGCGTGTCCAGGTGCGAGACGATCGCACGGGCCGGGCGGCGGTGACTGCCCGGCAGACAGGCGCGGATCTCGCCACGCCGGGTCAACTCGACATCGGCGCCCAGCCGCTCGAGTTCGCCGTAGCAGTAGCGCACGATGCTGTCGGTGTAGCCGGTCGGGCTGGGGATACGCAGCAGCGCATCGAGCTGGCGGAGCAGGTAGTCGAAGTCGATCGGCGAAATGTCCGCCTTGAGCGGCGTGTCCTCGCCAAGGGCCACCGGTCGGTGGCGGGCATGTCGTTCATGGGAGAAGGTCATGGCTTACTCGCTGGAGTTGGCGGGCGGCGCACGATCGATCGCGGGAACAGCAGATCGATGAAGCGCTGCGCCGTCGGACGGGGCTCGTGATTGGCCAGGCCCGGCCGCTCGTTGGCCTCGATGAACACGTAGTCGGGTTGATCCGGCGCGGGGGCCAGCAGATCGATGCCGACCACCGGAATGTCGATGGCGCGGGCCGCGGCGATTGCCGCCTCGCCCAGCGCCGGGTGCAGCTTTTCCGTGACATCGACGATCGTGCCGCCGGTATGCAGGTTCGCGGTGCCCCGCACCTCGAGCACCTGGCCGGGTTCGGGAACCGCATCGAGCGTCATGGCGGCAGCCGCCAGCGTGCGCTCGGTTTCCGAATCGATCGGGATTTTGGATTCGCCATCGGTGGCGGCCGAGCGTCGCCTGCTCTGGGCCTCGATCAGCGCCCGTATCGTGCTCGAACCATCGCCTATGATCCGGGGCCGCTGGCGGATCGCCGCGGCCACGACCATGAAGTCGATGACGACGATCCGGATGTCGTCACCGGCCACCATTTCCTCGATCAGCACCGATTCACAGACCTCGCGCGCGGTCATGATCGCCGATTCGAGCTCGTCCATCCGCCGCAGGCCAACGGCGATGCCGCGCCCCTGCTCGCCGCGCGCCGGCTTGACCACGACCCGGCCATGCTCGGCCAGGAACGCGCGCAACTCGCCCGGCAACTGCGCCCGCCCGACCGGCAGGCTGATCTGGGCAGGGACGCGCACGCCTGCGGCCTGCACGATCCGACGCGTCACCGCCTTGTCATCACAAATCGACATGGCCACCGCGCTGGTCAGCTCGGACAGGCTTTCCCGGCAGCGGATCGAGCGCCCGCCGTAGGTCAGCGTCATGAACCCGCCGGCCAGATCGGTCACCTCGACATGAATGCCGCGGCGCGTCGCCTCGTCGGCGATGATCCGGGCATAGGGATTGAGGTCGTCTCCGCTCTGCGGCCCGGTGAACAGCGGCTCGTTGATCGAGTTCTTGCGCTTGACCGAGAACAGCGGCAGGCGCCGAAAGCCGATGCGCTCGTACAGCGCCTCGGCCGCCGAGTTGTCATGGAGCACCGACAGGTCGACATACGCGCAGCCACGCGCCTTGAAGTGCTCGACCAGGTGGCGCACCAAGGCCTCGCCAACGCCCGGGTGCTCGGCCTGTGGATCGACCGCCAGGCACCAGAGCGAGCTGCCCTGTTCCGGGTCGTCGAACACGTGCCCGTGATCGACCCCCATCACCGTGCCCAGGATCGTACCGGTGCGGTTGTCCTCGGCCACCAGGCAGGTGATCGCCCGCGCATCGCGTTGCGACCAGAAAAAATCGGGCGCCACCGGCACCATGCCGCGCAGGCCGTACAGGCGGTTGACCGCGCGGGCATCGGCCTCCGAGCCCAGCCGGCGCACGAAGAAGGTGCGCGGACGGCGCCGCGCATTGCGGTAGTGCTCCAGGCCCAGCCGCAGGCAGTGCGACGGGTCGATGAACAACTCCTGCGGCGCCTTGGCGACCAACACGTGCGGATCGCCGACATGGAACGCGATGTCCCGGCTGCCAGGCCGTTCGTCGCGCATCGCCCGGATCAGCGCCTCGTGATCGGGATAGGTGCTGGCAAAGAACAGCCGGCCCCAGCCGCAATCGATGACGATCTCGCGGGGCGGATCGGCCAGCTCGGGCGAAGGATGGCCGATGGCCGGATAGGCGGCCATCATGCGCCGGCGACGCCGCTGTTCGCGCTCGCGCTCCTGGATCATGGCAGTTGCTCCTGCAACCAGAGCTCGAGCAGACCGACCTGCCAGAGTTCGGAGCCGCGCAGCGGCGTGATGTGGGCGCTTGGATCGTCCAGCAGTTGCGCCAGCCACTCGCTGTCGAACAAGCCGCGCTCGCGGGCCGCGCGGCTATGCAAGGCATCACGGACCAGCTCGAGGTAAGGGCCCTGGATGTACTTGAGCGCGGGCACCGGGAAGTAGCCCTTGGGCCGATCGATCACCGCCGCCGGCAGGACCTGGCGGGCGATGTCCTTGAGGATTCCCTTGCCGCCGTCGCGCAGCTTGTGCTGCGCCGGCAGTCGCGCGGCCAGCTCGACCAGTTCGTGGTCGAGAAACGGCACCCGCGCCTCCAGGCCCCAGGCCATCGTCATGTTGTCGACCCGCTTGACCGGATCATCGACCAGCATCACGCCGGTATCGAGCCGCAGCGCCTTGTCCAGCGGATTGCTGGCGCCGGCCAGCCCGAAATGGGCCGCCACGAATGCCATCGCCTCATCGTTGCCTGTCTGCCAGGCGGGCGCCAACTGGCGATTGAGCGTGGCGTGCGGGCGATCGAAAAATGCACTGGCATAGGCCTGCAACGGATCGGCCGCGCCCTGCATCGGCGGGTACCAGTGGTAACCGGCGAAGACCTCGTCGGCGCCCTGCCCCGACTGCACGACCTTCACATGCTTGGCGACCTCCTGCGCGAGCAGGTAGAACCCGACATTGTCATAGGACACCATCGGTTCGGACATCGCGGCAATCGTCCTGGGCAGCCACTCCAACAGCCGGCTCGATCATGATGAAGATCTGATGATGGTCGGTGGCGAATTCCTGGCCACGACATCTCGAGTACTCTGAACCGTCGCCCTTCTCGCCGCTGGTCGTTCGAAGCCGATCGAGAAAGTTCGAGCCCGTGCTGGCCCGCGTTGGCCAGCAGCGCGACGATCAGGCCGGAATCGACCTCGCCCGAGAGCAGCACGCCGACCGGCACATCGGCCACCAAGGCCGCGATCGCCAGCTCAGGGCGTCGCCGACCCGGTTGCGCATTCGTCGGCGCCCAGTTGCTGCTCGTGGGCCGGCGCCGAATACCGGCTGCCAGTAGAGCTTGTCGTGCGAAAACGGCCGTCCGGCGCTCGAAGCAGCAGCGTCGCCGGTGGCAGTCGCGCACCCTTGCGGATCGTGCGTGGCGGGGCACCACGCGAAAGCCTGCGTAGTGGTTCAGGGCCACCTTGTCGATGCCCGTGTCGACATCCCCGCCGGCCAGCAGCGCCGGCAGACTGGAGGCAAAGCGCAGCCGCTGGCCCTGTTGCGACAGGTACAGCGGCTTGATGCCGAAACGGTCGCGCGCCATGATGACGCGGCCGCTGTCGCGCTCGTGGATCACGAATGCGAACATCCCCTGCAGCCGGTCCAACGCCTGCTCGCCCCACTGCTGCCAGGCACGCAGCACGACCTCGGTATCGCCCTGGGAGAAAAAGGTCGCGCCCGCGCTGATCAGCTCGTCGCGCAGCTCGCGGTAGTTGTAGATGCAGCCGTTGAAGACGATCGTCGCGCCCGACATCGAATCGACCAGCGGCTGGCGCGAATGGTCGGACAGGTCGATGATCTTGAGACGACGGTGGCCGAAGCCGACCGGACCGTGCACCTGCAAACCGCTCGCATCGGGCCCACGCGGGGCCAGGCATTCGGTCATCGCGGCAATCGCCGCCACGTCGGCGGGTGCCCCGGAGAAATTCACTTCACCTGCGAAACCGCACACGGGGAATGTCGCTCCTTTCGCGATTGACGTTCAGACAACGAACGCGTAACGCGATTAAAGCGCTCTATGGTACCAACAGGGGTCGGGAACCCGGTTTTGAAGCCCGGGCCCCCGGGACGGGTTCAGGCGACCAGCACCGAGTCGCCGGCAACCCGCAGCGGCACGGCCAGCAGCGATCCGCCGGCGCAGGGGCCCTCGTAGCAAAAACCGTCGGCCAGATGGAACATTGCCGTGTGATGCGCACACATCAGGTCGCGCTGGCCGTCGATGTCGTAGACATTGAAAACCCCCGGATTGAAATTGAACGGCACCCGAAAGTGCGGGCACTCGTTGACGTAACCGCGAACCTGCCCGGCGACCCGGAACACGACCAGGCGAAACGCCCGCTCGCCCTGGCCGAAGACTCTCTCGAAGCCGCCGTCGTCGGGGAGGTCGGCCAGACGGCAGACCGGTGCACCGGCAGCGGGGGCATTCGGGCGGGCCTGCCACGCGGACGGCACCATCGATCAGGCGGGCGCCATGACGAAGTCGTAGGTCGCCACGCTGAACGGCTCGGCGACGCTCGATCCGTCGGGCGCCTTGCCCGGCGGGTGATCGACGAACTCGACGATCAGCGAATCCTTGACCCCGAACACCGCGTCCGAATCGAGGTACTGGTCGCCCTTGACGAACAGGTGGGTCGTCACCGACTGGTAGCCGTCCCGGGTCAGCATCGTGTGGATGTGCGCGGGTCGCCACGGGTGACGTCCCATCAGGCGCAGCAACTTGCCGACCGGCCCATCGTCGGGAATCGGGTAGCAGACGGGCTGGACCGTGCGAAACGCATATCGACCCTGGGCATCGGTGCGCAGGCGGCCGCGCCCATACCAGGGCTGGTCTTCACGCTGCACGTCGTACAGGCCATCGACCCCGTCGGTCTGCCAGACATCGATCAGCACATCGGCCAACGGCGCGCCGTCGACGTCGCGGACCTGGCCGCTGACAAAGCAGGGCTTGCCAGGCTGGCCCGCCGACACGTTGCCCCAGAACGGCGACTCGGGCGCGTCCGCGCGAAAGAACGGCCCGAACACCGTGGTCTCGGTGGCCCCTGCCGGTGCGCGATGATTGATCGCATCGACCATCATCGACAGGCCCAGCACATCGGAGAGCAGGATGAACTCCTGCCTGACATCGTCACACTTCTGGCCGGTCGCAGTCAGGAAGCGGATGCCCTCGAACCACTCGGCCTCGGTGAGATCGACGTCGCGCGCGAACGCGTGCAGGTGTCGGATCAGGCTGCCCAGCACCTGCTTCTGGCGTGGCGTCATGTCATCGGACATCCGGGCCAGCGCGGCCTCGGTGAGCGTGTCTTCGCTGAAGTTCATGGTCATTTCCCAGGGTCGGTGAGATCGCGTCGCCGGATGCGACGCTGGATCGGAAAGAGCTCGATGCCGGTGCGGGCCTGGATCGCGCCCCAGATGCCCCGTCGCTCGACCAGCATCACGGCAATGGCCAGCACCCCGAGCGACACCAGGTACCAGCTGCCGTAGTCGGCCAGCAGCGAGCGCAACACGAAATACACGATCGCGCCGATGATCGGCCCTTCAATGGTACCGAAACCGCCGATGATCACGATCAGGAACGCCAGCGCCGACCACTCGACCGAGAACGCGGCATCGGGCGAGACCCGCAGCTTGACCAGGTAGACCAGCACACCGACGACGCCAAAGCCGAAGGCCGAGGCCAGGTACACGGTGAGCTTGACCTTTTGCACCGGTACGCCCAGCGCACCGGACGCGGTTTCGCTGTCGCGCACCGCGGTCAGTGCCAGGCCGTGGCGCGAGCGCAGGAACAGGTAGACCCCCAGGACCGATAAAACCGCGATCGACAATGCCGACCAGACACTGAGCGCGTCCAGCCACCATTCGTCGATGGCCATCAGGCTGGACGTGATCGAGGTGCCGGTGCCGCCGCCAAGCGACGTGACATTGGCGAAGAACAGCCGGAACACCTCGGCGATCACCCAGCTGCCGACCGCGAAGTAGGCACCATTGAGACGGAACAACAGGCGCGACGCGGGCCAGGCCAGCACCAGTGCGGCCAGCCCCCCCAGCGGCAATGCCCAGTACGGGTTGTAATCGGTGTGCAGCGCGAACGCGACCAGCACGTAGGCGCCCAGTCCCAGCCAGGCCTGCTGGCCGATCGATACCAGCCCGCCATAGCCGGCCAGCAGATTCCAGAGCTGGGCGATCGCCAGGTAGTAGAGGAACTCGACCGCCGAGCTCATCGTGCCCAGGTCGGCCCACCAGGGCAGGCTGGCCAGCACGATCACCAGACCGAGCATCAGTGCCTGGGCGGCGATGGCCAGCGGCGTGCGCCGCACCATCTCGAAGACCGCTTGCGGCGGCTGGCCGGCCGTGGCTCGTTGCGCGGGCGCCATCAGTTGTCCCTCGTCTTTGGAAACAGCCCCTGCGGGCGGATCGCCAGGATGGCCAGAAAGCTCAGGTGCCCGAACAACAGGCCCCAGCCGGGATCGATCCGATAGCCGATGGTCTGCGACACGCCCAGCACCATGCCACCAGCCAGCGTCCCCCAGAGCGATCCCATGCCACCGATGATCACCGCCTCGAACGAGAAGATCAGTTGCGAGGCGCCCAGCGTGGGATCGAACGTGGTCTTCATCCCCAGCAGCACGCCGCCGAGCCCCATGATGGCGAACGCCAGCGCCATCGCCAGGCCATAGACATGGGCATTGTCCAGGCCCATCAGCTGCGAGATCTCGCGGTCATCGGACGCGGCACGGAATGACCGGCCGATGTCGGTGTGGCTGAACATCCACTGCAAGGCCGCGATGATGACCACGGCCAGCACCAGGATCAGCACCGGAAAGACGCCGACCTTCAAACCGCCGACCAGGTCGACACCGGTGGTCACGAGGTCGCCGCTTTGCAGGCGTCGCGAGTCGGCCGAGAAAATCTCGAGCAGCAGGTTCTGCAGGATCAGCGACAACGCGAAGGTGACCAGCAACGGTGGCGTGATGTCGGTGCCCAGCGTACGGTTGAACAGCAGGCGCTGTGACAGATAGCCCAGCAGCGCCATCAGCGGCACGACCACCAGCGTGGCGACGAGCGGGTGCAGGCCCGACACCGCCATCACGCTCAGGCCCAGGTAGGCGGCCAGCACGATGAAGTCGCCATGCGCGATGTTCACCAGCCGCATGATGCCAAAGCCCAGCGACATGCCGGTGGCAAACAGTGCGTACAGGCCGCCCAGCAGGACCCCTTGCACGATCGCATCGATCCACTGCATCGTCAGACTCCGAAATAGGCTGCGGTGATCGCGTCGCGCGTGAGTTCGGCCGGCTTGCCGGACAGCGAGACCCGGCCCTCCTGCAGGCAGTAGACGCGGTCGGCGATCCGCATCGCCTGGCCGATGTCCTGCTCGACGATCACCAGCGCGCAACCATTGGCCAGCACCTGGGCATCGCCGCATAGATGTCCTTGATCACGGTCGGTGCCAGGTCGAGCGACAGCTCGTCACACAACGGGACTCGCGGATTGCTCATCAGCGCCCGCGAGATCGCGACCATCTGCTGCTGACCGCCGGACAGCGTCGTCGAGGGCTGTGCGCCACGCTCGGCCAGGATCGGAAAGAGCGCTTGCACCGCCTGCAGGGTCCAGGGCCCTTTTCGCCCTACCCGGGCGCCCATCAACAGGTTGTCGCGTACGCTCAGGCTGGGGAACAAGCGTCGACCCTCGGGCACCATCGCGATGCCCTGGCGCACGATGTCGTAGGGCGCGCGGCCCCCGATCGGGCATCCGTCCAGGCGCACCGCTCCCGGCTCACAGGCATTGAGCCCGGTCAGCGTGCGCAGCAACGTCGACTTGCCGGCGCCGTTGGCGCCGATGATCGCGACGATCTCGCCCGGCTGTAGCGTGAAGTCGATGCCGAACAACGCCTGGAAGTCGCCGTAGTGGGCGACCAGGCCGCTGACCTCGAGCAACGGCGTTGCGCTGGTTGCGCCGCTCATGCGTCGATGCCCATGTACACCTGGCGCACGTCATCGGAGGCCATCACCGCGTCCGGTTCGCCCTCGGCCAGCAGGCTGCCGAAGTTGATGACGATCAGCCGATCGACGACCGCCAGCAGCGCGTGCACCACGTGCTCGATCCAGATGATGGCAACCCCCTGCGCGCGGATCTCCCGGATCGTGGCGACCAGCGCCTTGGCCTCCTGGTCGGTCAGGCCGCCGGCGATCTCGTCCAGCAGCAACACCCGGGGCCGGGTCGCGAGCGCCTTGGCCAGTTCGAGCCGCTTGCGATCGAGCAGCGTCAGTGTGCCGGCCAGCTGGTTCATCCGCCCGATCAGCCCGGTGCGCTCGAGCACCTGCAGGCAGTGGTCGATCGCCGCCCGGTCCGCCAGGTCCGCGCCAAAGGTGGCGCCCACCAGCAGGTTCTCGAAAACGGTCATCCCGCCAAAGGGCTTGGGCACCTGGTAGGAACGGGCGATGCCCAGGCGGCAGCGGATCGCGGGATCCTCGCCGGTGACGTCGCGCCCGTCCAGGAACACCCGGCCACTGTCGGGCCGCAGGTCACCGGTGACCAGGTTGAACATCGACGATTTGCCGGCCCCGTTGGGCCCGAGCACCCCCAGCGCCTCGTCCGGGGCCAGCGACAGGCAAAGCTCGTTGGCGACGCGTATCGCGCCAAACGCCTTGCTGACCCCGTCCAGCCGCAGTACCGGTTTCATGCTCCCCTGCTCCTGCCCGCTCAGCGGATAGGCTCGAGCTTGCCGCCCACCGGCACCGCCGGCGCCTGCGCATTGCTGACGACCACCAGGTCGTACCGATGCTTGCCGGTGCCCTTTTTCCACTGGCCGCCGACCAGCGGCGTCTTGGAGACATTGCGAAACGGTCCCTGGCCGCCCCACTTGACCTTGCCAACGATGGTGTCCACATCGGTGGCGGCCACCGCGTCGCGCACCGCGCGCGCGTCATCGAGCTCCTTCACCCGTGCCAGCGCGTGCATCGCCACTTCGAAAAGCGCGTGCGCAAAACCGATCGGCTGCGTCCATTGCTTGCCGGTGGCCGCTTCGAACGCCGTCGCCAGATCGGCCGGGCTTTGACCGGTGAGCGAGCTCTTGAACGGGTGGGACGGGGTCCACCAGACCTCCGAGGACAACCTGACCCGCCAATGCACCGAGCGCCTCGACCGACGCGGGGAACAGCAACGCCTTGCCGACCGAGGCGATCCTGGGCTTGAAGCCTGCTGCAGCGCCTGGTTCCAGAAGGTCGTGAAATCAGGCGGAATCGGCACGCCGGTGAGATCTGGACCTGCTTGTCTTTGTACGCGGCGATCTGCGCCGAGAAATCCTGGGTCAGGTTCTGGTAGCGGCCCGGGTCATTACAGCGTGAAGCCCTTGTCGGCCAGCAGCAGGAAAGCCAGCGCCTTGTCGCCCCAGGCATTGCCATCGCCGTCATTGGGGAACAGCCCGCCGACCTGGCGGTTGGTCTCGAGCGTGGCCCACATGTCGGTGAACACCGCGATGACGTCCTCCAGCCCCAGAAGAAATGGTAGGTGTAGTTGAAGCCCTTGTCGGGTTTGCCGCCGCGCGAGGCCAGGGCTGCCACGGCGCCACCGTGGAAATGCAGGCCTTGCGGCTCAGGTGCGCACTGGTCGGCCACCGGATTGGTGGTCTCAGGCGTGGACGAGACCAGCATCAGGTCGATCTTGTCCTTGCGGATCCAGGTCCGAGGCGACCTCGGCCGCCCGGTTCGGATTGCTCTGGCTGTCGCCAGCGATCACCTCGACCGTGCGGGTCTTGCCGCCGATCTCGATCCCCTTGGCGAACATCGGCGCCAGCGCATCGATGACGAACCTGTCTGCCTCGGCGAACGGCGCCGAAAGCGGACCGGTTGCCGGCGATACGAAGCCGATGCGCACCGGGCGGTCGGCGCCGAGCGCAAGGCCCGGCATCGCGACACCGACTGTTGCTGCGCCGCCGGCCTTGAAGAGGCGGCGGCGCTCGAGGGCTGTGGACTGCTTGGTCATGGATGTCTCCTGGGTGATTGTCGGGTTGACCTGGCGATAGCGGGTGCGGGCATCGTCGCGGCTCATGCCGCGGCCGGCTCGATACCCTCCAGTGCCTGCCCGAGCAGGGCCAGCAGGGCCTCCCGCTCGATCGGGCGTGGATTCGGATAGGCATTGCTGACCGCGAGGTCGGCGATGCCTGGCAGCGCGGCGCGGGATACGCCCAGCTCGGCCAGCGACGTCGGCGCCCCGGCGGCCTTGGCCAGCCGGAACAGCCCCCGTGCCGCGCCTTGCGAACCGTATTCGCCAAGCGCGCGGCTGATTCGACGCATCGCGTCCGGCGCATGCGACTGGTTGTAGGCCACCGCGTGCGGCAGCACGACCGTGTGCGTCTGCGCATGCGGCAGGTTCAAGGTGCCGCCCAGCGTGTGGCAAAGCTTGTGGTGTAGCGCCATCGACGAGCCGTTCAGCGACATGCCGGCGAGCCACGCCCCGTAAAAGGCCTGTCCGAGCACTGCCTCGGGAATCGGCGCGCCGCTGGCGGCGCCGATCGACGGCAGGCTGGCGGCCAGCGCGCGGATCCCCTCTTCGGCGATCAGCGCGATCACCGGATTCCCATCGACCGCGTACAACGCCTCGACGCAGTGCGCGATCGCGTTGATGCCCGAGGGCACGGCGATCGCGGCCGGCAACGTGGCCAGCAACTGCACATCGTAGATGACCGTGCGGGGCAGCACGCGCGGATCGCGGCCGGTTTTTTTGACCCCCGCCTCGGTCAGGCCCCAGACAGCGGTCATCTCCGAGCCCGCAAAGGTCGTGGGCACCGCCAGCACCGGCAGGCCCGAGGTCAGCGCGATGGCCTTGCCCAGGCCTATCGTCGAGCCACCGCCGATGGCAACGCAGCAATCGGCACCAAGCCTGGTCGCCAGCTCGCGGGCCTGGTGCGCGATCTCGATCGGCACATGCATCACCGCCTTGTCGAACACGCCGGCGCATCGCGTGCCCAGCTGCCCCGCCACCTGCGCGGCCAGCGCTGCCTGCTCCGGCGTGCAAAGAACCAGCGCACGCCGCGCGCCCAGCGATCCAGCTCGGCCGGCAGGCTGGAGAGCCGGCCGGCTCCGAACACGACGCGCCGGCGCGGCCACGTATCAGATGAAGGCATCGAGTTCATGGCGTCTCCTCGTTCACCGCGGATCAACGGGCATAGTAAGGCGGAATCTGCGCGTTCACGTTGACCCACACCGACTTGGCCTCGGTATGGTCGTGCATCGCCTCGAAGCCCATCTCGCGGCCGTAGCCGAACGCCCGACGCCGCCGAACGGCGAGCCCGGGTTGACACGCTTGTGGCCTTGATCCACACCATGCCGGCCCGCATCGCATCGGCCATCCGGTGGGCGCGCTGCAGGTCGCCAGGTCCAGGCGCCCCCAGGCCGTACTCGGTCCCAGTTGGCGATCATATCCTTTCATCGTCGTCATCAAGCGCAGCACCCGTGACGGCGCGGCCCGAACACCTCTTCCTGCGACACCCGGTCCGCCGCCCGGGCCGCCACCACCGTGGGCCGGACATAGTAGCCGGCGGCCAGCAGGGTCATCCGGCGCGACACCACCGGCCAGCACTTCCCCGCCCTGCTCCCTGGCGATCGCCACGTCTCCGAGCACCTTGTCGCGATGCATCGCCGAGGTCAGCGGCCCCATCTCGGTGCCTTCGATCAGCGGGTTGCCCAGCCGGATCGACTCGGCCAGGCGCAGGAATTTGTCGAGGAACTCGTCGGCGATCCGCCGGTGCAACACCAGCCGCGAGCCCGCAATACACGCCTGCCCCTGGTTGTGGAAGATCGCCCAGGCCGACCCGTTGACGGCCGCCAGCAGGTTCGCATCGTCGAACACGATGTTCGCCCCCTTGCCGCCCAGTTCGAGTTGCAGGCGCTTGAGGTTGCCGGCGCTGGCCTGCACGATGCGCCGCCCGGTGGCGGTCGAGCCGGTGAAGGCGATCTTGTCGATGCCCGGGTGATCGGCCATGTGCTGGCCCGCCACCGCGCCATAGCCGGGCACCACGTTGATGACACCGGCCGGGAAGCCCACATCGCGCGCCAGTTCGGCGATGCGCAAGGTCGACAGCGGGGTCAGCTCGGCCGGCTTCATCACCACGGTGTTGCCGGCCGCCAGCGCGGGGCCCAGCTTCCAGCCGGTGAACATCAACGGAAAATTCCAGGGCACGATCTGCCCGACCACCCCGATGGGCTCGCGCTTGACGTAGTTCAGAAAGCCCTGCTCGACCGGCGGCAGGCTGCCCTGGAACTTGTCGGCCATCCCGCCAAAGTAACGATAGGTGGCCACGGTCCTGGGCACATCCAGGAAGCGGCAGTCGCGCAACGGGTGGCCGGTATCGAGCGCCTCGAGCCGGGCGATCTCCTCGGCCTGGTTCTCGATCGCATCGGCCAGCCGAAGCAACAGGTTGCCCCGGTCTGCGGCGGCCGTGCCGGCCCAGCCGGGAAACGCCGCGCGGGCGGCGGCCACCGCATCGTCGACGTCCGCTTCGCGGGCCTCGGCAGCTTCGCAGATCACGGTGCCGTCATGCGGATTGAGCACCGGGATGCGTCCCCTTGCCGAGGCATCGACGAATTCTCCGTTGATGAACAAGCGGGTTTCGATCGGCTTTTGCGGCAGCAGCATCGGGATCTCCTGGGATATGGGGACGGCACCGGGACGAACGGTGCCACGCCCGGCCACCGGGGTCGGGCACACGGTCGGTTTTCAGGGGCGCCCGGTCATCAGGCGGACCGGGCGTGGGCGGCGATCAGAACTCGATCGGGTACGGGGGCAGTTCGCCGCGCTCGTATCGCTGTGGCAGGTCGGGGGTCGCGTTCTCCCACACGTAGAGCATCGAGCGCTTGGGTGAGAACCCCTGGTGACGGATGTCCGCCGGCATCGCCGCAATGTCGCCGGCGCGCATGATCACCTTGGCGCGGGGCCGGCCGGTCTCCTTGTCGCTGACGTCCCAGTAGATCTCGTCGGACATCTGGATGAACCACTCGACCCGGTCGTTGCCGTGAATGACCGGCAGGATCTGCTCCTCGGTCGTCGGGCAGGCCAGCGACGCCTTGCACACGCCGGTGACCGAGGGATTCCAGGTGACGTCGGATCGGCTCAGGTACTTGAACAGATTGAAGCCGTGCAGTTCTTTTTCGAACCCGGGTTCGGCAATGATCTCGGGTTCATCCTGCGGCACATCGGCAAACGCGCGGTTGACCGGGTAACCGGTTTCGTCATTTCGCAGCGGCGAATCGCCCTCGATGCCAGGCATCCGCTGGGTGGGAATCCGGAACCGGTCGATCGCCTCGAGGTTGTCGCCCTGCTTGGGACCGAACACGGTGCCACCGGTTTCGCCGGCGGCGGCAAACGGATCGAAGCCGGCATTGGTCCAGTCGGCAAGAATCTCCTTGAAGACCTTCATCAGTGCCGGCGAATCGAAGGTCTCGACGTAGGACAGCCCCGCCTCGTGGTACGAGACTTCGTAGCGGCCGCAGAACATCTCGACCTTGCCATACAGGTTGCGGGTGCCGAACATCCGGTCGAAATTGACCCAGCCGTAAAAAAACCCCCAGGCGACATCGCGCATCAGCGCCTTCAGAAAATCGTCGGCATGCATCTTGTGACTCAGCCGCGTGCCCTTGGCGGGCCAGGTGATGGTCACGAAATACTCGTCACGGGCCAGTTCGAACTGCCCCACCTTGAAGATCTTGTAGCCCGATTCGACTTCACCGATCACTGCACTCATGTCTTGCTCCTTACCGTTGCCTTGCTTGGCCGTTGTCTTCACTGCAGGCAGATCTTTGCCCACTTCTCGATCGTCACGTCGCCCAGGATGGTCTGGATCAGCAACACGGCGGGTTTGTCGGCGCGGAACCGGTAGGCGCAGTCCTTGTTCAGCATCGCCTGGTGGCCGCGCTTGAGGCGGATGACGCCCATCTTGCGACCGGACGGCGCCTTGGCACCCAGCGAGATCGCCCCGTTCTTGTCCTCGGGCACCAGCGCCCTGGCATCGTCGGGCTTGAGTAACTCGACCTCGACGGCCCCGTCCATGCACACCGCAAACTCGTCGTGCGCGCAGAGGTACCAGCCCGACTCGCCCTCGGCGCGAACCGCCTCTTGCACGTACTCGAGGTTCTTGCCCACCGCCACGCGCTCATAGGGCTTGCTGGTGTCGGCAACCTCGAAGATGTTCGAGAAAGCGTACTCCTTGCGACTGCCGGAAATCAGTTCGATCTCGCCCTTGCGGTAGTCGGCAAGGGAAGCGAATCGGGTTTGCTGGGTCATGTTGCCTCCGTCGTTTTGATGCCTGTCGGTCCTGGCAGGTCCCGGATCGTCTCCAGGGGTGGACCGAGTATGGGGGTGATCTTAGAAAACCTTGCCAGGCAACGGTAGTCCCGTGAAGGCGACACCATTGTTCGCGATATGAGAACAATAAGTCGGGCAATCACTGCCCGTCGATGATTTCGGCCCCGATCAGGCCACCGGCCACCAGCGCGGCATCCCACGGGGCACCGGCCGAGAAGCTGTCGAACAGGTGCTCGAGAAACAGCCGCAGGCGGGCCGAGCCGCGTTGGGTGGGCGCGTACAGCGCCGACAACCAGAAGGCGCTCAGGTGATGATCGGGCAGGACGATCTCGAGTTCGCCGCGCAGCACCGGGTCGGCGGCGACGAGCGTGGGAATGCACACGATCGCCGCGTGCTCGAGTGCGTAGTCGCGCAACAGGTGCACGCTGTTCGTGTGCAGCGAGGGCATCAGCGCGATGCTCTGCCTCTTCTTGCCCTTGCCATAGAAATCCCAGCGATCACGACTGGGGTAGCGCGAGTACAGGCCCAGCGGATGATCGGCCAACTCGGCCGGCGAACGTGGGCGGCCGTGGCGGCGCAGGTAGTCGGGCGACGCGCAGAACACCCGCCGCACCGGGAACAGGCGCCGCTCGACCAGTTGCTCGGATGACGGCGGGAAGATCTGCAACGTGCAGTCGAAGCCATCTCGAACCGGATCGACCACCGCGTCGTTGACCACCAGGTCGAGCCGGATGTCCGGATAGGCCTCGTGAAACGCGCGCAGCACGCCCGTGAGGTGGCCCAGCACGAAACCGGGCAGCGCGTGCACCCGCAACATGCCCTTGGGCGAGAGGCGCATGTCGCGCATCTGCTCGACCAGGTCGTCGGCGCGACCCAGCAATTCGACGCAGTCCTGGTAGAACGCCCGTCCGACATCGGACAGGCGCACGCTGCGGGTCGTGCGCAGCAGCAGCGGCGCGCCGACAAATTCTTCGAGCTGCCGGACCCGGTGGGTCATCACCGAGCGGGCCAGCCGCAGTTGCCGGGAGGCCTCGGCAAAGCTGCCGCATTCGGCGACCCGCACGAACGCCTCGATATTGGTCAGTCTGTCCATGCCCGGAGCATGACCGTCGGCCCCGGCCCCGTCAAACCGGGGTCGGGGCCGGGGCCGGGGCCGCCGCTATCGAAGGCTCAGCGCTTGCCGTCCAGCGCCTCGCGCTCCATCAGGATGAAGGTGTTGTAGGCATTGCGCCGATTCGCGTCGTCGAACGCCGGCAGCGAGGCCCAGGCCGACCAGTCGGTCTGTTCGTAGGCCTCGTCGAAGCTGCGCAACTCGTCGACCGCGCGGCCCATGACCTCGCGCAAAAACCGCAGGTAGTTGCGGGTCAGATCGAGGTCGTCGGTGGCCTTGGCCGAGGCCTCGCCGTGGCCGGGCACCAGCCACTCGGGCCGGCGTGCCGACAAGTCGTCCAGCGCGGCCAGCCAGGCGCGGCTGTCGGCATCGCCGACATACGGGATGCGACCGGCAAAGACGAGGTCGCCGGCAAACAGCACCTTTTCGGATTCGACGTACATCATCATGTCTTCGGGCGTGTGCGCCGGCCCGACGTGAAACAGCTGGAAGGTCATCCCGCCCAGCACGAACGATTCGCTTTTGCCGACCGTGTGATCGGGCGCCAGGATACGGGCGCGCTCGTCGACCCAGGGAAACAGCGATTGGCGCCGCTCGGCCAGCCGGGCCACCGGCGCCTCGGTCTTCAGGTACTCGAGGACCTCCTGCTGGGCCCAGATGTCGGCCCCGGCGGCCTTGAACGCCTGGGCGCCGTAGAAGTGATCGGAGTGATAGTGGCTGACCACCAGGCGCACGACCGGCTTGTCGGTCACCTCGCGGATGCGCTGCAGCAGTGCCTCGCCCAGCGACGGGGTGCCCAGCGCATCGAACACGACGACCCCGTCGTCGGTGATCACGAACCCGGCATTGGAGTTGAAGCCCTGGTTCGCCGTGGAGATCATGCCCGACTGACCCTGGACGAAGTAGACCCGCCCGGTGAGCTTTTGCACCGTCATCCGCACGGTGGCCGGTTCGAACATCAGTGCACCGGCCGCTCCGGCGGTCGACGCGGCGCTGGCCTGGGCCGGCCGGCCCGTCGTCGCGGGGGTCGAGATGGCAGGGGCCGCGATCGCGGCGATCGGCAGCGCCAGGGACAGCGGTATCAGGAACCCACGGGCGAAGCGATGAATCATGTTCTGCATCCCCCGTTCAAAAGGCCAGGTCGTCGGCAATGGCATCGATGCCCGCCTGCGCGCACAACTCGTCGGCATCGCCCCCCGGTGCGCCCGACACGCCAATGGCACCGACCCAGTTGCCGCCGGCCTCTATCGGCATCCCGCCACCGACCGCGGCCACGCCGGACAACGCACGAATCCCACTGGAGGGCTTGCCGGCCTGGGTCTCCTCGGCCAGCTGGGTGGTGGTGATCTTGAAGCTGGCCGATGTCCAGGCCTTGTCGCGGGCGAACGCCACCGAGTGCGTGCCGGCAAAGCGGTCGCGCAGCAACACCTGCAACACGCCCTGGCGATCGACCACCGCGACGCTCACCTGGAAGCCGCGCCCACGGCAGTCGGCAAGCGCTGCCTGCGCGGCCTTGAGCGCGACCTCGGGCGTCATCTGGCGGATGTTGAACAGGCCGTCCTCGGCCAGTACCGCACCGTGCAGGCCGGCCAGCAGCGCCAGCGTGACCAAGGCGCTGTGAGGCCCCCGGATCGCGGGCCTCACAGCGCCAACCCCGGGTTGTCGCCCACGCCGACCAGTCGCGGCGTGTTCAGCTTGCGGGTGGGCAGTTCCTTGTTCGCCTTCAGATAGGCTTCGACGACCTCCCACGCGGGCTCCCCGCTCGCCCCTTCGGCGACCGGCGCCCAGCCCGCGACCTTGTAGGTCTTGGCGGCGTCGATCGGCTTGCCGTCGAGGCGCATGTCCGAGATGCGCTTGCCGGCATCAGCCTTGGGCTCGATCGCGTAGGTCAGGCCGCCGACGCGCACCATGTCGCCGCCCTGCTGGTAATACGGGTCGGGATTGAACAGGTTGTCGGCCACGTCCTCGAGCACGGTCTTGATGAACTCGCCGGTCATGTCGGTGACGGTTGTGTACGGATAGGTGATCGCGGTCTGATCCATCACGTGCTCGCGGGTGATCGCCTGGCCCGGCAGGATGCTCGTGCCCCACCGAAAGCCGGGCGAGAATGCGATCTGCGCGCCCTTGACGTCCATCAGCGCATCGACGATCAGTTGGTCGAACGTGCCGTTGAAGTTGCCGCGCCGGTACAACAGCTGCTGGCTGACCGCGAGCGTCTCACCCAGCTTGGCCAGGTGCGGTGCGCGGACCTTGTCGATCAGCGCGGTCATGTCGGCGTCGGCCGGCAGGATGTTCGAGAAAACCGGCAGTAACCGATAGCGGTAGTCGGTCACCTTGCCGTTCCTGACATCGAAGTCGAGCACCCCCAGGAACTTGCCGTTGGAACCGGCATTGGTGACCAGCGTCTTGCCGCCAGGATTGTCGACGACCACCGGTGCCGGCATCCCGTCGTGGGTGTGTCCGCCGAGAATGGCGTCGATGCCGGTAACCCGCGAGGCCATCTTGATGTCGACATCCATGCCGTTGTGCGACAGCACGACGACCACCTGGGCGCCCTTGCCGCGCGCCTCGTCGACCATTTCCTGCATCCGGTCGTCCTGGATGCCGAAGCTCCAGTTGGCGACCATGTAGCGGGGGTTGGCAATCGGCGTGTAAGGGAACGCCTGGCCGATCACCGCGACCGGCACACCGTTCATTTCCTTGATCACGTAGGGCGCAAAGACCGGGTCTTCGAAATCGGTGGTCTTGACGTTCTGCGCGACAAAATCGATCTTGCCGGCAAAGTCCTTGTCGATGATCTCCTTGACGCGCTCCATGCCATAGGTGAACTCCCAGTGGCCGGTCATGATGTCGACGCCCATCAACTTACAGGCGTCGACCATGTCCTGGCCGTTGGACCACAGCGCGGTCGCCGAGCCCTGCCAGGTGTCGCCCCCATCGAGCAGCAAGGCACCCGGGCGCGAGGCGCGCATTCGCTTGACCAGCGTGGACAGGTGCGCAGAAGCCACCGACCTTGCCGTAGGTGTTGGCCGCCGCCGCAAAGTCGAGGTAGGTGAAGGCATGCGCCTGTGCGGTGCCCGGCGCGATGCCGTAGGCCTTGAGCAAGGCCTCGCCCACGACGTGCGGCGGGCGGCCAAACGCATCGCCAAAGCCCAGATTGACGCTGGGCTCGCGAAAATAAACCGGTTGCAGCTGCGCGTGGCAATCGGTGAAGTGCAGAAGCTCACGTTGCCGAACGGCGCGATGTCGTACATCGCCTCGGCCACTGCGCCCGCCCCTCCTTGCCGGTTGCGCCAACCGACGCATGCCGCCCCAGTGCCATCCCGGCGGCCGAAGCCGCGGCGAGCACGTTAAGAAACTCCCGTCTTTGCATGATCCTTCTCTGTTCAGGTTGCCAGGCAGTCCGCCCGCGCGGCATCGTGATGCCCACCTGGCGAACCGCGACGCGGCCCGCCAGGTCGGTCGGTCATTTGTTGACCGGCGATTCCGGATCGAGCAACATCGCCATGGCATCCTTGATCTGCTCGTTCGAGAGCAGGTTGCGGGCACCAAAACGCGGCATGGCATTGCAGGCATTGAACGCATGCGAATCCCAGATACGGGCCCAGGTGTACTTGACCATCGCCTCGGAGTTGCCGCGGATCTTGCCGTAGTTGTACAGCGACGGACCCAGGTTGCCGTACGACACCTCGGCCTTGTCGAGTTGGTGGCAGGCGTAGCAATTGCCGAACACTTCCGAACCCGCCTTGTCGGAGAACTGGAATCCTCGACCCCCGGCGGCGAGTTCCATGCCTTTTTCCCAACTGCCCAGATACTTGCCGTCTTCGGGATACTTGACCGCGGCCAGCGCCTCTTTCTCGATTTTGGCCTTCAGGTCGGCGGGAACCGGCTTGCCGGCCGCCGCCGTACAGATCTTCTGGCTTTCCGACTGCTCGAGCCGGTCGAGCTTGGCCTGACCCTGCTCCTTGAACGAGTCCCTCATGAACGCGGCCACCGTGGCCGGGTCGCTCTTGGCGGTCATGTCGTCTGCCGCACCCACCTGGGTGACGCAACCGGCCAGGGCAAACAGGCCGATCAGCCCCGCCCCTCTGGTCATCGAATAGTTCATGTTTGCTGTCTCCTTCTCAACGCTTGATCGCGGGCGCATCCATCTTCGCGCCCTTGGCCTTCACACCGAGGTAGGTGATCAGGTCTACGGAGGTCTGTGAACCGTACTTGAGCGCTGGGAAGCGCTGCTGGCGGAAACAGTCGTACATACGCCACTGCATCGATCGCAGTGCGCCCTGGGACACCCGGTACGCGGGCCAGGTCGTGAAGGCATCACCGGCCGGAGCCGATTCGGTCAGATTGGGCAGATCCTGCAGGCGGATGCGGGCTCCATCTTTGGAGTGGCAGGTGGCACAGGAGTAATCGTAGGGACCGCCCACGTAAAAGAACGCCTGTTCACCGCGCAGATACGCAGCCTTCTCCTTCGGATGGACCTGGGGCAGATTGACAGCGACACCGCGGGACATCTCCGAGATATAACCCGACAGCGCCTCGAGATCCGTCTGGCGTTGACCGGTCCCCGAGAACGGTTTGGCGATCACTTCCTTTTCATCAAAGCCCTGCAGCGTGACCATGCAATGCACGATCCGGCCCTCGACATCCATGACCTTGTCGGTATCGGCAAAGTAGCGCGGCATCTCGGCGGCCACCCCGTCGACCACGCCCGGGCCCTTGCCCATGTCGCACTGCTCGAGCGAGACATTCTTCGGGCCACGTGCCTGCTTCCACAGGTCTTCACCGCGATAGACGGTCAGCTCGGCCGGATTGCCGTCCTGCAGCATCTCGCGATACTTTTCGATTCCTTTCTTGACGTCGTCACTGTCGGCCGACGCGGTCAGCGGCAGCGCGGCCAGAACCGCGATGGCCGCGTAAAGCGCTGCCCGGGTCCCCTTGCGAACGGGTTGTCTCACGTTTTTCTCCTGCGGATGGAATTGATGCTCTTGTTCTTACGGCGCGTGGCGACGACGAGCCGCCTGCTCCGGGCCGGCGGCCCCTGCGGCCGGCCCGGACCGACAACGAATCAGGAGACCGTTGCCTCGTCGGTGCGCGAATCACCTTTGTTGTCCTTCCAGGTCACGACGATCTTGTCGCCTTTTTTCGCGCCATTGACCGAGAACGCCAGGTAGGGGTTCTTGGCCACTGCGGGGCCCCAGTAGGCCTTGAGCACCTGCTTGCCGTTGAGCGTGGCCACCACCTCGGTGATGTGCCAGGCCGGTACCAGTTCGCCGGCCGAGTTCTTGCGTTGGCCGGTTTCCATTTCGTGCGCCATCAGCACGCGTACGTCCGCGGCGTCGCCCTTGAGGCGGGCGCGAATGCGCATTGGATCACCCATGAGACTTCTCCTGTCGATTCATTGATTGGATGGGAATTGCCGGGCCGCCTGGTCAGCCGCCGCAGCCGCCAAGGGTGACCTTGACTTCCTTGGTGGCCATGTAGAACTTGCCGTCCGCCTTGACCAGCGCGATGACGTCGGACGACTGGCCCATCTTGACGCGCATGCTGATCTCGGGGTCGGTGCCCGCCGGGATGTCGTAGGCGCCGGTCAGCGCGTTCGGGTTCTTCTCGACCAGCACGGCGATCATCTCGGTGTTGGGCAGGTCGCTCTTGACGCCGACCGGTACCACGGCCCCGTTCTCGGCGATATCCGGTGCGAGCACCGCCACCTTGTCGGACACCGTGGCGCCGGCCGCGCCCATCGCCTCGAGCGTCGCCTTGCTGCCCTTGGTCTTGAACGCCGCGGCCAGGTCGGCGGCCATCGCCGTCCCCGGTTTGATCAGGCCGATGGTGACCAGCGCGGCGTAGATGCCACCTGCCCCGGCCACCTGCAGCGTGGTTCGCCTGGATGAATTCATAGAAGCCTCCTGTTGGGAAAAAGGTCGCTCCCGCGAGGAAGCGATGCCAGTACGTGCCGGGATCGGCACCGCACCGATGTTGTTGACTTTACCTCAAGCAAACCCGCCCAAGGGCCTACCCAAGGCGCGGGGTTCAACGTGAATCGAGAATCCAACGCACGAGCCGCTTGGCGTCTTCTTCGGAGACATGCGCATTGGGGGGCATCGGGACGGCACCCCAGGTGCCCGAATTGCCGTTGCGCACGTGACCGGCCAGGATGTCGACGATATCGGGCTTGCCGTGGTAGCGCTTGGCGATGTCCTTGAACGACGGCCCGACCTTCTTGGCGCCCATGTCGTGGCAGGCCAGGCAGCCCGACTTCTAGGCCAGCGCCGATTCGTCCGCCCCCGCCGGCGCCGCCGCGTCCGCCGCCGGCACCACGGCAGCCTCTTCGCCGGCCTTTGCCTGGATCTCCCTGGCAAGCTTGCGGGTTTCCTCGAGCGACTTGGGTGCTGGCCGGGTGGTGTCGGCGCCCCGGATGGGTCCGACGACGCGGTTCTGCTCGGCCAGATTGCCGTGGGCGTTGCGCGCATAGTCGGGCAGGAACGAGCGGATGTCAACTCGGTCTCGCAATCGGTCATGCAGTCGCTGCCCTGCACATCCGGCTTGCCGTCCACCCGCCAGAGCGGCTCGTAGAGCACTTCATGCCGTTGCGGTTGGGCAGGCGGGCCTGCACATCGGCCATCGTCTTGTCGGACAACTCGAAATCGTCCGGCACCACGTTGCCCAGGTGCAGCAGGTAGGCCAGCACCAGCGTAGACCTCGTCGGTCAGGCTCTTGGGTGTTCCAGGGCATGGCCCGGTTGATGTAATCCCAGAGCGCGGTGATCTCGGACGCCTTCGTCAGCGTCGTGCGCTGCGGGTAGGTCGAGCCGGCCTTGAGGTTGGCGACATTGCCCGCTGCGATGTCCTCTTCGGTCGTACCGCCCACCAGTGGTGTGAAGACCTCGTTGGACCTCGCCGAAGATGCCGTGGCAGGAGGTGCACTTCTCCTCCCAGATGTCGATCCCCTGGTCGACGGTGCCCTTGCCCGGCGGCAGGCCTGTCATGTCGGGGCGGACATCGATGTCCCAGGCCTTCACCTCGTCCTTGGTGGCAACGCGACCCAGCGCCGCCAGAGCCTTGTCGGCGTCGGTCGGCGCGGCCAGCACCGTACCGGCGACCAGCGTGGCACCCAGCACCGCCGTGGCCAGCACGCGCGCGGCGCGCCCGTGTCGGGGGCTGGGTGTGTATTCGCTCATCATCATCAGTACACCTGCACGTTCGAGACTTCGCCAGAGTCGGCCACCTTCCACGACTGGATGGCGTTGTTGTGATAGATCGAGCGGGTGCCGCGCACCGCCGCAACTGGTTGATCTTGGGCTGCACGTGACCAGGTACTGTCGGTGGCCCGGCTTTGCAGGATCGCCGGTTGGCGTCCCAGACCCAGTCGATGTTGAACCGGGTGAGGCACTTGTCCAGCACCGGGGTCTCGAGCCGCGCGGTGCGCCAGTTGCGCCCGCCATCGACCGACACATCGACAACCTGCTTGATATGGCCGCGCCCCGACCAGGCGAGGCCGGTGATGTAGTAGCCCTTGTCCAGCAGCAACTGGCCGCCCGAGGGCGACGTGACGACCGACTTCACTTCCTGGATCGAGGTGAACTGCCGGTGGTGCCGTCGGGCATCAGGTCGACGTAGTGGACCGTCGTCTTTCGTGTAATACGGCTGATCGCCCACTTCCAGACGGCGCAGGTACTTGACCCATGACACACCCTGCACCCCAGCGACCAGGCGCAGCGGGTAACCGTTTTTCCGGGCGCATCATCTCGCCGTTCATCGCCCAGGCGACGATCGTCTCCGCGGCGGCCATCGAGATCGTGCGCGTCATCGACGAACCATCGGCCCCCTCGGCGAGCGTACTGGCCCTTGTCGGTATCGGCGCCGCAGATGTCGGTAGCGTCGACAAACGAACACCCGTGTATTCGCAGCATGACAGCATGCCGTGCGTGTACTGCACGGTGGGCACGGCCACGTTGCCCACTCCATGCCGGTGTTGGCGCCGCACTCGATGAAGTGGATGCGTGACACCGACGGCATGCGCAGCGGTTCATCCATCGTGAAGACCCGCGGCGCCTTGGCCAGGCCGTTACAGTCATCAGCCGGTGCTGGCTGGGATCGATGTCCCACCAGCCTGGTGGGCCTGCTCGAAATGCAGGCCGCTGGGCGTGATGATGCCGAACGTGCCCTGGAGCGGGCAAAAGCTCACCGACGAGGCCGAGACGCGGGTCAGGCCCGGGCTCTCGCGTCGCTGCAGGTTGCGCTCCCATTTCGATGGCAGCCCGTACAGCCGCGAGGCCACCGGCTGCCCCAGCCCGGTCGTGTGCTCGGGCAGTTCGAGAATCGCCGCCTCGCCGACCGGCGCTGCCTTCGCGGTGGACAACTGGGCCGCCGTGGCGCCGGCCCCCATGGCCAGTGCCTTCGCCATAAAGCCGCGACGTGCCGTGCCCGCCCGTTGCAGGTCGGCCGCATCGAGGAAGTTTTCGGGCGCCGGCCTGAGCCGACCGGGAATCTTGGGGTGGGACAAGCTTGCCTCCTGAAAGGTCGGATCTCTGTCGATCAGCTTTGGGGATCGGCCGCTGCGGCCGACTTGCCACGGGCGCCGAAATCGCGTGCGAGCGCCTTGGCGCCGCTACCCCGCTTCTCGTTCGGTTCCGAGCGCGACGCGTAGTGCACACAGGCGGTGCGGCAGATTTCGATCAGTGTGTCGTCGGACACCTGGTAGTAGATGAAGTTGCCCTGCTTGCGACGATTCAGGACCCCGGCGCTGAACAACGTGCCCAGGTGCCGCGAGACGTTGGTCTGGCTGGCGCCGGTCTCCTCGACGATTTCGGTGACCGACTTCTCGGTGCTGCAGATCGCGTGCAGGATACGCAGCCGGGTGGGCTCGGCAAGCAGGCTGAAGTAGCGCGATACGCCTTCCAGCACGGGTTCGAGATCATCCTGCATGTCACCTCCGGGGCGGCGGTCGGTAGCCATCGGGCTCCGGTACGCGCATACTTTTCGTTGATATAGTTACTGTATGCGCAAATTGGCATATAGTCAAACAGCGCTCCCGGGGCGCAGTTCCTGCCACCCGGCCCGGCCGGCCGCCCAACCCGGCCGATGGTTTCTTCGGAGAAATTTCATGGCAATGACGGCCCAGTTCACGGCACGGCCTTCGCGTCTGGCTGGCGCGGCGCGCCGATCCTGGCGATCGGTCGCGCTTGCGATCGGCCTGGCCTGGCTGCTTGCGCTACCCAGCGCCGGGACGGCGGGCACCACCGCGCCGGTGCCGGGCGATGCCCAGGCATTGGCCGATTACCTGCGAACACCGGGTGCCTTGGCCGTCGTGCTGGTGTCGCTGCCCGGTTGCGGGTTCTGCGAACGAATCATGGCGCAACAAATCGGCCCGCTCGCCAAGGATCCGGCCTACGCCGATCTGCGGGTGTTCGAGATCAGCCTGTCCGACCGGGCGGCGCTGGCGCGGTCACTGCCGGCGATCGGCCCGCCAGCCGATCCGCCGGCGACCGAGGGTCATCCCAGCGCGGCGGCATTTGCCGGCTCACTGGGTGTCAGGGTCGCGCCGACCGTCCTGTTGCTGGGCGCCGGGCGCGAACTGGCCGAACGCCTGGTCGGCTACACGAGTGCGGATTTTTACTGGGCCTATCTGCAGGAGCGGATCGACCAGGCGCGCAAGGCGCGCTGAGCCGTCGCCGCCTGGGGTCGCCGCGGCATCCGTGTTAGTGAAAATGCACCGAGTCCGGCGCCACGTCGGCCGGCAACTCGGCGTGCACGACCTCGGACTTGTCGTTCGGATACAGCGGCATCCCGCAGTCCTCGCAGTACTCGGGTTCGACGACATCGGTCCAGACGCTGATGTCGGTGATCCCGGCCTCGCGCAGGCATTCGCGGATCCGTGCCAGTGGCGGCGGATCGTCGTACTCGCCCTCGGCCCCCAGCAACGGCCACAACACGCCGTGGGCCACGGACTCGCCGTCCGGGTCGGCGCTCAGCCCGATCCGGTACTCGTCGACCCGATCCTGACCGAAACCGGCAACGACCGCCCGCAATGCGGACGGCTCGACTTCGAGCGCATGGGAAAGGTAGTGCACACCTGCCCGGATCGCGTACGGACGAACCCGGCGATCCGCTTCGCGCATGTTGATGTGGTAGGCGTCGGGCAGCAGGCATTCGAAGCCGCATCCGGGCAGCAATTGCTCGGCGAAGGGACGCGCATGCTCTACCCATTTCTCCAGGCATTGCACGCGCCCGCCCTGGTCGCGCAGGTCGGACGTCTGCCAACGGAATGCGGCTTCACCGGGTGGCACGGCCACCGCGCCCACCAGGAACCGGGCATCGGCCAGCATCTCGGCGCTCTCGGGATGCTCGTTCGCCTGCGAGGGTGGCTCGCCGCCCAGCGCCGCGGCGCCGAGCCGGCCGGCCAGCCGGCGAAGGTCGGCATAGTCGCGCGGCAGTTGGTCGATGCTGAGCATCGAGGGCATCATGAAAAAGCGCGCCTGCGGCGCGAGGATGTTGGCCTGCACGCCTTCGGCCAGGCTGTCGCGCAGCGCGCGCGGAATCCATCCGGAAGGGATATTGAACCGGGTCCAGGCAACCAGTGGCGCGGTGACGAGCAGAATCTGCCAATGCTCGCCCTCGTGCTCCATGATCAGCGACTCGGAGTGCTCCTCGACCGACTCGATCAGCGCGCCATAGGCTTCAGGATCGGTCTGGTGCAGGCGCTCGAGCGCGTCGTAGACCGGTTGCGGATGACCGTTGGCCAGCAGGCGGATCAGGCGCCCGGCCAGCTGGGCATCCCAGTAGCGGTCTTCGACCCGGCTGCCCGAATTGGCCATCCCCAGCGCCGCGGTGACCATGCGTTCGGCATCTGCGGACAGATGTCCTTTTCGATCGCGCGCGGCACGCGATTGACGGGATTGCTTCATTAACACTCCGATTCGTTCGCGCAAGTGTAGCAACCTCGGACAAGGGTCGTCTTTGACCCGCAACCAACAACCGGGCCCGGCCCGGTGGAGCGATCCGGTGGCGCCTGCTAGGCTTGCCCCACCGCTGCCCCAAGACCCCCGATGCCCGTGCCCGCCCTCTCGATCCGTCCCGCCCGGTTCCGACTGCCGCACCGCCTGCGCAGGCGCGCGACGCTGCTTTGCCTGGCCCTGGCGATCGGCGCCTGCGGCTCGGACTCGCTGCCCGGCCTGCCGGGCCTGCCCGGTTTACCCGACAACCGCGATGCCAAGACCTTCCTGCTCGAGTACCTGCGGGACTGGTACTTGTGGGAAGACCAGCTGCCGGCGAGTGTCGATCCGGACGACTACGCGTCCGACAAGGCGTTGCTGGACGGGTTGCGCATCGCGCAGGACACTTTCAGCTACATTTCCGACGCCGTGTCCTACAACCGGTTTTTCGACGGCGAGACCATCGGCTTCGGGATCCACTACCGGGTGCGCGCCAACGACCTGCTGTTGCTGATGGTGCAGCCCCAATCGCCGGCCGCGCGGGCCGGCCTGCGGCGCGGCCAGACGATCACCGCGATCCAGGGAGAGTCGATCGCCGCGCTGGCTACGCGCGACGGGGTCAGCGACGCGTTCGGCCCGACCGACGAAGGCATCGTTCGCCGCTTCGATGTGCTCGATGACGGCACGGCGCGCCAGATCGAGGTGACCAAGGCGCTGTACCCGCTGACCTACGTGCTGGCCGAGAACCTCTTCGAGCAGACCGGACGCAAGATCGGCTACGTGAACTTCTATTCGTTCGCGGACGGCGGAGTGACCCCGTGGCAGGCCGCGCTGGACCGGTTGCTCGCCCAGGGCGCGCAGGACCTGATCGTCGACCTGCGTACCAACGGGGGGGGCTTGTTGTCGACCGCGGCCCAGGTCGGTTCGGCGCTCGCCGATGTATCCGGCCAGCCGATGTCCGAACTGCAGTTCAACCGTCTGCACCGGAACTCTGACCGGACGATCAGGTTCACCTCGGACCCCCGGGCAGGCCGCTTCAACCGGCTGGTCTGGCTGACCAGCGACCAGACGTGTTCGGCCTCCGAAGCGCTGATCCAGGGCCTTGCCCCTTACCGCGCCGCGACCCGCATCGGCACGACCACCTGCGGCAAGCCGGTCGGCTTCACCCCCCAGACCCACAAGGACAAGGTCTACAGCATCGTGACCTTCCGGCTTCGCAATGCCAGCGGCGCCACCGACTATTTCGATGGTCTGCCCGCCGATTGCCCGGTGCCGGACAACGGCGTGGGTCAGTTCGGGCAGGCGGATGAACCGCTGACGGCCGCGGCACTCGCCTGGTTGCAGAGCGGTCAATGTCCGGCGGCGGCCGGCCAGGCGGGCAAGGCGGGCAAGGCATCGACCCGCACCCGGCCGCCCCCAGGGTTCAGCAACCTGCGCTGACCCCGGCCCCTACGCCGCGTCGTCCAGCCGGACCCAGAGCGCCGGCTCGCCGCGCTCCCTGGCCATGTCCTGCAGCAGGGCCTCGTGGGCGGCCCGCTCGTCGGCATCGGGCTCGACCGTCACGAGGCCGGCCGGCGGCCAGGCGATGGACAGGCCCGCGGCATCGCGCGAGGGCTCGCCCCGCCCGGGAATCTCCAGGCTGTCCTGCCCGCGGGTGAGCGCCAGGTAGACGTCGGCCAGCAACTCCGCATCGAGCAACGCGCCGTGCAGCTTGCGGTGGGCATTGGAGACGCCGTAGCGGTCGCACAGCGCATCGAGGGAGTTGCGGCGGCCCGGGTGCAACTCGCGGGCCATCGCCAGCGTGTCGATCACGCCGCTGACATGGCTGGCGAACCGCTGGCCGGACAGGCGGCCCAGTTCGGCATCGAGAAAACCGACGTCGAACGAAGCGTTGTGGATCAGCACTTCGGCACCGGCGACAAAGGCCAGGAACTCGTCGGCGATCTCGGCAAAGCGCGGCTTGTCGGCCAGCATCTCGCGGGACATGCCGTGCACGGCCATCGCGCCCTCGTCGATATCGCGCTCGGGATTCAGGTAGCGGTGCAGCGTTCGCCCGGTGAGTCGGCGGTTCACCAGCTCGACACAGCCGATCTCGATGATCCGGTGACCGTCGGCGGCCGACAGCCCGGTGGTTTCGGTATCGAGGACGATCTGGCGGGCACTCATGTGGAAGACTCCAGCGAAGGGGCGGGCGGCACCGAGGCCGGGTGGGTCTGCTCTGCGTGTTCCACCGGGTGCCGCTCGCGGGCAAACAGGTAATAGACCGCCGGCACGACGAACAAGGTCATCAGGGTACCAAAGCTCATGCCGCCGACGATCACCATGCCGATCTGCACCCGGCTCTCGGACCCGGCGCCGGTCGCGATGGCCAGCGGCAGCGCACCCAGCACCGTCGCGGCCGTGGTCATCAGGATGGGCCGCAGCCGCAGGCTGGCCGCCTCGATGATCGCCTGGCGAAGATCGGCGCCGGCATCGCGCATCTGGTTGGCGAACTCGACGATCAGGATGCCGTGCTTGGTGATCAGGCCCACCAGTGTGATCAGCCCGATCTGGCTGTACACATTGAGTGTGCCGCCGGTCAGCTTGAGCAGGGCCAGGCCGCCGGCCAGCGACAGCGGCACGGTGAACAGGATCGTGAACGGATCGACGAAGCTCTCGAACTGGGCGCTCAACACCAGGTAGATGAACAACAACGCGAGCACGAAGGTGAACAACAATGCCGACGATGAACTGACGAACTCACGGGTCGGCCCATCGTAATCGGTCGCGTAACCGTCGGGCAGGTGCTTGTCGACGACCTGGCCGATGAACTGCATCGCCTCGCCCATCGACACATTGGGCGCGAGACTGGCGGTGATCGTGATCGCCCGCCGCTGGCCGAAGTGATTGAGTTCGCGGGCGCCGATGCTCTGGTTCACGCTGACCAGCGCCGACAAGGGCACCATCACACCTTCACGGCCGCGCACGAAAATGCTCTCGATGACCTCGGGCGAGGTACGTTCGCCGGGCTCGAGTTGGACGATGACGTTGTACTCCTCGTTGTTCTGCTTGAAGCGCGTGACCCGGCGCCCGCCCAGCATCGTCTCGAGTGCCTTGCCCACGGCATCGACGGCAACGCCGGCGTCGGCCGCCCGGTCGCGGTCGATGCGCACGCGGAACTCGGGTTTGTTCAGCTTGAGGTCGGTGTCGATGCCCTGCATCAGGCCACTGTCGCGCATGTCGGCCAGCAACGGCTCGATCACCCGCTCGGTCTCCTCGTAGGAATCGGAGGTCTTGACGACCAGGTTGATCGGCCGCGACCGGGGAGAAGCCCCGAGTGAGGGCGGCGCCACCGCGAAGGCGCGCACCGCAGGCAGGCCGAACAACTTGGGCTGGATCTCGGCGACGACCTCCTGGACCGAGCGATCACGCTCACTCCAGTCGACCAGGCCCGAGAAGGCCAGCCCCTGGGTGGCCGTCGGATTGCCCGAGATCATGAAGATCCGGTAGAACTCGGGGATCTTCTTGACCATTGCCTCGATTTCGCGGGCGCTGTCGTTCGTGTAGGAGATGGACGCGCCCTCGGGCGCCGAGAAAACCGTCATGAACACGCCGCGATCCTCGGTGGGGGCCAGTTCGGCCCGCGTGTTCTGGTACATCCAGCCCGCGCCGCCGAGCAGGCATGCGGCCAGACCGACCATCAGCCAGCGGACCCGGATCACCCCCGACAGCACGCGCCGGTAACCGCGGGTCAGCGCCCGCAGCCAACGATCGATCGTCACCGCGAACCAGCGCGGCGGCGGTTCCTGGCGCAGCAGCCGCGAGCACATCATCGGCGACAGCGTCAGCGCGAGAAAACCCGAGACGATGACGGCGCCGGCCAGCGTCAGCGCGAACTCCGTGAACAAGCGCCCGGTGCGGCCGGTGGAGAACGCCACCGGCGCGAACACCGCCGCCAGGGTCATCGTCATGGCCACGACGGCGAAGCCGACCTCGCGGGCCCCCTTGTAAGCGGCCTGGATAGGCGCGAGGCCTTGCTCGATATGCCGGTAGACGTTCTCGAGTACGACGATCGCGTCGTCGACGACCAGGCCGATGGCGACCACCAGCGCCAGCAGGGTCAGCGTGTTGATCGAGAAGCCGAACAAGTCCATCAGCGAGAATGCCGAGACCAGGCACACCGGAATGGTGACGACCGGGATCAGCGCGGCCCGCAGGCGGCCCAGGAACAGGAAGGTCACCAGGCCGACGAGGATCACCGCCTCGGCGATGGTCTTGAACACCGCGTCGATCGAGCGATCGATGAAGACCGTGGAATCGTAGGCAATATTGACCTTGACCCCCTCGGGCAATTCAGCCTGTAGCTGCGGCAAAGTCTCGCGCAACGCCTTGGCGAGAATCAGCGGATTCGCGGTGGCCTGTTTGATCAGGCCCATCCCCACTGCCGCGGCGCCGTTGTAGCGCACGATGCTGCGCTCGCTCTCGGCGGCGATCTCGACCCGCGCGACATCGACGATGCGCACCGGGTAGCCGTCGACCACCCGCACCACGACCTTCTCGAATTCGCTGACCTGGTTCAGGTCCGAGCGCGACACGACGTTGAACTCGCGGGTGTCGCTCTCGATCCGTCCGCTGGGCAGCTCGACATTCTGGCGCCGGATCGCGTCCTCGATATCGGCCGGCGACAACCGGAACGCGGCCAGCCGGTCCGGGTCTATCCAGATGCGCATCGAGTACACGCGGTCGCCGAAGATCTGCACGTCGGCCGCGCCAGGCAGGGTCTGCAGCCGCGGTTTGACCAGCCGCGAGGCCAGGTCGGAGACCTCCAGCGGCGAGCGGGTCTCGGACGAGAAGGCCAGCCAGACCACGGCGCGCGCATCGGCCTCGACCTTGGCAATGATCGGCTCGTCGATGTCGGCCGGCAGGCGGCCGCGCACCCGCGAGACGCGGTCGCGCACGTCCGCTGCCGCGCTGTCCGGGTCGCGATCCAGCCGGAATCGCACGGTGATCTGGCTGCGCTCGGTGCGTGACACCGAACTGATCACGTCCACGCCCTCGATGCCGGCGACCGAATCCTCGAGCGGCTTGGTGACCTGGGACTCGATGATCTCGGCCGACGCGCCGGGGTAGTCGGTGCGCACCGTGACCACCGGTTCGTCGATGTTCGGATACTCGCGGATCTGCAGCCGCTCGAACGACACGGCACCCAGCAACACGAGCACGAGCGCCAGCACGGTGGCAAAGACCGGCCGGGAGATGCAGACGTCGGAGATTTTCATGACAGCCTTCGAGCCGGGGGCTCAGGACGCGTTCTTCGTGACTGCAGCCGACTTGGCATCGGGGGCGCCGACGATGCGCACTGGCATCTGTTCGCCGCGCAGGTTGAGCTGCCCCGTCGCCACGACCTGCTCGCCGGCGGCCACGCCGTCGAGGATCTCGACCTTGCCATCCTGGCGCACGCCGGTGCGCACCGCCACCCGGTGCGCCATCTGGTCCCTGACGACGTAGACATACTGGACGTCGCGATCGGGAATCAGGCTGGACTCGGACACCATGACCGCCTCGTTGCGGGTGCCGAGCACGAGCCGGGCCCGCGCGAACATCCCCGGGCGCAACAGGCCTTCGCGGTTGTCGAGCCGGCCGCGCACCATCACCGAGCGGCCGGCATCGTCCAGCTGCGAATCGATGGTTTCGATATCGGCGACGAACTCGCGATCCGGGTAGGCATCGAAGCTGACCCGCACCTTCTGCCCGCGGGCCAGGCGCGCGAACAGGCGCTCGGGGACCCGCAGGTCGAGCTTGAGGCTGGACAGGTCGTCCAACCGGACCAACGTGGTGCCGGCCTGCAGGTAGTCGCCCCGGCTCACCTGCACCAGGCCGACGACGCCGTCGAACGGCGCCTCTATCGTGGTCTTGGACAGGCGCGCCTGGACGACCTGCAGCCGTGCCTCGAGCACCCGGGCGGTGCTCAGCGCCTCGTCGCGCGAGCGTTCGCTGACGAAGGCCTGGCTGGCCAGGTTGCGGGTCCGTTTCAGGTTCGCCTGGGCCAGGCTCAGCTCGGCCCGGGCCTGCGCCAGCTCGGCCTCGGTCACCGAGCGGTCGAGCGCGAACATGGCGACACCCTGACTGACCTGTTGTCCGTCGGTGACCATCACCTGGTCGAGCCGGCCGGCGATCTCGGGCTTGATCAGCACCGACTGCGCGGCCAGCAACGAGCCGACCGCGTTGACCCGCTCCTCGATGCGCTGGGTCCCGGCCTGCTCGACGGTGACCACTGCCGGCCGCCCCGCTCCCGGGCCGCCAGGCTTGCCGCCGCCCGGCCTACCGCCGGCCGTCACGCCCGGCCTGCCCGCCTGGGCGGCGCCCGGACCGGCCGCTGCCGTGGCAGCCGGGTCGCTGCCCGGCAGCAGGCCGCGCACCACGGTCGACGGCGGCGTGCCGCGCTGCCAGTGATAGCCGAACCAGCCCAGCGCCAACAGCACCACAGCTGCCACCGAGTACGTGAGAAGTCTTTTCATCAGAGGGGTTCCGCCCAGCGATCTGCGTCAACCCGCCTGCGAGGTCCGGGCCGCATGCGCGCAGCATAAGGGATTCGCGACCCGCAGTGGGTGAACTCCATCCCTAACGGCGCCAAAATAACCACCCCCGCCGCGGGGGCATCCACGCCCCGCAGGCCCGGGCGGGCGGTCTGCGGCGCTGCAAGGCCCCGCGATCGCCTAGCGTCCCGCGCCGCCCTGCGCGACCCCGCGGTTGGCCAGCTGGTCGGCCCGTTCATTGCCCGGGTGCCCGGTATGGCCCCGCACCCACTGCCAGCGCACATCGAACCTGTCGACCTGCTCGGACAACGCCTGCCAGAGGTCGACATTCTTGACAGGTTTGCGCGCGGCGGTCAGCCAGCCGCGGGCCCGCCAGCCCGCCAGCCACTCGGTAATCCCCTTCATCACGTACTGGGAATCGGTGTAGATCGTCAGCGGCAGGGGCTTGTCGATCGCCTCCAGCGCCCGGATCACCGCCAGCAATTCCATCCGGTTGTTGGTGGTTCGCGGCTCGCCACCGAACAACTCGCGCTCGTGCTCGCCGCAGACCAGCAGCGCGCCCCAGCCGCCTGGCCCGGGATTACCCTTGCACGCGCCATCGGTATAGACGGAAATCTGCTTCATCGGTCCTTCCCAGCATCGTGCCCGGCCCCGGCCAGCACGGGCCGGGCGGTCGGGACGGGCATTGTCATTTGTCATTGTCGTCAGAACAGGCAGATTCTAAACTCACGGGTGTCAGCTTTCGTTCAAGGAAGATGCCATGCTAGCCGCACCGCTTGCCCGCCTCCTGGACCATGTCAGCCTCAGGCACCCGATCCCGGCGCGTATCGTGCTCTGGGACGGCACCGATGTACCGCTGGGGCCGGACCCGCGCGTCGCGATCCGCCTGCGCGATCCCAAGGCGGTACGCTACTTCATGCCCCCGTCACTGGATGCCCTGGGTGATGCCTATGTCGATGGGGCGATCGACATCGACGGGGCCGCCCGCGACGCGATCGCCGTGGTGGCCGAGCTGGCCTCGCAAGGCACCGCCAGCATGGTCGGCAAACTGCCCCACTGGGCCCGGCGGCACACCCGCCAGTCCGACCGTCAGGCGATCGCCTACCACTACGATGTCTCGAATGCCTTCTATCAGAAGTTCCTCGACTCGCGGATGGTTTACTCGTGCGCCTACTTCCGCCACGACGACGATGATCTCGAGGCCGCCCAGCTGGCCAAGCTCGATCATGTGTGCCGCAAGTTGCGGCTGCGCCCCGGCATGCGCCTGCTCGACATCGGTTGCGGCTGGGGAGCCCTGGTGATCCACGCCGCCGGACGCTACGGTTGCAAGGCGGTCGGCGTCACCCTGTCCGAGAACCAGCGCGATCTGGCGATCGAGCGGGTGGCCGCCGCCGGCCTGGCGGACCGGGTCGAGATCCGGCTGCAACACTACCTGGACATCCCGCGCGAGCAGCCGTTCGATCGCATCGCGTCGATCGGCATGTTCGAGCATGTCGGCCTCAAGCACCTGGGCGAGTATTTCAAGCGGATCGGTGAATTGCTCAGGCCGGGCGGCATGGCGCTCAACCACGGCATCACGTCGGCCGACCCGGACAGCCGCAGCGTCGGCCTTGGCGGGGGCGACTTCATCGGACGCCACGTCTTTCCCGATGGCGAGCTGCCGCATGTGGCGCTGGCCATCACCGAGTTGTCGCGCGGCGGGCTCGAGCTGGTCGATGCCGAGTCGCTGCGCCGCCACTATGGCCGCACGCTCTGGGCCTGGTCGGACCGCTTCGAGGAAAACCTCGACGCGCTCGGCGAACTGGCCGGCGAACAGCGGATGCGGATCTGGCGGGCCTACCTGGCCGGTTGCGCCCATGCATTCGACCAGGGCTGGATCAACATCTACCAGTTGCTGGTCGGGCGCCCGGTCCACAGGGGCCGGCTGCTCGATATCGACCACCCAATGACCCGCGACTACCAGTACGTCGACGACTGAGCCCGGGGCCGGTCAATCGGGGTCGGTGTCCGCCGGCGAACCGGCCAGCGGGGTACGCTCGGCACCGTAACCCGAGGTCGGCACGACCATCGCCCGGCGGCTGCGCGGCCGCTGCTTCCAGGCCGGCCCGATGATGCGCATGCCGCGTACCCGCTTGACCGCGGTGATCGTGTAGACGCCGCCGCAGATGGGCCACCAGCGATCGCCGGCCGACTCGAGAAACGCGGTCCGCTCGAGCCAGCGATCGGTGCGAAACGGGGGCCGGTAGCAACCGTAGCTGCCGCGCTCGAACTCGAAGCTGAGCAGCTTGAACCAGTCGCGCAGGCGCGGCAGGCTGATGAAGTGGCCCTGCTGCGGCAACAGGTGACGCCCGAGCAGGCGTGCGCCCATCTGGCCTGCCCCCCAGAGGCTGACCGGGTTGAACCCGGTGATCAGGATGCGTCCCTCGGGACGCAGGATGCGGTCCATCTCGCGCAAAACCTGGTGCGGGTCGTCGGCGAATTCGAGCACGTGCGGCAACACGACCAGGTCGACCGATTCGGACTGGAACGGCAGGTCCTCGTAGGTGTCGATGACCACGTCCGGCCGGCGCTGGGTCTCGCGGTAATGCGCGGCATCGTTGCTACGGCTGACCAGCACCCGGCTGCGCATCCGGTTCTGGGCCAGGCCTTGCAATTCGCGCATCCCGCACTGCAGCGCCACGAAGCCGAAGATATCGGCGACCAACTGGTCCAGCTGGTCCTGTTCCCAGCCGATCACGTAGCGACCCGGGGCCGACTCGAGCCAGGTGCGCCAGTCGGCCGGCGGCGGTCCGCCGGGTTCGGCGGGGGGCGGATCGGCCCGGTGACCCGGCCCGGGATCGAGCGCCGGGCCGCCCTGCGGGGGCATCCCTATAATGGATTCGGGTTTATTAAAATAGATGGCCATATCCCATGCCTGAACAACCGGACAGAAAGAACCATTCGCCCGCCGAGAATCGCTGGCCCTGGCAGTTCGCGCCAGCGCCCCATCAGCGGATTATCCGGGTCCCGGCGTTTGACGACAATTACCTGTGGTTGCTCACCGATGAGGCCGGCCGACAGGCGGTGGTCGTCGACCCGGGCGACGAAGCGGCCATCGAAGCCGCGCTGGCCGCCCACGGGCTGACCCTGGTCGGCATCCTGGTCACCCATCACCACGCGGACCACATCGGCGGCGTGACGGCGCTTGCCGGGCGCTGGCACTGCCCGGTCTATGGGCCGGCCAGCGAACCCGAGCGCATCGCGCAGGTCACCGAACCCTTGCGCGACGGCCAGATCGTCGACCTGCCGGCGATCGGCGTGTCGTTCGAGGTTCTGACGGTGCCGGGACACACGCTTGGCCACATCGCCTACTTCGCCGGGCACCTGGGCGACGATCCGCGCGGCGTGCTGTTTTGCGGCGACACGTTGTTCGCCGCCGGTTGCGGACGCATGTTCGAGGGTCAGCCGGCGCAGATGCAGGCGTCGCTGGCCCGGCTGGCCGCGCTGCCCGGCGACACGCTGGTCTACTGTGCCCACGAGTACACGATCGGCAACCTGCACTTCGCCCTGGCCGCCGAACCGGGCTCGGCGGTGCTCGCCGGGCGTTTTCAGGAAGCCACAGAAATGCGCCGCCAGGGCCTGCCGACCGTCCCCTTCGTCGATTGCCATCGAAGGCCAGCAACCCGTTCCTGCGGACCGCCGAGCCGGCAATCATCGCCGAACTGGGGCATCGTGGGCCGGTTCCCGCGTCGGCCGCCGAGGCCTTTGGGCTGCTACGCGCCTGAAAGACCACTTTCGACCCGGTTGATCCGCGTTTTCGCAACTTGGACCATTTCGGGCCTGCTGCGTAGCATTGACCCTATTCCATTACGATTCAATAACTTGGGGTTGGGATTTGATGTTTCGTACCAGCATGCGAGGGACCGATTCGCGCGCCACGCGTCCTAGCGACGGGCCCGGCCCGGCTTGCCGCCCCCGGGCGGCCTGGTGGAGGGGCGCGGCCCGGCACCGCGCGGCTGCCCGGGGTGCTGGGCCTGGCGCTGCTCGCCGGGGCCTGCTCGAGCCTGGCGCCTAACGAATCCTTCGAGGCATCCGACCCGACCCCGGTGACCGCCGGACAGGCGGACAATCACGCTTTCCATCACGGGGCCGACGGCGAACTGGTCTCCGCCACGACTGCCCGACCGCGCCGAGGTCGACCGGCTGATCGCGTCGCTGGAGCGCCAGGACGGCCAGACCGAGACCGAGGTCGTGCCGGCCGACCGGACCGGGCAGATTGCGCCCGACAGCATCTGGCAACGGATCGTCGCCGGGTTCGCGCTGCCCGAACTGGACACCTCGCTGGTCAAGAGCAAGGAAACCTTCTATCTGTCGCAGTCCGAATACCTCGACCGGATGATGAACCGGGCGAGCCGCTACCTGTTCCACAATCGTCGAGGAGATCGAGCGGCGCGCATGCCGACCGAGATCGCGCTGCTGCCCTTCGTCGAGAGCGCGATGAACCCGGTGGCGCTGTCGCACGCATCGGTAGCGGGCCTCTGCAGTTCATTCCGTCGACCGGCCGGGCCTATGACCTGAAGCAGAACTGGTGGGTGGACAACCGTCGCGATGTCGTCGAGTCGACCCGGGCGGCGCTCGATTACCTGCAGATGCTGGCCGACATGCACAAGGGCGACTGGTTTCTCGCGCTGGTCTCTCGTACAACTGGGGCGAGGATCGGTCAACCGGGCGATCCGGCGCAACCGCAATGCCGGCAAGCCGACCGATTACCTGAGCCTGCGCATGCCGCGCGAGACGCGCCACTACGTGCCCAGCTGATGGCACTCAAGAACATCCTGCTGCATGCCGAGTCGCTGAACGTCAAGCTGCCGAGGTGCCGAACAAGCCGTACTTCGTGGTCATCGAGAAGACGGGCCGATCGATCTCGAACTGGCGGCCGAATTCGCCGGCATGACGGTCAAGGATTTCGTGTCGCTGAACCCGGCGCACAACCGCCCGGTGATCTCGGCCAGCCGCAACAACATGATCAAGATCCCGGCCGAGAGCCTGGACGGCTTCCTGGCGGCAATGGAGGAACACGAGAAATCGTCGCGCTCGTTCGTGACCTGGCGGCCCTACACGCTCAAGGAAGGCGAGACCATCGATCGCGTGGCCAAGCGGGCCGGCATCAGCGCGAACAAGCTGCTGTCGATCAACGGCCTGTCGTCCAAGCGGCGGATCATTGCCGGCACCCGCCTGCTGGTGCCGCACAACGACGGCGCCACCGATGAGCACATCGCCCAGTTCAATGCGCCCACGGTGGTCGAGATCGTCGACCGGCCGGCGCGCTATCACCGGGTGCAGCGTCGCGAGACACTCGGTTCGATCGGCAAGCGCTGGGGGTGAAGACGTCCGACCTGCGTCGCTGGAACGGGCTCAGGGTCCGATACCGTGCGCATCGGGCAACGGCTGCTGGTGGCGCAACCGTCGCGCCAGACCGTGCGCACCAGCGATTCGGGCAACCGCAAGGTGCTGCGGGCCACCGCCACGCGCACGCTGGTTTACCGCCCGCAGAACGAGCAACCGCGTGGTCCGGGGCGACACCCTGAGCGGCATCGCCAGCAAGTACGGCGTCACCATGGCGCAGCTGCGCCAGTGGAACAGGTTGCGCGGCAGCACCGTGCGCCTGGGCCAGCGGCTGATGGTCGGCGAAGGCCGCACGATCGTCCAGGTGGCGAGCAAATCGTCCACCGCTGGCGGCACCATCAAGGTGCGCTCGGGTGACACGCTGATCGGATTGGCCCGCAGACACGGCGTGAGCCTGTCCGAGTTGCGCCGCTGGAACGGCCTGCGACGCGACCGGCTGCTGATCGGCCAGACGCTGCGGGTCAGTGAGCCGGCGCAGGCCAAGACGGCGGCCGTGTCGCCACAGCGCCACCGGGTACGACGCGGCGACACGCTGAGCGAGATCGCCGAACGCTACGGCGTGTCCATTCCGGCGCTGCGCCAGCTCAACGGCCTGACCGACCACCGGATCCGCCTGGGCCAGACGCTGCGCATCAGTCGCAACGACGCGGTGCTGGTCGTCGCTCCGGACGCCGTTCGCGGCAGCTGAGCCGGCGGGACCCCGCCGCCGGAGTCCGGCGGCAGTCGTGCGACAATCGCGCCACTGCCAATCCGGAGGAATTGACCATGTCCCTGCTCGCGGGCAAGAAGATCCTGATCACGGGTCTGCTTTCGAACCGTTCGATCGCCTATGGCATTGCGCGCGCCTGCCATGCGCAAGGCGCCGAGCTTGCGTTCACCTACCAGAGCGAGCGCTTCGCCGATCGCGTCCGCGAACTGGCCGCCGACTTCGGCGGCACGATCGTGCTGCCCTGCGACGTTGCCGAAGATGCGCAGATCGCCGACTTGTTCAAGGGCCTGGGCGAGCACTGGGACCGACTGGACGGGCTGGTCCACGCGATCGCCTACGCGCCGCGCGCGGCGATCGCCGGCGACTTCCTCGAGGGCTTGACGCGCGAGAACTTCCAGATTGCCCACGACGTCTCGGCCTATAGTTTTCCGGCATTGGCCAAGGCTGCGCTGCCCCTGATGCAGGAGCGCAGCGCGATGGTCACGCTGACCTACCTGGGCGCGGTGCCGCCAGGTGGTGCCCCACTACAACCTGATGGGCATGGCCAAGGCCAGCCTGGAGGCCTCCAGGTGCGCTACCTCGCTGCCGATCTGGGCCCGCAGGGCATCCGCGTCAGCAGCATCTCGGCCGGCGTGATCAAGACGCTGGCCGCCAGCGGCATCAAGGGCATCTCCAAGATGCTCCGTGCCACCGCCCAGATCGCGCCGCTGCGCCGCAGCATGTCACGATCGACGATGTCGGCAACGTCGCAGCATTCCTGCTCAGCGACCTGTCGGCCAGGATCACCGGCGAGATCACCTATGTCGATGGCGGGTTTCGCAACGTGTCGGGCATCGCCGCGCTGGCTGACCGGCACCGACCGACCCGCCCGATCAGCCGGGCGGGCGACCGTTCCAGAGCCGAGGAAGGGATCCGCCCGGTACGGCTTGTAGAAGTTGCGAAAGCGCCTGTCGACCAACGCGCGTGGCGTGGCGAACGAACCGACCGGTGATCTGCCAGACCACGGTGCCGAGTACTCGCGGTACGGATCGGCGCTGAAGCCCTCGAGCGGCCCGAAGTCGGTTGCGGTCCATTCCCAGACCGCGTCACCCCAGCGAAAGCCCGGCAGGTGGGTGGCCGCCCACAGCCATTGCGCCTCGGCGAGGGGGCGATCCGCCGGCCCAGCGGCAGTAGGCGCCCGCCTCCGCGGCATCGACATTCATCACCGCCTCGCGCTCATCCAACCGATCCAGCGATCGAAGCGCCGCTGTTCAAGCCGCCGCCGCTGGCCCGCCAGTAACGCGGCATGCCGGCCCCGGGTGGCGGTGAGCCGCCTGCCCACCAGCGCGGATCCCGGTAGCCGCCAACCCGCACGAACTCGGCGAACTCGCCGTTGGTGACCGGCTGCGCCCCGATGGAGAACGGGGCGACCTGCACGGCGGTGGCCCATTTCTCGTTGTCGAAGACAAAGCCTTCGCCAGGCCGGCTGCCCAGTTCGAGCGGCCCGCCGGCCGCCGCCAGCCATTGCCCGGGCGCTGCCAGCTGGGGCCGCGCCCCGACCACACCGCAGGCCGCGAATCGGTTAGCGTCTGCCAGCTATGAGTGAAGGCCTCGATGTGCATCATTTCGTGAAAGGCGCTGAGCCGGTGCAAGTACAGGCCGTCGTCGGTGTCGGGCGCCTCGTCGAGCCTGCGCATCGCTTGCGCTCCGAAGACCTCGTCGACATAGGCGCGGGTACGTCCATTCCCGGCATCGGCAGCCGCCAACGGTTCTCGTGGCCGACGCCGGCCAGGTCGTACGGCGCCCTCGAGCAGCGGGGCCCGCGTACGCTCGCCCTCGCGCAGGATCCAGAACTCCTGGAACCAGGCCAATTGACCCAGTTCCCACAACGGCGGGTTCAGGATCTCGGTCTGCGGCACCTGCAGGCGCTCGCCGCGCACATGTTCGAACAAGGCCAGGCATTGCTGGCGCGTCTGCCCCCACAGGGCTTTCAACTCGGCTCGCGTGCCTTGGCGCACAATGGTCCTCCCTGTCTGTCCACTTCGAATGCCCCGCCATGAGCACCGACCCGTGAGCCTGCCCACCCCGGCCCGGCCCCGCCTGTTGCTGGTGTCACCGGCGATGGCCGCGGCCAACAACGGCAACTGGCGCACTACCGACCGCTGGGCCGCGTGGTTGCAGCCGCTGGCAGAGGTGGACACCGTGATGCCGGCCGATGCTCCGGCGCGGATCGAGCAGGCCGACCTGATGATCGCGCTGCACGCCCGCCGCTCGGCCGCGGCGATCGCGGCATTCGCCGGTACCGGCCGGCCGCTGATCGTCGTGCTGACCGGCACCGACCTGTACCGCGACATTCGCGACGACCCGGCGGCCCAGGCGTCACTGAATCATGCCACGGCGCTGGTCGTCCTGCAGGCCAGGGGACTGGACGAGCTGTCAGCGGCGCACCGCGCCAAGGCGGTGGTGATCGAGCAATCGGCCCCGGCGATGCCGCCGCTGGCCGCGCGGCGCGCCTGCCTCGACCTGGTGATGGTCGGGCATCTTCGGCCCGAGAAGGATCCGTTGACCGCGCTGCGTGCGCTGGCACTGGCCCCCGGACCCGGCGCTGCGCCTGCGGGTGATCGGGCGCCTGGACGATCCGCAACTGGCACCGGCGGTGCAGCTGGCGGGCGGCCGCGTGCGGATCGAGCCTGCTTGGCGCCCGCAGCCACCCGGTGACCCGCGGTTACATCCGCCGCGCGCGAGCACTGCTGCTGCCCTCGCTGATGGAGGGCGGCGCGCGAACGTGTTGATCGAGGCCGTGGTCAGCCAGGTCCCGGTGCTCGCCTCGCGCATTCCGGGCTCGATCGGCCTGCTGGGCGACGACTACGACGGTTACTTCCCCGGTGGGCGATGCGCAAGCACTGGCCGCGCTCATCGAGCGCCTGTTCGGCGAAGCAGGCTTTCGGGACCGGCTGCGCAGGCGAGGCGGCGCTACGCGCGCGCCGTTGTTCGAACCGGCCCGCGAAGCGCGGTTGCTGGTCGCGCTGGTGCGCCGCGCGCTGGCCGGCGGCTGATCCGCCCTGCCCCGGCACCGCGGGCGTCAGTCGCGCCGGGCCTGCGCCAAGACGACCAGGAAGCGCCGGTCGTCGTCCTGCCAGTGGCCCCGCGGCTTGAAGCCGGCGTCGCGCAACAGGTCGTCGAACCCGTCGCGGGTGTACTTGTATGAATTCTCGGTGTGGATCGTCTCGCCGGGCGCGAAGGCCCGGCTCCCGCCCGGCCAGCTCACGGTCAGCGGGCGGCGGGCCACCAGGTGCATCTCGATGCGGCTCAGGTCGACGTTGAACAACGCCCGGTGCGACCAGTCGGCGAGCACGAAATCGGTACCGACCAGGCGGTTGGCGTGCGTCAGCATGTTGCGGTTGAAGGCCGCCGTCACCCCCAGTTCGTCATCGTAGGCCGCTTCCAGGACCGGCGTCGGCTTCACCAGATCGATCCCGATCAACAGCGACGGCGGCTCGACCCCGGTGGTACCCATGCCGGCCAGCGTGCGCAGGAAATCGCGGGCCTGGACCCGGTCGAAGTTGCCCAGGCTGGAGCCCGGGTAGAAGAACAACAACGGGTCGGCGAGCATCGCCGCGGGTAGCGACCACGGCTGCGTGAAGTCCCGCACCAGCGCCGACATCTCGATGGCCGGATGCTCGCGCTGCAGGCTTTGCACCGCCCGCGACACGAAGTCGCCCGAGATGTCGACACCGACATAGCTGGCCGGCGCCAGGTCGGCGAACAGGCTGGCCGCCTTGCGGCAGTCGCCGGCCCCGAGATCGATCATCCGCAGGCCTGCCGGCAGGCCCGCTCCGATGGCCGCGCCATGCGCCTGGAAGATCGCCGCCTCGGTGCGCGTCGGGTAGTACTCCGGCAGTTCGCAGATGGCCGTGAACAGGGTCGACCCGAGCCGGTCGTAGAACAGTTTGGGCGGCAGGCTCGCCTGCTCGGCAAGCAGGCCCTGGAGGATGTCGGCGTGATCGGCAAAAGGCATGGCGACCGATGATAGCCTGCCTCGCCGGCCAGCCCCACGACGGGCCGGTTTGGACCGGCACCGTCGGGGGCCATCCGGGCAGCTGCCGGCCCCGGCCATTAGAATCCGCGCATGCCCGCGCCCGACACGATGCCCGACCCGATCGCCGCCCCCGCCGCCGGGGACCCGGCGCAGGTCCCGCCGGTCGTCGACGTGGCCGGCCTGGTCAAGGGATTTGGCAGCCGCCGGCTGCTGGACGGGATAGACCTGCGCATCCTGCCCGGCGAGACCCTTGCGCTGATGGGCGAATCGGGCACCGGCAAGTCGACGCTGCTCAACCTCCTGGCCGGCCTGGAAGGATTCGAGGCCGGCCGGGTCAGGGTGCTGGGCCAGGCGCTGGACCAGGGTGATCCGGACCGCAGCGCCAGGCTGCGGCGCGAACACATCGGTTTCGTCTTCCAGGCCTTTCACCTGCTGCCCCACCTGACGGTGTGGCAGAACGTAGCCATCCCGCTGATGCTGCAGGCGGTGCCGCTGGCCGAGGCGCGCGAGCGGGTGCAGCAACTGCTGGACGCCGTGGGCCTGCGCGAGCAGGCGCCTGCCTGGCCGCGCAACCTGTCGGGTGGCGAGCAGCAACGGGTGGCGCTGGCCCGGGCGCTGGCCCACCGGCCGGCCCTGGTGCTCGCCGACGAGCCGACCGGCAACCTCGATCCGGAATCGGCGCGGATGGCGATGGGCCTGCTCACCCGGCTGGTGGCCGACCACGGCGCCGCGTTGCTGATGGTGACGCACTCGGAAGTGGCTGCCGGTGCGATGGCGCGGGTGCTGCTGCTGCGCGACGGCCGGATCACCGAACGCGATGGACCCGGGCCCGGCGGCTGAGCGGCCGGCCGCGGCCCGCTCGAGCCCGGCGCCGCGCCTGCTCGCCTGGTGTTGGCAGGCCGCCTGGCGCCAGCAGCCGGGCGCGCTGCTCAGCGCGGTGACCGCGCTGGCCCTGGGCGTGGCACTGGCACTGGGCATCGATCTGGTCAACCGCTCGGCGTTGCAGGAATTCGATTCGGCAATGGCCGGCATCAATGGCGAAGCCGATCTTCGCGTCGCGCCGCGCGAAGGCGCGCTGGCCGACCGCCTGCTCGATCCGGTCGAGGCGCTGGCGTCGGTCGAGGTGGCCAGCCCGATCATCGAAACCGAGGTGCGCGCGCTGGCCGGCGATGGGCAATGGGTGCGCCTGCGGATCATCGGCCTGGACGTGTTCCGCGCCGCCCGGGTGACCCCGCAACTGCTGCCGACCCCGGACCGCGACGCCGACGCCGGCGCGGCCAGCCCGCTGTTTGCCGACGATGCCGTGTTCCTGTCAGCGGCCGCGCGGCGCGCCGGCGTGATCGACGGGCAACGGATGGTCACCGTCCTGGTCAACGGGCAGGCGCAACGGCTGCGGGTCGCGGGCCGGCTCGACGGCCTGACCACCGACGTCGCCCTGGGGGTGATGGACATCGCCGCCGCGCAGCAGCGGCTGGCCTTTGCCGGAGCCCTGACGCGGATAGACCTGCGCCTTACGCCCGGCACCGACCGGCAGGCGTTGCGCAACCATCTGGCCGCGGTCGCGCCGACCGTGGTGCTGGTCGAACCCGACAGCGAGGGTCGGCGGATGTCCAACCTGTCGCGCGCCTACCGGGTGAACCTCAACGTGTTGGCGCTGGTGGCGCTGCTCACCGGGGGCTTCATCGTGCACGCGACGATGTCGCTGGCGATTACCCGTCTTTCATCGATGTTCTCGTTGCTTGCCCTACTGGGAGCGCCGCGATCATTCGGCCGGCGGGCGATCATCGGGCTGGCGCTGGTGATGGGCACCGTGGGGGCGATCCTCGGCGTGGGGCTGGGCATCGCACTGGCCAAGGGCCTGCTGACGCTGGTCGGAAGCGATCTGGGCGGCGGCTATTTTTCGGGCGCACGGGTGCCTTTGCACCTGGCGCCCTGGCCGGTTGCCGGCTACGCGGCACTGGGCATCCTGGCAGCGGTGGCCGGCGCGCTCGGGCCGGCCCGCCGCCTGGCCGCGCTGCAACCGATGCGCAACCTGCGCGACGGCCTGGCAGGTCCGCCCGGCGGACCCGCGGTCAGGCTGCTGGTGCCGGTCGCGCTGGCGCTGGCCGGCCTGGCGCTGCTGGGACTGCCGGCGATCGACGGCCTGCCGCTGGCCGCCTACGCGGCCATCGCCTGCTGGCTGATGGCCGGCGTGATGCTGGTCGGTCCGGCGTTGTCAGTGGCGGCCGGCTGGCTGCGACGGCGGCCCACGCTCGCCTGGCGGCGACCGGCGCTGTGGCTGGCAATCGGCCGCCTGGCCAACCTGCCCGGCCCGGCGGCCAACGCGCTGGCCGGCGTGGTGGCCAGCTTCGCGCTGGTCTGCGCGATGGTCGTGATGGTGGACAGCTTCCGACATTCGGTCGACCAGTGGCTGGGCATCGTGCTGCCGGCCGATCTCTACGCCCGCGTGGCGACCACCGGGGCCGCGGCCAGCCTGGGGCCGGCGCAACTGGCCGCCGTGCGGGCTGACCCGGCCTTTGCCCAGGTGAAGCCGCTGCGCAGCCAGGCGCTGACCGTCGATGACCAGGGCACGCAGGTGACGTTGCTCGCGCAGCCGGTGATGCCCGACAGGCCGGGCGACACCCTGCCGCTCACCAGGGCCTTCCTGGGCGCCGGCCAATGGCCGGCCGGCTGCCAGCCCGCGTATGCCAGCGAACCGGCGGCGATCCGCCTGGGCTGGACGCTGGGCCACAGCCTGCGCCTGCCGCTGGCCGGCGCCCGGGACCGGTGTTTCGTGATCGCCGGCATCTGGCGCGACTACGCCCGCCAGCAAGGGGCGTTGGTGCTGCCGATCGACCAGTACCAGGCGCTGACCGGCGACGACACGGTGAGCGACCTCGCGCTGTGGCTGGCCGACGGCGTGGACGCGCCGGCCGGGATTGCCCGGCTGCGGGCGCTGCTGCCCGGCCTCACCGGCCTCGAGGTGCGCTCGGCCACCGACATCCGCCGGTTGTCGCTGCGCATCTTCGATCGCAGCTTCGCGGTGACCTACGCGCTCGAGGCGGTGGCGCTGCTGGTCGGCCTGTTCGGCGTGGCCAGCACCTATGCCGGCGAAGCGCTGGCCCGCCAGCGCGAATTCGGCCTGCTGCGGCACCTGGGCATGACGCGGCACGCGCTGACCCGCTTGTTCGCCGGCGAAGCATTGATCGCCATCGGCCTGGGCACGCTGTGGGGCGGCCTGCTCGGCGCGGCCATCGCCCAGGTGCTGATCCACCGGGTCAATCCGCAATCGTTCCACTGGACGATGCAGACCCACTGGCCGATACCCGTGCTGCTGGGCAGCGGGTTGGCGCTGGTGGCCTGCGGCGTGCTCGCCGCCGTGCTGGCGGCCCGCCAGAGCGGCGGGCGCGCGCCCATCCTCGCCGTGCGCAGCGACTGGTGAGCCGATGAACAAGCCGACCGCACCGCTCCCGGCCTGGTCCCGCCCGCTGCCCGACCTTTTGCGACGACGGCTGGTGCGGGCGCTGCCCTGGTCGGGATGGGCGCTGGCGGCCGCCCCGGGCATCGCCGGTGCCGCCGCGCCTGCGCGGACGTCCGACTATCCGCCCGTCCTGCCGGGTCGCGGGTTGCGCTTTGCGCGCGACCACGGCGCGCACCCCGACTACCGGACCGAGTGGTGGTACCTCACCGCCTGGCTGGACACCCCCCGCGGCCCGATGGGCTGTCAACTCACGTTCTTTCGCAGCCGCACCCCCTGGGGCAGGCAGAGTGAAAGCCGGTTCGCCCCGCGCCAGTTGTTGTTCGCCCACGCGGCGATCGGCGATCCGCGCCACGGCCGTATCCGGCATGCCGAACGCGCGCGCCGGGTCGACGGACCCGCGGCCCGTTTCGACACGGCCGACACCGACCTGGCGCTGGGCACCGGGGCGCGACGCTGGTCACTGCGGCGCACCGACGCGGACACCTACGAGGTCCGGGTCGATGCAGATGACTTCCAACTGGCACTGACCGCCGCCACGCCCGCGCCCCCGTGGCTGCAGGGCGACGCCGGTTTCTCGCGCAAGGGCCCGCTCGCGCGCCAGGCCAGCTACTACTACAGCCGGCCGCAGCTGGCGCTTTCCGGATCGCTGGCAGTGGGCGGCGAGCGGCTGGATGTGCGCGGGCTGGGCTGGCTCGATCATGAATGGTCGAGCGAGATCCTCGACGAGCGGGCGCACGGATGGGACTGGACGGGCCTGAACCTGGATGATGGCCGCAGCCTGATGGCCTTTCGGATTCGCGACGGCCAGGCCGCGCCGCTCTGGCAGACCGCCAACTGGCTGCTGCCTCCGGTTGCGGCCGGCGTGACCCGGGCCGACTCGGTGGTGTTCGAGCCTTTGCGCTGGTGGACCTCGCCCGCGAGCGCGATCCGCTACCCGGTGCAGATGCGCCTGCGCCTGGCCGGCGGCGAAACACTGCAACTGCAACCGTTGCTCGACGATCAGGAAATCGATGCCCGGGCCAGCACCGGCACCCGCTACTGGGGAAGGGGCGGTCACGGTGCTCGATGAACGACAGGGGAACCGGCCGGTGGGCCGGGGCTACCTCGAACTGACCGGATGGGGGAGCGCCTGCGGATGTAGACCGACCGGCCGCAGACCGCAGACCCGGTGGCGTGGCTCAGGTCGCCGAACTGCCGCCGAAGCCGAAGCGAGACAGCAGCCGCGCGACACGCGCCGACGCATCCTGCTGCACGTCGACCGGCAGCCGCTTGATCAGGAACGGGATACCGATCGCCAGCGCGGCGGCATCGTCGGCCCAGCCGAACAGCAACGCGAAGTCGGGCAGCAGGTCGATCGGGCTGATCGTGTAGATCAGCAGGCCGATGGTGGCCAGCTTGATGCTGGCCGGCGTGGACGGGTGGCGCAACGCGAACAGCAGGATCAGGCCGTTGCGGCCCAGCAGCTTGAGAAGCGTTCCGATACGAAGCATCCACATGGACGGTATCCTCCGGGAGGAAATAAAATGGGGGCGATCAGCGAACCAGCGTGTTGATCTCGATGATCGGCATCATCACCGCAAGCACGATCAACAGGACGATACCACCCATCAACAGGATGAGCAGGGGTTCCAACAGACTTGTCAGGCCTAACGTTCGACGCTCGGTCTCGGATGACACGGTCTGGGCGCAGCGCTCGAGCATCTCGCCCAGTTCGCCGGTCGATTCGCCGCTGGCGATCATGTGGATCACCATCGGCGGGAACTGTTTGCCGACCCCCAGCGCCCGCGCCAGCGGTGCGCCCTCGCGTACCCGTGAGATGGCGTCCTGCACGTTGTTTTTCAAGGCCGCGTTCGACAAGGTGTTGGCCCCGGCCTCGAGCGCGTGGATCAGCGGCACCCCGGCCCGGTTCAGAATCGCCAGCGTCGACGTGAAGCGCGCGGTGTTCATGCCGCGGATCAGGCGCCCGAACACCGGCGCATTCAGCATCCTGGCATCCCAGGCCAGGCGGGTCGACGGCGACTTGAGCGCAAACCGCCACGCGATGACCAACAGCACGAGGACGATCGCGACGATCCAGCCCCACTCACGGATGAAATCCGACAGCGTGATCAGCGCCACCGTCAGGAAAGGCAGTTGCTGCTCGGTCTGGTTGAACACCGAGACCACCTGCGGCACCACGTAGGTGAGCAATGCGATGATCACCATGAAGGCCACCGCGGTGACGATCGCCGGGTAGGTGAAGGCCAGCAGGATCTTCGAACTGAGCGCCGAGCGGGCCTCGACATAGTCGGCCAGCCGGTTCATCACCATGCCCAGGTCGCCCGAGCGTTCGCCGGCGGCCACCAGTGCCCGGTACACGTCGGGAAAGTCGCGCGGGTATTTGGCCAGCGCCTCGGCAAACGACTGGCCGGACACGACGTCGCTGCGCACCGACGCGAAGCGCTCGCGCACCAGCCGCCGCTCGCCTTGCTCGGACACCGTGCCCAGCGCCTGCTCGATCGGCAGCCGGGCGGCCAGCAGGCTGGCCATCTGGCGGGTGGCCAGCGTGAGCTCGGCGGTGCTCAGCCGTCCTTCGAAGCGCGAAGACGCGACGCCGGCGCCCGGCTGGGTCTGCAGCGACGAGACGACGATCGGCGTGAGGCCCCGGTCGCGCAGCTGGCTGCGCGCGTGACGCGGCGAATCGGCATCGAGCACGCCCTGCTCGATCTGGCCGGAGGCGCTTGCCGCCTCGAAGCGGTAGGCAGCCACCGCTCAGCCCCGGCGCAACGGCTGGCGGGCATTGCCGCGCACCGCCGGGCGGTCAGTCGCGGGTGACACGGATCACCTCGTCGGGCGACGTCACGCCGGCCTCGACCCAGCGCTGGCCGTCGTCGCGCATCGACACGAAGCCGTTGCGCAGCGCCGCCGCGCGGATCGCCGACTCGGGCTGGCCCTGGTGGATCAGGCTGCGGATGTCGTCGTTGATCAGCATCAGTTCGTGCACGCCGGTGCGGCCCTGAAAGCCCGACTTGTTACAGGCCGCGCAGCCCACCGCCTTCCAGTGGCCGGTGACCGGGTCGGGCTCGCGACACTGCGGGCACAGCTTGCGCACCAGCCGCTGCGCGAGCGCGCCCAGCAGCGAGCTGGACAACAGGAAGGGCTCTATCCCCATGTCGATCAGCCGCGTGATCGCCGCCACCGAATCATTGGTGTGCAGCGTCGCCAGCACCAGGTGACCGGTCAGCGACGACTGCACGGCGATCTGCGCGGTTTCGAGGTCGCGGATCTCACCGATCATGATCACGTCGGGATCCTGGCGCAGGATGGAGCGCAGCGCCTTGGCAAAACTCATGTCGATCCGCGCGTTCACCTGGGTCTGGCCGATGCCGTCCAGGTCGTACTGATCGGGTCCTCGACGGTGAGGATGTTGGTCATCGTCGCATCGAGCTGGCCCAGCGCCGCGTACAGCGTGGTCGTCTTGCCCGAGCCGGTCGGGCCGGTGACCAGCACGATGCCGTGCGGCTGGTGGATCAGCTTGTCGAACTGCTGGCGGTTGCGCGGGCTCATGCCCAGCTTTTCCAGGTCCAGCCGCCCCGCCTCCTTGTCCAGCAGGCGCAGCACCGCGCGTTCGCCGTGGCCGGTGGGCAGGGTCGAGACCCGCACGTCGACCGGCCGCCCGCCGATGCGCAACGTGATCCGCCCGTCCTGGGGCAGGCGCTTCTCGGCGATGTCCAGCTGCGCCATGATCTTGATCCGCGAGATCAGCGCTGCATGGATCTCGCGCCGCGGCCGCACCACGTCGCGCAGCGTGCCATCGACCCGAAAGCGCACCAGCGAATAGCCCTCGAAGGGCTCGATATGGATATCCGAGGCGCCATCGCGGCTGGCCTGGGTCAGCAGCGCGTTGATCATCCGGATGATCGGCGCATCGTCCTCGGTCTCGAGCAGGTCCTCGATCTTGGGAATGTCCTGCATCGGGCGCGACAGGTCGAGGTCGCTGGCGACCTCGTCGGCGACCGCGGCGGCCGAGCCTTCCTGGGACGAATAGGCGCGCGAGATCGCGGCCATCAGTTCGTTGTCGGGCTTGCGCACGGTGATCAGGCGCAGCGGCAGCGTGCGGCCCAGCTCGGCGATTGCCGCAGCCGGGGTCGACTGGCCGATCCAGACCTCGATCGAATCCTGGGTCGCGCCGGCCACCAGCACCTGGTGGGCGCGGGCAAAGCCGTACGGGACATAGCGGGAAGGACTGACGGTGGACATGGCCGACTCCGGGACGGGGCGCTGTCGCCCGGCTTCAGTTGACGTAGGTGCCCGGGCTGACCAATGGGGCGGGCTCGGGCGTGGGTGTCCTGGCCGGCGCCGCACGGGGCGCCACCGGGGCCGGCGTCATCCCGGGTAGGCTTCGCGGGGCGAGACTTCGAGCGACGAGCGCCCGCGCGGCGGCAGTTCGATGCGCACCTCGCGCGGCGCCAGCGGCACCGCACCAGGCGACTGGACCGGCGCTGGCTGCACCGGCGCCGGCGAGGGCCGCACGGCGGCGGACGGACGCAGATCGACCGAGCGCTCGACCCCCGGGGTCAGCGACGGCGGGTTCATCTGGTAGCCCGGCTGCACCGGCCGCCACTCCTGCGACGCGGGGCGACTGTCGCCGGTGTCGCCGGCGGTGGGCGCCTTGGTGGCCGGCACGACCTCCATCTGCGGCTTGGCCGGGAACGGCACCATCGCGCTCGGCTTCATGTCGGGCAACGCCCAGTGCTCGCGCAGCTTGGAGGCGTTGCGGATGTCGCTCATGTAGTCGTAGCGGTTGGACGATGTTGTACGCGGCATCGGCGTCGCGCACGATCACCGGGCGCAGGAACACCAGCAGATTGGTCTTGGTGCGGCGGCGCGAATCGTAGCGGAACAAGTTGCCGATGAACGGGATGCTGCCCAGCACCGGGACCTTGTCCTCGCCGCCTTCGACCCGCTCCTCGATCAGGCCGCCGAGCACGACGATCTGGCCGTCGTCGACGAGCACGTTGGTCTCGATCGCGCGCCGGTTGGTGATGATGTCTGAGGCCGTGGTCGAGGCCGTGACACTGGACACCTCCTGGAAGATCTCCAGCTTGACGGTGCCTGACTCGGACACCTGGGGCCGCACCCGCAGCGTCGTGCCCACGTCCTTGCGCTCGATCGTCTGAAACGGGTTGACCGACGCGCCGCCGGTGCCGGTGGAGGTGAACTGCCCGGTCACGAAGGGCACGTTCTGGCCGATGATGATCCGCGCCTCCTCGTTGTCCATCGTCAGCAGGTTGGGCGTGGCCAGAACATTGGCATTGGTGTCGCTCTCGAGCGCCCGCGCCAGCAGTGGCAGGTTCAGCACCGCGCCGTCGATGCCGGAATGGTCGTGGTGCCGCGCACCACCCCAGGTTCAGGCCCGCGCCGGCCGCCGCGATGTTCTGCGACGCGGCCAGGATGCTCCCGCCGCCCGACAGGTTCGAGAAGTTGGTGCCGCCTATGCCGCGGGTCGACCCGTTCTGGATGTCGAGCAACTGCCACTGGATGCCGAACTCGGCCGCCTTCTCGGCGGTGACCTCGACGATCAGCGATTCGATGTAGACCTGGGCGCGGCGCATGTCGAGCTTGTCGATGACGGCGCGCAGATTGCGATAGACCGCGTCCGGCGCCGTGATGATCAGCGAGTTGGTGGTCGGATCGGCGGCAATCACCGCGCCCCCGGCAGACACGGTGATCGGTGAATCGGCATCGCCGCTGTTCAGGCTGCCCATGGCGGCCGGGTTCGCACTGGCCCCGCCGGCCAGGCTGCTCTGGTTACCGGCCGACAGCGCGCTGGTCGCACGCTGCGTGCGTTGCACGAGGGCGCCAGCGCCCTGCTGCCCGACTCGCCCGAGAGCACCGCCTGCAACGTCTGCGCCAGCTTGGTGGCTCGCGCGTTGCGCAGGTAGACGACGCGGATGTTGCCCGGGTTCTGGGTCGGCACGTCCAGTTGCTTGAGCAGTTCCTTTGCCAGGTTCACCTTGGTCGGGCTGGATGCGCGCAACATGATCGTTGCTGCTCGGATCGGCGAGCACGATGGCCCGCTGGCCGGGGTCGACCTGGGCGCCCTGCCCGGCCCGCTGCGTGTCGTCGAGCAGACGCGACAGCATGACGGCCAGATCACTGGCAATGCCATAGCGCACCGGCAGCACCTCGACCTGCGCGGTGCTCGGGCTGTCGAGCGTGGCCAAATGCGCGCGATCCGCTGCAGGTTGGCCGCGTAGTCGGTGATGACCAACGTGTTGTTGTTCGGATAGGCACTGATCGTGTTGTTGGGCGCGATCAGCGGGCGCAGCACCGGCACCAGGTTGGTGGCCGATTCGTAGTTCGGGCGAAAGATCTGCGTGACGATCTGGTCGCCGCCGGCGGGCGGCTGACGCCCCGCGGTGACCGGGCCTGACTGCAGCTTCGCATCGGCCTCGGGCACCACCTTGCCCAGGCGGCCGCTGGACACGATGGTGAAGCCCTGCAGACGCAGCGAACCGAGCAGCAGGCTGTAGGCATCCGACTTGGACACCGGCTGCGGCGTGGCCACGGTGATCTTGCCGCGCACCCGCGGATCGATGATGAACGTGCGATTGAGCAGGTGGCCGAACGCACCGATCACGGTGTCGATGTCGGCATCCTTGAAGTTGAGGCTGACCGTGTCGTCAGCCTGCGCCTGCGCCGCCTGTGGGAGCACCGACGGCGCGATGCCGAACGCCATGACCAGCGCGACGGCCAGGGCGCCGAGCCGCAAACCGGGCAGGCGGTGAGGGGTCTGGCCCGTGGCGTTGTGGTGCTGCCCAAGCTCAAGCTCCGATCCTGATGAGTGTTTTGTCGCCCTGTCGCTGACCGATAAGGCCCAGCAGCGTCTGCAGACGATCCTTTTCCTCGGCCTGCGCGCTGGCCAGCGCGGTGAACCGCACGCCCTGGCGATTGGTCCAGGTGCCGTTGCCCTCGAGTTGCAGCGGGCCGCTCAGCGTGACGATGTCGAGCTTGGCCTGGGGGCCTTCACCGACGATGCCGATCCGGTAACTGCCCAGCGGTTTCACCGGCGTCAGCGCCGAGGCCATGTCGCGAAGTTCCATGTCGGCCCTCCCAGTGAACGAGCCTTGTCGCAGTTGCAGGCCGTCCCAGCGCAGGGAAAGCGCTCCGGAAGGACGGATTGTATTCCACGGGGATCCCAATCGCCCCAAATCGACCGAAGGCAGGCTCAGTTGTCCGCCACTGATGCGCAACTCGCCAATCCCACCGGATAGCTGGATCGCCTCGCTCATGCCATCGACCCGCACCCGCGCATCGATGATTGCCAGCGCCAGCGGCAGCAACTTGACCTGCCAGTTGATGCGCCCTGGTACGGCCACCCCGGCGATCGTGGCGGCATGGCGGCTCCGGTCGCCGATGTCGACCAGCACCAGCCGCGCGCTGCCGTTCCACACTGTGCCATCGGCTTCGGCCAGCGCGAGCCGACCGTTGCTGACGCGCTGCAATCCCCAGTCGGCCATCGAGGCCGGCGCAAAACCGATCAAGGCGATCAGCAGGCCCAGCAGCGCTGCCGCCACCATCAGCGCGATGCGCATCTCAGCGGCCCTTGGCGAGCGGACGTTCGAGCGCGAAGGTCGCCGTGACCCGGCCGCTGTCCGGTTCACGGATGATGCTGACATCGGCCACCTGCAGCCGGGTGTCACGCACGACCTGGTAGAGCCAGGCGAGCGTGCCATCGAAGCGGGCGCCGTCCAGCTTGACGCGGATCAGGTCGTTGCCGGCATCGACCGACGCCTGCGAGGCCAGACCCGAAGCATCCAACGCCTTTTGCAATTCGGAGCGCGCCGCCGCCGCCGACATCGCGTTGGCCCGCACGCTGGACAGTTCCTTGACCTCGGCCGCGAGCGCATCCATGCGCGCGACCTGGCCGCGCAACGCGGGCAGTTCGTCACGCAGGCGCTGGCGTCCCTGCCAGGCCGGCTCGAACAACACGCCCCACACGAAGACGACGAGCAGGACCACGCTGCCCCACAGGATGAGCCGGCGCTCGCGCGCGGCCAGCGCCCGCCAGCGGGTGATCAGGCCCTCGAATGCGCTGCCGGCCTTCATAGCAGCGACACCGTGGCACTGCCGGGACGGCCACTGTCGAACTGTAGCGACAGACCCAGCCGCTTGCAGGCCTCGCCCAGGTTGTCGCGCACCGAGCGCGCCTCGACCAGCGCCGGCGTGAACATGACGCGCAGCCGCCCGTCGCGGTATTCGAGGTTGGTGAGCGCATCGGTCGCCTGCGGGCCAAGCGCCTGCGCAAAGCGCGACACCAACGGCACGAAATCCTCGGGGCCGCTCTGTCCCGCGCTGGCGCGCAGCCTGGCCACCTCGCGCTCCATCTGCAGCACGGGATCGACGATCGTGCGGGTCTCGGGGAAACTCTGGCGAAAGCGCAATTCGAGTTGCGCGCGCAGGTCGGCCTTCTCGCTGGCGAGCTTGCCCCAGTGCAGGTTCAGTCCGATGAGAAACACCGCCAGCGACGCGGCCAACAGGCCAATTGGCCAGCGCCAGGCGCGCCAGTCGATGTCGGCGACGCGTCGCGACATCGTCGAGCCGCCGCGACTGGCCAGCATGTCCATCGGCCAGTCGTCGGGGATAGGCAGGCCGGTCATGCGCACCGGCAGCCGCAGGCGGGCCGCGGCCTCGTTCAACGACTGCGCCCAGTGATCGTCGCCGCAGTGGGCGACGACCAGGCGCGCCTTCAGCGTGCCGGCCATGTCGGCGGTGCTGGGCCCCTGAGGCGCCGCCGGGGCCGGGGCCGGCGCACGGGCCCGACGTCGGGACATCGTCATCGCAGCCGGACCATCGGCGGTTGCGACCGCAGGCTCGGCCTCGACGGCCACTTCCTGCACGAGCTCGTCCTCGAGCGCCCGTTGGTCCAGCTGCGCCGACTGGGCACCGACCTCGGCCAGGTCCGGGGGGGCCAACACCGTCGCCAACAGCGACGAGATCGCCTCGGTGCGCTGGGCAGGTTCGCGCGCCGCCGACCAGCCGATGCCGCCGAACGGGCCGGTGCGCGCGGCCAGGCCGTCATGCAGACAGGCCAGCGACAGACGATCGGCACGAAAAGGCACCGCCAGTTGCGCCGGCATCGCCGCCGCGACGCGCAGGCCGCGTCGCTCGAAAGCCCCGATGACGAACTCCATCCACGAGCGGTCGATGACGGTGACCACGCGACGGCCGTCCTCGAGCGTCGGACCCAGGCCGAACGCGCAGCTGGCGGCATCTTGCAGCAACTGGTCCTCGACCGCGTTGGGCAGCGCGAGACGAAGCTTGGCACCGGACAGCGGGGGCAGGGCGACACGCAGCAACGTGACGTCGCGCGCATCGAAGATGAGTCGGACCGTGCGCAACTGAGGCAGCGCATCGAGGCTCAGGCGCGTGTACTTCGCACCCTCGGGGCCGTGCACCAGCGCCAGCAGCGACGCCTCGGTGGCGAACGCACGTTCCCCGATCGAGCGCGGTGGCAGCCAGATCACGGACTCGGTTCGTCTTACAGTCTTCGCTGCCAAATCACGGTTACTCGTTGCGGCGTACGCTCTAGTAGCGTTTCGGAAAAGGATTCCACCCGCCCGAATCGTATCAGCCCACGCACCAGAAAAAACCTCGTTTCAACACTTAGGACACGCTCGTCCAGCTTCTCGGGCGCGGGCGTGATCTGCGCGCGAAAGTCCGCCAGGTTGGTAAAGAAAGTCCGCTCACGCCTTGTGACAAGCTGCCTTGCGGCCGCAATGTCCAGTTCCGGCACCGCCGCAGCGAGAATTTCGGCCGGCGCGGTGTTGACGTTGATCGGTGTAAAAGCTGGTAAGAACGTAACAAACGGCTCAAGCGCCTCGAGTGTTTCGGCATTGACGCCGCGCACCGTGGCCAGGTCGGGCAGGCGCACCAGCGGCAACACGTCGCGCGGCGCCGGCGATTCGCCGTTCAGCCGCGCAGGCTCGGCCGCCAACACCCGCGCGGTGATCGTGTCGGCCAACGACTCGGGCTGACCGAGGTAACCGAGCAGCCGCTTGAACATCTCGAGCCGTTCGGGGGCGACCGTGGTGGTGCCGTCGGGCTGCACCTGCACCAGCGTGTTCAGGTTGAAGCGCGCCTGCGCATCGAACATCTGCCCGGTGAGGGTCGCCGCACGCGCCTCGTCGTCGATGCGTGCGCCCGCGGTGACCGTCTCATCGAGCTTGGTTTCGGCCACCGGCACCGCCCAGGCCTCGCCCAGGTGATCCTGCGGCGACGTGCGTTTGTCGGCCGCGAGAATCACCTTGGACCAGTCGATCGCGGCCCGCTCGACCCAGCGGGTCTGGGTCAGCGCAAGCCGGTTCTCGACCGAGCGGATCGTCACGTGCTCGCGCAGGAACAGGCCGCTGACGATGATCGCCGCCAGCGCCACCGTGAGCAACACGCTGATGATCGCGACGCCGCGCTGGTGGATCGGGCCCATCAGTCCTCCACCGCGAAGAGCCGGCGCAGCGGGTAGCCCTGGCGGTTCAGCGTCAACTCGACCCCCGAGGGTCCCTTGGTCTGGCCCTGCGCCGCGGCGGCGGCCGCAGCCGCCTGCGCCTGCTGCGCGATCTGCGCGGCCACCGACGCCGCGGCACCGGCCGATTGCCGGCTGGTGCTGGTCCAATCGACCAGCGCCGCACCGGCCAGCCAGCCTTTCTCGGGCAGCCAGGCGCGCAGCGCCATCCCCTGCACGCCGATGATCAGCGGTTGCCAGACCAGTTCGTCCAGTCGCACCGCCCCGGCAAACTCGCTGACCTGCCAGGGCGAGAAGCCGCGCTCGAACACGCCGTCGCGCAGCCGGTAGACGACGCGCTGGATGCGCATCGCGTCGGCCGCCGAGCCTTCGCGGATGATGACCAGCATTGGCGGATCGTCGTCGCGCGGACCCGGCAGGAAACTGATCGTCGGTTGCTCGAGCTTGAGCAACTGCACCGGCCACGAGCGACGCAGGTCTTCGTCGATCTGCGTGAACGCGGTGCTCAGCGCACGCATCTCATTGGATGCGGCGGTAATGCGGTCGCGGCTGGTCAGCACCGATTCGAGCCCACGCCAGCACAACACCGCCAGGATCGCCATCAACGCGACCGCGACCAGCAGTTCGAGCAACGTGAAGCCGCGCTCATCGGCCCTGGCGGTGCGGCGCGGCCTCATCGGGGCAGGTTCGTTGCAAACCCGGTCAGCTGGGCCAGCCGGTGATCGCTGCCGTCCCGCACGTTCAGCTCGATCCGCCTGAAGTACCGGTTGGGCGTGGCCACCACGCGTTCGACACAGGTCAGCGCGACCCCGCCCTGACTGCAATCGAAACTGCGCTCGCCCGGATTGGGCCACAAGCCCTGCACCCGGATCTCGGATAGCCGGTTCTCGGCACTCCACTGGGCCAGGGTGCGCGCGCGCAGATCGGCATTGCTGTTGGTCAGCGCGCCGGTGGCCCGCACCGAGGCGATCAGCGCGACCGCGGCAATGGTGAGCGCCACCAGCACCTCGACCAACGTGAAGCCGGCGGACCTTGCACGGCACCCGGATTCGCTCACTGGCGCACCTCGAACACGCCCAGGCCGTTGGTGAAGATCACCGCCTGCTGGTCACCGCGCTGCAGCGCCAGCTCGAACGGCGAATCGACCATGTCGCGGCCGAACTCGATCAGGTCGCGACCATCGAGGCGCGACAGCCTGAGGCGGGTTTCACCCGACCAGCCGCGTCGGCGCAGGTCACGATCATCGAGAATGGGCTCCCAGCGCTCGCCACGACGGATGACGAACCGGTACTCGCTGGAATCGGCTTCGAAGCGGATCGGCGCGCCACGGATCTGCGCTTCCTCGCGGGCCAGCGACAGCAACAATGACAGCCGCTCGGCATCGGTCTGCAGACCGCGATCGGCACCGCCGACCGACAGGCCCACGACCGTCACGAGCACCGCACCGATGGTGATCGCGACGAGGATTTCGATCAGCGTGAATCCGCCGGCCCGGCGGGCGGCGGGCCGGCGCGACGCCGGACGGTCTTGCAGGTCAGCGATTGAGCGACCAGGAGCCGATGTCGGCATCGACGCCTTCGCCACCCGGCTGTCCGTCGGCACCGTAACTGAATACATCGATCTCGCCCTTGATGCCCGGATTCAGGTATTGGTAAGGCTTGCCCCAGGGGTCGGTCGGCGCCGACTTGAGGTAGGACTTCCAGTTTCGCGGCACCGGCTCCTGGGTCGGACGTTCGGCCAGCGCCAGCAGGCCCTGCTCGGTCGTCGGGTAACGCTGGTTGTCCAGCCGGTAGGTATCCAGTGCCTGCAGGATGTTGCCGATATCGAATTTCGCGGCCGTGGCCTTGGCTTCATCCGGCTTGCCGATGATTCGCGGCACCAGCATGGCGGCCAGCACCCCGAGGATGACGATGACCACCATGACTTCGATCAGGGTGAAGCCCCGCTGACCCGGCGCACGCCGTTGGTCAGTCGACTGACTGCGCATAAACACTCCGCGTTAAATTATTGATTTCTGGGGCTATGATAACAGTGGACCTGCCTTCATCCTGTAGCAAAAAATGACAATGAAACGAACGGTCGGCGCCGGCCGATGGCCGCTCGCCCTGGCCTCCTTCCTGGCGGTGGCGCTGCTTTGCGGCCTGGCCACCTACTGGGCCATGCAGCTGCTGGCGCCGCGCGTGTCGATCGCGCCGAGCGGCTCGCTGGTCAACACCGGCAGCGCGCTCGACATCCGGCCCGCGGGCCGGCTGTTCGGCGTGGCCGGCCAGGCATCGAACACGATCGCCTCGCCGTTGCCCAGCAACATCAAGGTGCTCGGCCTGATCGCGGCCGCCTCGCGTGCCGCGGTGATCCTGCAGATCGACAATCAGCCGGCGACCGCCTACGGGGTCAACGACAGCATCGGCCAGGGCATGACCGTCAAGTCGGTCAGTCGCGAGGAGGTGGTCATCGAGCGCAACGGTGAACTGCTGCGTGCGCCCGCCCCCGAGTTGGTCAGTGCCAGCCTGCTCGGCGGCGGCCCGGCCCCGGACAGTGCCGCCGGCCTGCCGGCCACCCCGGCCGTGCCCGCGCCGGCCGCCCGGATGCGCCCCAACCTGCCCCAGCGCAGCCTGCCCCCGGCGGGCGCCGCTGCCGCGGCAAGTGCCGCCGGAAACACGACCGGTCTGCCCGTCCCGGCCACCGGCCGCTCGTTCACGGCACCGTCTGCCGACCGGGCCGGCACGGCGATTGGCAATGCGCAGGCGATGCGCGGGCCGGTCGGCGGTCGGCGCACGCCCCCAGCAGCCGGGTTCCTGAGCCCGGCAGCGGCGCGGGCCCGATTCCCTGACCGTCGGGCGGTTGGACGACAGTTGCTGGTCGTTTGGCGACTTTAAGGGTTAGAATGTGACTCATCGGTCACACCTGATCTCCCTGTCGACGTCCCTGCCCATGTCCTCCGTACTCGAGCCAGCCCCCGCCGCCGCGCCGCGCAAATCCTTTCGGGAAACCCAGTTCGAAGCCCGGGCCGAGGCCATCCTGACCGTGACCAACCAGTTGCTGGCCACCAAAGGCTACGAACTGATGGTGATGGACGACATCGCGAGCGAGGTCGGTATCGCCAAGGGCAGTCTCTACAAGCACTTCCCGTCCAAGGAGGCGCTGGCCGCCGCGGTGATGATCCGCCTGCTGCGCGCGACCCACCAGGCACTGCGCGACCAGCCGCCTGGGCTGAAGGCGATCGAGCGTATCGAGTCGTTGCTGGCCTGGACCTTTCGCACGCGGCTGGCCGGCGGCGTACCGCACCTGCCCTCGACCAGCCAGACGCTGCGCGACCACCTGATGCAGAATGCTGAGTACATCGATGAATTGATGGCTTTAAGCGACGCTATCGGTGAATTGATCGCGACCGCACGGGCCGATGGCGACATCTCGGCCGAGTTGGACGATTCCTTCGTGCTGTTCGCGATCTATGCCCGCTCTTGCGATCCGACGCTCGATTTCCTGAAGGCCGGGGGCGCGTTCTCGGACGACGAGATCGTCCGCCAGATGATCCGCTGCACGCTGCACGGGCTGCGCTAGCCCGGTTTCGGCCCCGGACGGGCGCGGCACCCGTCGTCAGGCGGCGCTGCTAAACTCGCGCCCATGCAGCCCTACCTCGACCTGATGCGGCACGTGCGTGAGCACGGTGTCGCCAAATCCGACCGTACCGGCACCGGCACCCTGTCGGTGTTCGGCTGGCAGATGCGCTTCGACCTGGAACAGGGCTTTCCCCTGGTGACGACCAAGAAGGTGCACCTGCGCTCGATCGTTCACGAGTTGCTCTGGTTCCTGAAGGGCGACACCAACATCGGCTACCTGCGCGAGAACGGGGTGTCGATCTGGGATGAATGGGCCGATGAGCACGGCGAACTGGGCCCTGTCTACGGACACCAGTGGCGCAGCTGGCCGACGCCCGACGGTGGGCAGATCGACCAGATCCGCGAGCTGATGCAGCGCCTGCAGACCGATCCCGATTCGCGCCGGTTGATCATCTCGGCCTGGAATGTCGCCGACCTGCCCAAGATGGCCCTGGCACCGTGTCACGCGTTCTTCCAGTTCTATGTCGCCGACGGCCGGCTGTCGTGCCAGCTCTACCAGCGCAGCGCGGACATCTTTCTGGGCGTGCCCTTCAACATCGCGTCGTACGCGCTGCTCACCCACCTGGTTGCCGCGCAGGCCGGCCTGCAGGTCGGCGACTTCGTCTGGACCGGCGGCGATTGCCACCTGTACCTGAACCATCTCGAGCAGGCCGACCTGCAACTGACCCGCGCGCCGCTGCCGCTGCCCCGGCTGGTGCTCAGGCGCAAGCCCGACAGCGTGTTCGACTACCGCTACGAGGACATCGAGATCGTCGACTATCAGTCGCACCCGGCGATCAAGGCGCCGGTTGCCGTCTGACCTCATGGCGCCGGTGCGCCCGCGGGTGATCCTGATCGTGGCCCGCGCCCGCAACGGCGTGATCGGACAGGGCAACCGGCTGCCCTGGCACCTGCCCGAGGAACTGCGCCAGTTCAAGACCCGCACGATGCACCACGCGCTGATCATCGGCCGCGCCACCTGGGAGTCGATCGGCCGGGCGCTGCCCGGGCGTCGGATGATCGTGCTCACGGCCCAGCCAGGCTGGCAGGCCGAGGGCTGCGAAAAGGCCGACAGCCTGGCGCACGCGCTGCGGATTGCCGCCACCGCCGATCCGTCGCGCCCGCAGATCCGCACCGACCAGGCCTTTGTCGCCGGAGGCGCCCAGGTCTACCGGCAGGCGCTGCCGATCGCCGACCAGATGCTGGTCACGCAGGTCGATCTCGAACCCGACGGCGACGTGCACTTCGAGGCGCCCGACCCGGACCAGTGGCAACTGGTCACGCAGACGCCGTACACCAGCGCTGACGGCATCGGCTACGCAGTCCAGGATTGGCGGCGACGCCGCTAGCGGCCTCTTGATACCCGAAACCTGCCCCTCGGGCGGTTGATCGTCAGAACACCCCCATCGCGGCCCCGCCGGCCAGGGCCTCGCCCAGTTCGCGAGCCGGTGCGAGTTGCGCTTCGGACAACTGCTTGGGCGCGAGGATCGCCTCGGGGGTCTGGGCATGGGTGCACACGATCAGTGTCGGCGCCGCCTGGCGCAGGCGCCAGCCGGTGACGATGCGATCGATCTGGCGGGCCGCGCCCTGCCCGTCCGAACCCGCGCTGATGACGGTGGCATAGCTGCGGCCCGCAACCCGCTCCAGCACCGGGTAATAGCAGCGATCGAAAAAATCCTTCATCAGGCCGCTCATGCTGCCCAGGTTCTCGGGGCAGACAAAGAGCAGCACCTTCGCCGCCAGCACGTCCTGCGGCCCCGCGTCGGTGCAGAACAGGCAACGGGCCGCGTTGTCGCCGGCACCCTGAAACGCCGCCTCGGCCAACTGGCGGCTCGATCCGGTGACCGAGTGCCAGACGATCAACAGGTCGCACGATGGCGCCGACTCAGAGGCCATGGCGCAACCCCGCAAAGCGGCGCATCTCGGCGCGCAGCAGCTTTTCCATTGCCTGCAGGCTGGCGGCCAGCCAGCCCTGCGCGAACGCGGCACCGGCATCGTCGGGGGCCAGCGGTGCCACCCGGGCCAGTGCCGTTTGCAGATCGCCCCAGTCGCCCAGCCGCTGCTGCACCCGCTTGAGCGAGCGCAGCAGACGCCGCTCGCGCTTGCCGGTCAGCAGGGATTCGATGAACGAAATGCCGTAACGGATCCGCTTGATACGCTTGCGCAGACCGTGCCTCTGCCCGATCGACAGCGTGGCAAAGCCCGCCGCCTGGCGCCGGCTGCGACGCAGCCAGCGATTGATGCGCCGACGGGCATGGCCCGCCAGCGTGACCTCGACACGGTGGCGCCCGCTATCGATCCGGCGCGCCAGCAGGGCCAGCAGCAAGCGCTGCGTGGCCGTGCCGGCGCAGAGGCCGGCCGCCGCCTCACCCCCCGCGACCGCCGACCCGAGGGACAGGGGCCCTCCCCAGGCCGCCTCGATGCGCGGCAGCAATTCGCCACCGAGCACGTCCCCGTCGCGCAGATGGCCCAGTTCGCGAAAGAGCGAGCGCAGTGCCTCGCTCAGCGACGGGTCCGGCGCGGGCAGCAGACCGGCCACCAGCTTTTCCAGGCTGCGCAAGCGGCGGATGCCGACCCGCAACTGGTGCACGTGTCCGCCCTGCGGATCGCCCTGCCCTGCGGCCAATGCCAGTGCATTGCGGCTGATCTGTTCGAAGCAGTCGTCGAACACCCGGGCCCAGCCCGCGACCAGCAGCGTGTCGGTTGCAATGTCGGGTGTCCGCGCGGTGGTCACCGGGTAGGGCGGATCCCCGTTGCGCAGCCGGTGCGCACGCTCGGACTTGCTGACCGGCAGCAGGACGAGGCCGAAGCGCTCGACCCAGGGAATGGCCGCCTGCAACAGCGACGCGACATCACCGCCCAGCAACTCGAACTCGAGCTCGCTGATCGGCACGACCTGCCCGCCGGCGCGGATCTGCCCCTCGTCCAGGGCCAGCTCGACCGAGCCAACCTCGCCGTCGGCGGACAGGCGCAGCACGGTCCGCAGGCGCACGAATTCGGTTTCGAACAACACGCCAAGCGATTCGCGCAGCGCGGCCAGTCCGTCGACATCGCCCAGCGCGCCGGTGCCGGGTCGGCCGGCCAGCGCGGCCAGGTCCAGCTCTGCGTCGGCGGCGGGCGTGTTGTACTCGATACGGGTCAAGGGATCGTCGCCGACCGCCTTGAAGGTCTGCACCCACTCGCCGGCCTCCAGCCGCAGGCGCAATGCAGCCCCCCGGCGCCCCAGCAACGCATCTTCGGTGTCGTAGTAACGGGCCAGCAGCCGCGTGCCCGCCCCGACCGCCCCGATCCGCTCGATCTCGGCCCGGACGCTGGCGCGGACGGCATCGGGAACCTGAAAGCGGACTTCCTGTTCAAACATGGGTCGGGGACTCTGGAGCCAGCGCGCGGCACGGCGCAGGAAGTCCGCATTGTGGCTTGCACACCGGGTCGGGACAAACCGAATCCCGCACGTTCGCCATCCGCGGTGTCGATGTCGGCCGGTCTGACAGGCGGCTCCGGTAGAATCGGCGGCTGGCCACCGTAGCTCAGTGGATAGAGCATCCGCCTCCTAAGTGGAGGGTCGCAGGTTCGATTCCTGCCGGTGGCGCCACTTCCCGGTTCGCCCGCCGCCCGTGCCTGCAAAAAACCGACGGGCCCCGCAGGATGGCCTGCGGGGCCCGAGATAGCCGGCCTGGCACCGGCGTGTCACCCGGCAACGCCCGTTGGGGGGCGTGGCCTGGTGTGGTCTCGTTACTTGGGCAGGATCACCGTGTCGATCACGTGGATCACGCCGTTGCTGGCCGCAACATCCGCACCGACCACGTTCGCATCATTGATCATCACCTTGCCGTCCTTGGCCATCAGGTTGACCATCTGGCCCTGGACCGTCTTGGCCTCGCCGCTCGTCACGTCCTTGGCCATCACCTGGCCCGGCACGACGTGATAGGTCAGGATGGACTTCAGCTTGGCCGGATCCTTGAGCAGCGCCTCGACCGTGCCGGCCGGCAACTTGGCGAATGCCTCGTCGGTCGGTGCGAACACGGTGAACGGCCCCGGCGACTTCAGGGTGTCGACCAGGCCGGCGGCCTGGACGGCCTTGACCAGGGTGTTGAACTGTCCGGCCTTGACCGCTGTATCGACGATGTCTTGCGCAGCGAATGCGACCTGGCTGGCAAAAATCGCGACGGAAGCGGCGAGTACTTTGACTGTGTGACGCATTTTTAATCTCCTGTACTGTGAAGTCAGAAATTGACTCACTGGTCACACTTTAGCATCAACAGTTTTCCCGTAAGCAATCAGCGGGTATTTACCAAACATCTCCGTACGGTTATTTCCCGCGCGGCAACGATCCGATGGTCGGTATTCCGACAAGGCCGGCCTATCGACGGCACGACCCTGTCAGAACCCTGACAGCAGCGGGCCCGACAGGGTGATTCGGATCGCGGCCCCGGCAATCACCGACAATAACGGGCTTCGCTTTCGCTTTCCCCTGATTGCCGTAACTTGTTGCCGATTCCTGCCGGAGGTTCACGATGACCGCATTTCCCGCTCTTGGCCGCCTGGTGGCCGCTCTTGTCTTGGGCCTGGGCCTGGCCTCGCTGGCCCAGGCCCACCATGGCTGGCGCTGGACCGCCGATGGTCAGTTCGAACTGACCGGCGTGGTCCGTTCGGCCACGCTGGGTAATCCACACGGCGTGCTGCAGGTCGATGCCGACGGCACGATGTGGACGGTCGAGGTCGGCCAGCCGTGGCGCAATGAACGGGCCGGCCTGACCGACGCGATGTTCGTCCCTGGAGCCGAGATGACGCTGGTCGGCAAACGCTCGGCCGATGCCCGCGAATACCGGTTGAAGGCCGAGCGCATCCTGATCGAGGGCAAGGCCTACGACCTGTACCCCGAGCGACTGCCCTGACCCCATCGGCATCGGCCGCGCCTGGAGACCCCCGGTGACCGACTGGCCGTGGGCATGGCTTGATCCGGGCGCCTGGCAGTGGCTCGGGCAGACAGCGCCCTCACGCGCGATGCGCGGTGCGCTCTGGCTCTATCCGTTGGTCAACGGCCTGCACCTGCTCGGCATGGCGCTGCTGATCGGCCCGATCCTGGTGCTGGACTGGCGGCTGTTGCGCCACCGCGCCGGCGATGCCCTCGAGCCGCTGGCCAGGCACCTGCTGCCATTCGCCCGCGCCGGCTTCGGGATCGCCGTGCCCGCAGGCCTGCTGATGTTCATCGCCCGCCCGGGCGACTATGTCGCCAACGGCCTGTTCCAGGCCAAGCTTTGCTTGCTGGCGGCGGCGCTCGTGAACATCGTCGTCCTGCACCGCAGCGCCGGTTGGCGACAGACGCTTGCCGGAGGCACCCCCAGCAGGCGTGTCAGGGTGGCGGCGGCATTGTCGGCGTCGCTCTGGCTGGCAGTGCTTTTTCTGGGCCGCCTGATCGGCTACCGATGATGCGGTCGCTGCACGCACCATTCCGGGCGCTGGTGATCGGCGCCAGCGGCGGCATCGGCCACGCGCTGGCCGAACGGCTCGCGGCCGATCCCGGCTGCCGGCATGTCGAACGCCTGGCTCGTCGAGGGAACCAGGCGTTCGATCTGCGCGATGAATCGTCGGTGGCCGGTGCGGCGATGCGCCTGGCCGACGACCCTGACGGCCGATTCGACCTGATCCTCAATGCCACCGGCGTGCTGCAGGTCGATGAGCGCGGGCCCGAGAAAAGCCTGCGCGCCATCGATCCGCTCGCGATGCGCGAGATGTTCGAGATCAACACGATCGGTCCGGCGCTGCTGCTCAAACATTTCTCGCCGCTGCTGCGCCGCGACCACCGTGCGGTCTTTGTCCTGCTGTCGGCACGCGTCGGCTCGATAGGCGACAACCGGCTGGGCGGTTGGATCTCGTACCGGGCCTCGAAGGCCGCACTGAACCAGGTCGTGCGGACCGCGGCGATCGAAAACCTGCGCCGCCTGCCGCACTCGCTGACCATCGCGCTGCATCCGGGCACCGTCGACACCGCGCTGAGCCGGCCGTTCGCCGGCACCCGGGACACGCTCACGCCCGATGCCTGCGCCCATCACCTGCTGACCGTGATCGACCGGCTGACCCCCGAAGACAACGGTGGTTTCCTGGCCTGGGACGGCCGGCCGATTCCGTGGTGAAACGTTTGTCGCGCCGTTCGATCAGGCCCGGATGGAAAAGGCCGGCGTCCAGTCGGCGTCACCGGCCGGCACCGCGAGGATCTCGCCCTGCGAGGTGAAGCGGCCGGCCAGCGCGCTGATCACCACCTGGTGGGTGACCCAGACAATCGTGTCCTGAACCGGCACGCGCCTGCCCGCCTCGCGCAGCGCCTCGAGTTGCGCCGGCGCGCTGCTGCGATCCTCGAAGAACGAATTCAATGCCGGCAGCACCGTGTAGTCGCCAAACGCCAGTTCGGCGGTTTCCCGGCAACGGCACCAGGCACTGCTCTGCACCTTGACCGGGACGATTGCGGCCGCACGCAAGGCCTCGCCGATCGCCCGGGCCTGCGCGCGACCCTGGTCGGACAGGTTGCGCTGGGTCGCGCAGTCGTCGAGACGGAACCCCGGCGGGTCGCCGGTGCCCGCGACGGTTTGCGCATGGCGCATCAGCAACACGTGACCACGACGCGCCAACCGTGCCGCAGCCTGGCGCGGATCGAGCACCTCGAGCGTCGCCTGGGCCAGCAGCGACAGGCCCGGCGTGGCCAGCATCGTCCCGCCGGCCATCAGTGCCAGCCAATGTCGTCGATTGCGTGATCCGTGCAACATGCCCACTCCCGCTCCCTGTGTCCAGCGTGCCAGTATAGGGTCGTGCCCTGCGCCCAATCCCGACAGGCTGCGCGGATATCTGACACGATCAGGGAGTGACACCGATGGCCGACCTGCGCCGCGACCTCTGCAAGCGCGCACTGCACCGCATGCTGACCGTGCTGGCCGTCGTGTGCCTGCCGATCATCGCGCAGGCGGCCGACCCGATGCACGAGGGCGCGCGCGCCTGGCGAAACGGCCAGTACCCGGCCGCGCTGCGCCTTTTCGACAAAGCCGCGCAACGCGGCGACAGCAATGCACAATGGTTGCTCGGCAGACTGCTGCGCGATGGCACGCGCACCGCGCGCGATCCGGCGCGCGCCCGCCAATGGCTCGAACGGGCGGCCCTCCAGGGTCATGCCGGCGCGCAGTCCGACCTGGGCAGTCTGTTGCTCGAGTCGCGCGATCCGACGCCCGACTATGCGGCCGCCCGCCGCTGGCTGGAGGCAGCCGCCGAAGACGGCGACGTGCAGGCACGGTGGCGCCTGGGACAACTCCATGAACAAGGCCTGGGCGTCGCGCCCGATGGCGCGCGAGCGGCTCGCTGGTACCGGATGGCGGCGGCCCAGGGCGGTGTCGAGGCCAGCTATCGGCTGGGCCGGCTGTATTACGACGGGCGCGCGCTCGCGCAGGACCAGGCAATGGCCGCGCAGTGGTATGAGCGCGCGGCGCGGCGCGGCCACCCGGACGCGCAGTTACGCCTGGCGGCGATGCTCGAGCACGGATACGGCATCGCCCGCAACACGGCACTGGCCGCACGCTGGTACGAGCGCGCCGCGCTGCAGGGGGTGGCCTGGGCCCAGTTCGCCTTCGCGGGCCTGCTCGAGCAAGGTGACGGCGTGGCCGCCAGCGATCCGCTGGCCTACCAGTGGTTGCTGCTGGCCGCCGACGGGGCGGACGCCGCCACCGGGCCCTGGAATGTCGACGCGGCGCTGACGCGGATCGGTGCGCGCCTGAGCGACCCCCAGAAGGCCGCCGCCGACCGCTGGCTGCGCGCCTGGCGCAACAACGAGCGACGCCCGCCCCGCGCACTCTGACCCGATCCCGGCCCTCCCGGACGCCCCTGCCGTGCCCCCGGCCCGGGTCACCGGAGGCGGTGTCGCGCCGCCGGCGCCCAGCTTGCCGGGCGCCCGGCCCCACGGCGGCGGCCGGCCGGGGGTCATCGAGTCGCAGGCATCCCCGTCGGCGCGGTACTGAACGGCGGATCGGGCACGACGGTCAGCCAGCAGACGGCGAGCAGCGCGAGCACGATGGCCGCGCGGCCTGCCCGGTGCGCCAGCCAGACGATCGCGCCGAACAGCAGCGCCGATCCGCCCAACCCCCCGGCTATCGGCCACCAGGGCAGGCCGTCCTGCGGCAAGCCGGACAGCGTCATGCCGGGAATCGACCCGTCGGCGAGAAACGGCGCGGCGCGCAGCACGATGCCCAGGGCCACAACCAGCGCGCTCGCCAGCCCTAGGACGGCCAACAGGTGGTCACCGAGCCGCGTGGCCGGCGCCAGGTCGCGATAGGACGCAGTGCGCATCAGATGGCCACCGTCAGGCCCCACAGCGAGGCCAGGCCGAACGAGGCCGCGACCGCCAGCAGCAGCAGGCGTCCGGCGGGATTACGCATCGCGTAGATCAGCGGGTCATCGTGCATCAGGCCCCGCCCGGTGTCGAGCCAGGCGCGCGACAACCAGACCAGCAGGGCCACCAGCGCGAGCCAGAGCAACTCGGGCATCGGGTAGCGATCGGCCACGTAGGGGCTCTGCACGTACAGCGCCAGCACCAGCACCGCGGCAATGCCCGACGCGATGCCCAGCGGCTGCATGACGGCGAGGTCGGCGACGCTGTAGCTGCGCCCCGACCCGGTCTCTTCGTCGCGCTCGCGCTTGAGCACGAGTTCGCCGCAACGCTTCATGATGGCCAGGCCGAAAAAGAAAAACACCGAGAACGCCAGCAACCAGAAAGACACCGGTGCGTCCACCGCCTCGGCGCCGACGATGATGCGGATCGTGTGCAGGCCGGCGAGCACGAACACGTCGGCAATCGGCTCGCGCTTGAAAAAGACCGAGTAGGCGAACGTGCCCAGCAGGTACAGGACCACCCAGCCGAACACCGCGACGTTGATCATCAGGCACAGCGCCAGCGCCAGCACGAGCAACAGCGCCGCACCGCCGAAGCCTTCGGCCGCGGTGAGCCGCCCGGCAGCGAACGGGCGGCGGCGCTTGCGCGGGTGACGACGGTCGACCTGCATGTCGAGCAGGTCATTGACCAGGTAGCCGGCGGACGCGGCCAGGCACATCGCGATCACGGCCAGCAGGGTCTTGACCAGTGCCGCCTGGTCGGTGACCAGGAAGGCGGTAAAGATAGGCACCAGCACGAGCAGGTTCTTGAGCCAGTGGAACGGGCGGATCGCCGCGAGCCAGTTGTACAGGCCGTAGCGCAGGCGCCGGCTGGCAAAGCGCAGTTCGATCTGCGGCAGCGCTTCGCTAGCCTTGAGCACAGCGTGGCCGGCACCCACGAGGATCGCGCGACGGGCGCGCTCGAAGATCGGCAGGTCGCCAAGGCTGTCGCCACAGTAATCGAACGGTCGCCCGCCGGCATAGGCCAGGATGCCATCGAGCTTGCTGCGGCCCTTGTTGTTGTGGGTGCCGTCGCTGGCGAGCACCGCTTCGAACAAACCCAGGTGCATCGCCACCGATTCGGCCAGCGGCTGGTCGGCCGCGGTGGCCAGCACCAGGCGGCGCCCTTGCTGGTGCTGCCCTTTCAGCCAGTGCACGAAGCGGCGCCGGTACGGCAGCGCCGCCGGATCGACGGGACCGACCAGGGCCAGCGCCCGCTTGAGCGCCGCCCTGCCCCACAGCAGCGACAGCAACGCCTGCACCGCGCGCAACGGGTTGGCCCGCAGGGCCGCGGCAAAACTCTCCCAGAGCAGGTTGGAGCGGATCAGGGTGCCGTCCAGGTCGACGAACAGCGGCACGTCACGATCATCGGCGGCCAGGCGCGCGAGCGGCCGCGAACGCGCCGGCACCGGCTGACCGTCAACTCGTCCCGCGGTCATCTCCATGGCTGTTGCGCAGGCTGCAGCCCAGCCCGCCCCGATGAGTGGATCACTGTCGCGCCGCGGTGCATCGCGCGCAGGCCAACGCCCATTATAAGGATGCCAGCAGCGATTCCGGCACGGCTATCGGCTGGCTGAGCAACACCTGCGCGTAGCACTTGGCCAGGTTGTCGGTGTGCAGCGACGCCATGCCCCCACCGCCCAGCACCCCGTGCAGCACGAAATTCATCGCCTGGCAGCCGGGCAGATCGAAGCGCTCGACCCGTCGCGGCTGGCGATGCACGAACGCCTGCGCGACCCGGTCGGCCGTCAGCACGTGCGCCAGCCAGCCCGTGAGTGCCGGCGAGCGCGCGATGATGCCCACGTTGGCCACGTCGCCCTTGTCTCCCGAGCGCCCGTGCGCCAGGCGCAGCAGCGGCACCGTGACCAGGGCCTGGCCCTCGCCTGTGCGCGCCGCCGCAGCAGCCGCCGGACCGTGCTGGATCGCGGCCGGCAGGTCGGCCGGATCGAAGCCGCCGTGCAGGTGAAACGGCACCGCGATCGATTCTCCGTCCAGATCGACGCTGACCGTCAGCGCCTGCTTGGGCAAGAGCATCGAGAACAGTCGCACGACCGGGGTCGGTGTCGGCCGTCCGCCGACCAGGCCGGTCGTGCCCGGCGCCATCGACGTGCCTGCCGCCGCGTACTCGCGCGCGAACAGCTCGAGGCTCTTGCGCTCGGTGCCCCGCACCGCCATCTTGAGCACCACCTCCATCGCCTGTTCGCGTTGGGCGGCCACCAGCGCCCGATCGGGCGGGCCGAACATCGCGCCGGAGCCCAGCACCTCGATCCGGCGCTCGGTGAACGGTGGCAACCCGGCCTGCTCGAGCATCCGCGCCATCCGGGCGAACAAGGCCTCGCCGGTTCGCTCGGCCTTGAGCACGGCGTGCGGCCCCACCAGCGTGAGGAACGCGGCATTGCGAAACCCGTCCATCCAGGTGACGCTGACCTTGCAATCATCGGTGGGTGGGCGGCCCCTGGCGCCGGTCACTTCGACACACCCGGGCCCGAGCTGCTCGAAGCGCACCTGCGTGAAGTCGCAACAGACATCGGGCAACAGGTAGGCGCGCGGATCGGCGATCTCGTACAACATCTGTTCGGCCAGCGCGTCAGCGCGCACCAGGCCGCCGGTGCCGGGCGGCTTGGACAGCTGGAAGCGGCCATCGGCAAACGCCTCGATCACCGGAAAGCCGATGTGGTCCCAGCCGGGCACCTCTTCCCAGTCGGTAAACAAACCACCGCAGGCCTGGGCGCCGCACTCGATCAGGTGACCGGCCAGGCTGCCCTGGGCCAGCAGATCGAGCGCCTCGTCGTTCCATCCGAAAGCGTGCATCAGGCAACCGAGCGTGACCGCCGAATCGACGCACCGGCCGGTGATCACGATGTCGCAGCCGGCGTCGAGCGCGCACGCGATCGGGCGCGCGCCCAGGTAGGCATTGATACTCACGACCTTGTCGGGAAATGCCTCGCCGGTGAACATCTCGCGATACCCCGCGTTGGCCAGCGTGTCCGCCTGCCCGGTGAGATCATCGCCCAGCACCACGCCGACCTTGACGGACACGCCCAGTTCCGCAGCCAGCGCCATCACCGCGTCGCGGCAGGCCAGCGGGTTCACGCCGCCCGCGTTGGCCACCACCCGCACCCGTCGCTGCAACAACTCGGGCAGCAACGCGCGCAGGGTCACCTGCACGAAATCGGTCGCGTAACCCATCGCCGGGTCGCGGCGCCGCTGGGTCGCGAGGATGGACATCGTCACTTCGGCCAGGTAGTCGAACACCAGAAAGTCGAGCGGCCCGCCGGCCAGCAACTGCGGCGCCGCACTGGCGGTGTCACCCCAGAAGCCGGAAGCGGCGCCGATGCGGATCGATGAATTCGTCATTGCCCTGCCTTGGATAGAGGAGATGAACGGGCCGCCCGCAGCGCACCCTCCAGGCGCGTCACCCGTTGCTCGAGCGCGCTCAGGGGTGACGGCACCGGGTTCGCCCAGCCGCCCAGCCATCCGTCCACCAACCGGGCCGCATCACGCGGCGGATCGAAGCGACGACCCGAATGCACGGCATTCCAGACCCAGTGCTCCAGCCCGCCAAAGATCATGTCGCGGGCGACCAGCACGTCGAGATCGGCGCGCAACTCGCCGCGCCGCTTGCCGGCCTCGAGCGCCTCGACCATCAGCTTCGTGTAGCGCCGGTTGAGGCGGTGCAGCGCCGATCCCTGGTAGCCCTCGCCGGCCCAGGTCTGGCGACGGATGAGCCGGGCCATGCCGACGCTGTCCACCGGGATCTGCAGGTGGCGAGCGACCAGGAAGCGCAGGCGATCGGCGGTGTTCTCGATCGCCGCGGCGCCCGGTTCGATGTCGGTGATCAGGCGATCGTAGAAATCGGCGAGCACCGCGTCGAGCAGATCACGCTTGCTGCGAAAGTAGGTATAGATCGTGCCCTCGACGCAATCGGCCAGCGCGGCGATCTCGCTGACCGAGGCTGCCTCAAAGCCGTGCCCGGTGAACACGACCTCGGCCGCGCGCAGGATCTCGGCGCGCCGGGTGGCCTTGCGCCGCACCGGGCGGGCGCCCTTGCGCGGCCCGGGGCCGATCGCGCCGGCCGGGACGTCGACGGGCGCCGGTTTGGTCACCAGGGTTTTCATGAATACCGTTCAATACCTGTCTCTGGAGGAACAGAATACCCGATTGATCGATCACGGGCCTGGCAACGGAGCCCCGCCAGGGTCCACCTCGCTTGCACCGGCGCGCCCGCCGTGCGACTATTGAATGCAGTTCAATAAAGAGACCGCCACGGGCGTCTGCCCGCGACCGCCGATGCCCACGCTGACCACCCGCCTTCGCCCGACGTCGGACGACTTCGCCCAACGGCAGCGGGCCACACTCGCCGAACTCTCGCGGATCGAGGCCATCGTCGCACAGGCGGCCGAACAATCGGCCCGCGCGGCGCCGCGCTTTGCCAAGCGCGGCCAGTTGCTGCCGCGCGAACGGCTCGCACGGCTGCTCGATGCCGGCGCACCGTGGCTCGAGTTGTCGGCGCTGGCCGGCTACACGCCGGCCGAGGGCGGTCAGCGCGGCCTGCCCGCAGGCGGCGGCGTGATCACCGGCATCGGCTTCATCAGCGGGTTGCGCTGCGTGGTCAGCGTCAGCGATTCGGGCATAGACGCTGGCGCAATCCAGCCGATGGGCCGCGAAAAAATCCTGCGTGCCCAGGACATCGCGCTCGAGAACCGCCTGCCGTTCGTGCAACTGATCGAATCGGCCGGTGCCAACCTGCTCAAGTACCGGGTCGAGGGATTCATCCATGGCGGCCGGATCTTCTACAACCTGGCGCGCCTGTCCGCGGCGGGCCTGCCGGTGGTGGCGGTCGTACACGGCTCGTCGACCGCGGGCGGCGCCTACATGCCCGGGCTGTCCGATCACGTGATCATGGTGCGGGGGCGGGCCAAGGCCTTTCTGGCCGGTCCGCCGCTGCTCCGCGCTGCCACCGGCGAGATCGCGACCGACGAGGAACTGGGCGGTGCGCAGATGCATTGCGAGACCTCCGGCCTTGGCGAGTACCTTGCCGATGACGATGCGCACGCGATCGCGCTGGCCCGCGAACTGCTCGAGCGGCTGAACTGGTCGCCGCGCCATCGGATGGCCATGCTGCCCGAGGCGCCGCCGCCACGTTGGTCGCCCGATGAGCTGGCCGGCATCATGCCCGATGATCCGCGCGAGTCGGTCGACATGCGCGAGGTCATCGCGCGGCTCGTCGACGATTCGGCGTTCCTGGAATCGGCCGCCGGCTTCGGCCCGCAGACGGTCTGCGGCCTGGCCGCCATCCATGGCCAGCCGGTGGGCATCATCACCAACAACGGCCCGATCGATCCGGCCGGCGCCAACAAGGCGACGCACTTCATCCAGTCGTGCTGCCAGACGGACACGCCGCTGCTGTACCTGCAGAACACGACCGGCTACATCGTCGGCAAGCACCCGGAGCAGGCGGGCATGATCAAGCACGGCTCCAAGATGATCCAGGCGGTGGCCAATGCCACCGTGCCCTCGATCACGATCCATTGTGGTTCGTCCTATGGCGCGGGCAACTACGGCATGTGCGGACGCGCGTTCGGCGGGCGCTTCGTCTTCTCGTGGCCCAATGCCCGGACCGCGGTGATGGGCGGTGCACAGGCGGCGCTGACAATGCGCATCGTGGCCCAGGCCGGTGCCCAGCGCAAGGGCGAGGCCGTCGACGAGGCGGCGCTCGATGCGCTGTCGGCGCGCATCGTCGACAATTTCGAGCGCCAGTCGGGCGCCCTGCACACCAGCGCGCTGATGCTCGACGATGGCGTCATCGATCCGCGCGACACGCGGCGGCTGCTCGCCTTCGTGCTGCAAACCTGCCGGGAAGCCAGCGAACGGTCGGTGCAGCCGATGCAGTTCGGGGTCGCCCGCCCCTGATTCCCCGCGCAGGTTATCCACCCGCTGATTCCTGCGCCCGGGGCCGATAGCTGGCAAGCGCTGGCCACACGCTAAGAGGACAACCGATGGCGACCGACCTGTTCAACGACGATCACCGGCAACTACAGGACACGCTGTGCCGCTTCATCGACACCGAGATCAATCCGCATGTCGATGAATGGGAAAAGGCCGAGACCTTCCCGGCGCACGAGGTCTTTCGCGGCCTGGGCAGGCTGGGCCTGCTGGGCGTGACCAAACCGACCGCCTACGGCGGCCAGGGGCTCGACTACTCCTTCTCGGTGGCGATGGCCGAGGCGCTGGGCAGCATTCACTGCGGCGGCGTGCCGATGGCGATCGGCGTACAGACCGACATGGCGACACCGGCGCTGGCCCGCTTCGGCTCGCCGGAACTGTGCGAGCAGTTCCTGGCCCCGTCGATCAGCGGCGAATTCGTCGCCTGCCTGGGGGTCAGCGAGGTCGGTGCCGGCTCGGATGTCTCGTCGATCCGCACCACGGCCCGCAAGGACGGCGACGACTACGTGATCCGCGGGGGCAAGATGTGGACCACCAACGGCACCCAGGCCGACTGGATCTGCCTGCTGGCCAACACGTCCGAGGGCAAGGCGCACCGCAACAAGAGCCTGATCTGCGTGCCGATGGATGCGCCCGGCGTGCAGGTCGCCCGCAAGCTCAAGAAGGCGGGCATGAACTCGTCGGATACCGCGCAGTTGTTCTTCGATGACGTGCGGGTCCCGCAGCGATACCGGATCGGCGAGGAAGGCATGGGCTTCACCTACCAGATGATGCAGTTCCAGGAGGAACGCCTGTGGGCGGCGGCACGCTGGACCGCCGGCGAACGCATCATCAACGACACCATCGACTATCTGCGCGAGCGAGAGGCCTTCGGCAAGCCGCTGCTCCACAACCAGTTCATCCACTACAAGCTGGCCGAACTCAAGACCGAGTTGGAAGCGGTGCGGGCGATGGTCTATCGCGCCACCAGCCTGTACGTGGCCGGCGAGGATGTCACCCAGCTGGCCTCGATGTGCAAGCTCAAGGCGGCCAGGGTGTCGCGCGAGATCGCCGACTGGTGTGTGCAGTTCTGGGGCGGCATGGGCTACATCGAGGAAACCCACGTCAACCGCTTCTGGCGCGACTCGCGGCTCTCGTCCATCGGTGGCGGCGCCGACGAGATCATGATGGGCATCATCGCCAAGACCATGGGAATCTTTCCGCGTGAACACTGACAGTCCCGCCACGGCGATACGCCCGATCCGCCGGCTGCTGGTGGCCAACCGCGGCGAGATCGCCTGCCGGATCATCGAGGCCGCGCGGGCGCTGGGCATCGAGACCGTCGCGGTCTTTTCGCCGGTCGACCGGCTGGCCCGGCACGTCGCGATGGCCGACCTGGCGCTGCCGGTCGGGCACGATGCGTCGCAAGGCTATCTGGACGGTGCGGCGCTGGTCGCCGCCGCGCTGCGCGCGCAGGCCCAGGCCATCCACCCCGGCTACGGTTTCCTGTCCGAGAATCCGGACTTCTCGGCCGCGTGCGAGGCTGCCGGCCTCGTGTTCGTCGGCCCGGGCGCGGACGCGATGCGGGCGCTTGGCAACAAGACCCGGGCCAAGTCGGTGGCGCAGCAGGCGCAGGTGCCCTGCCTGCCCGCGGCCGTTTCCGGCGAATCGCTAAACGAGGCGGCGGCGCGCCTGGGCTACCCGCTGATGGTCAAAGCCGCAGCCGGGGGGGGCGGGCGCGGCATGCGACGCGTCGCCAGGGCCCAGGACCTGGAGCAGGCCCTGGCCGGTGCGCGCGTCGAGGCCCTGGCCGGGTTCGGATCGGACGAGTTGCTGATCGAGCCGTGGGTCGAGCATGCCCGCCATGTCGAGGTCCAGGTGCTGGCCGACCGGCACGGACACATCATCCATCTGGGCGAGCGCGACTGCTCGACCCAGCGCCGCCACCAGAAGATCCTCGAGGAAGCGCCGGCCCCCGGGGTCGACGATGCGCTGCGCGCGGCGATGGGCGATGCCGCGGTGCGGCTGGCCGGCGCGGTTGGCTACGTCGGCGCCGGCACCGTCGAATTCCTGCTGCACCCCGACAATCGCTTCTCGTTTCTCGAAATGAACACCCGGCTGCAGGTCGAGCACCCGGTCACCGAGGCGGTCACCGGCATCGACCTCGTGCAATGGCAGTTGCGCATTGCCGCCGGCGAGCCGTTGACGCTGCAGCAGGCGGACATCCGCTGGCACGGCCATGCGATCGAGGCCAGGCTGTGCGCCGAGGATGCCGACCAAGGCTTCGCGCCGCAGGCTGGAGATGCCTGGCACTGGCATCTGCCCGCGGGGCCCGGCCTGCGGATCGATCACGCGTTCCCCACACAGCCCGGCACCACCGGTGCCGGCACCTGGTTCACCGTATCGCCGCACTATGATTCGATGCTGGCCAAGCTGATCGCGCACGCGCCCGACCGCGCGCTGGCAATCGAGCGACTGGCCGACGCGCTGGCGCGCACCGAGGTGCACGGGCTGGTCACCAACCGGGCGTTCCTGGCGCGCTGCCTGCGCGACCCGGCATTCACCACCCCGACGCTGTCCACCGGCTGGCTGGCGCTTGCCCAGCCCGGCTGGCCGGCACCGGCCGCCGACGCCGGCTGGACCGCGTTGCTCGCTGCGTGCATCGTTCGTGAACGGGCGGCGCGGCACGGTCCGCTGGGTGGCTGGGCGGCGACGCTGCCCCTGCCCGGCCGGCTGGTGCTGCAGGGGCCCGATGGCATCGTCGAGCCCGCGGTCACGATCGATCGCCCGCCCGAGCGCGGTGCCCACGAGGTCGTCGCCGACTGGTCATGCGAGGTGACGCTGGATGGCAACGCCCACCGCGTGATCCGGCAGGGCGGGCACCAGGCACTGCTGGACGACGTGCCTGTGGCCTATCGCTACAGTCGGCACGGCGCGCAGGCCTGGCTCCAGACGACGCCATTCGAAGCCGGCGCGCTGTTGCTGGACCATCGGCCGACGAACCGCGACAGCGATCTGGCGAGCGGCCAGTTGCGCGCCAACCTGCATGGCCGGGTCGCCCGGATCAATGTCGCCCCGGGCGAGCAGGTCGAGGCCGGACAGTCGTTGATCACGATCGAGGCCATGAAGATCGAGCACCGGATCGATGCCCCGTGGGCGGGCCGCGTCCAGACCTGCCAGTGCCAGCCCGGTGACCAGGTCCGGCCGGGCGATGAATTGCTGCTGCTGGCCGCGCTCGACGATCCGGCCGCCTGACACTCCCGCATTTCCTTCAATCCCCGAGGCCTTCATGACCGAACCCGTTCTCTACGATGTGCAATCCGGCGTCGCCACGATCACGCTGAACCGCCCCGACGTGCTCAACGCGCTGTCCCCGGCGATGCTGACGCCGCTGCGCCAGCACATCGAGCAGGCCGCCGCCGACCCGGCGATCCGCGCCCTGATCCTCACCGGCGCCGGGCGCGGCTTTTGCGCCGGGGCCGACCTGGCCGCGCGCGGACCCGACGATGGTAGGCCGCGTCGCGTCGACGAGTTGCTGCGCGAACGCTACCACCCGATCATCATGGGCCTGCGCCAGATGCCCAAGCCGGTCATCAGTGCCGTCAACGGCGTGGCCGCCGGGGCCGGCATGAGCCTCGCGCTGGCCGCCGACATCGTGCTGGCCAGCGACCAGGCGTCGTTCCTGCAGGCGTTTGCGCGGATCGGCCTGATCCCCGACGCGGGCAGTACCTGGCTGCTGGACCGCTATGCCGGCTCGATGCGGGCCCGCGCGCTGGCCATGCTGGCCGAGAAGATCCCGGCCGAGCAGGCGTGCGAGTTCGGCCTGGTCTGGCGGGTGTATCCGGCCGACGACCTGCTGGCCGAGGCGACCCGCCTGGCCACCCAGATGGCCACGATGCCCACACTCGCCTATGCCGGCATCAAGCAGGCGCTGGACTCGGCAACCACGAACGATCTGGCCGCGCAACTCGAGGTCGAGGCGCGCCTGCAGCAGCAGGCCTCGCAGACGGCCGACCACCGGGAAGGCGTGGCCGCGTTCCTGGCCAAGCGCCCCGCGGTCTTTCGTGGTCAGTGACCGTTGGGCCCCATCGCCGCCACGCCGTGCCTGGGCAGGTCGTTCTCGGTCACCGCGCCGCTCAGCCGCCGACATCGTCTGCTGTCCCACTCCAATCCAAGGAAACCCGCCCGATGAACGACAGAGTGCGCATCACCATTGACAACGGCGTCGCCGACGTGCGCCTGGTCCGCGCCGACAAGTTGAACGCGCTGGACCAGGCGATGTTCGAGGCGCTGGTGCAGGCCGGCGCGCAGTTGCGGGCCGATCCGTCGGTGCGCGCCGTGGTGTTGTCCGGCGAGGGACGCGCGTTCTGCGCCGGGATAGACCTTGGCCGCATCGGGGCGGGCGGCGCCGAGGCCTCCGGCAGCACGCCGGCGCCCCGTCGCAAGCTGACGCCGCGCACCCATGGCATCACCAATACCGCGCAACAGGCCGCCTGGACCTGGCGCGAGTTGCCGGTCCCGGTCATCGCGGCGGTGCACGGGGTGGCCTTTGGCGGCGGCTTCCAGGTGATGCTGGGCGCCGACATGCGCTATCTCGCGCCGGACACCCGACTATCGATCATGGAGATCAAGTGGGGGCTGGTGCCCGACATGGCCGGCACCGTGTTGATGCGCCACCTCGCCCGTGACGACATCATCCGGGAGCTGACCTACACCGGCCGGATCTTCGGCGCGCAGCAGGCGCTGGACTACGGCTTTGCGACCCGCGTCTGCGACGAGCCGCATGCCGCCGCGCTGGCCACGGCCCGCGAGATCGCCGCGCGCCGCCCGAGCGCGATCGTGGCGGCCAAGCGGATCTTCAACCCGGCGGCCTCGCTGGACGAGGCCGCGGCGATGCTGCTCGAGTCGCGCGAGCAAGAGCAATTGATGGGCGCGGACAACCAGCTCGAAGCGATCCGTGCCGAGGTGGCCAAGCGCCCCGCGGTGTTCGCCAATGCGCGCTGAGCCAAGCTGTCGAGCCCGATCCTTTCAATCAAACCGGCAAGGAAGCACCCAATGAACCTGGACAGAACAACCACCCTCGTCACCGGCGGCGCCTCGGGCCTGGGCCTGGCCTGCGCGCAGGCGCTGGTCGCACGCGGCGCCAGCGTCGTGATCACCGACCTGCCGACATCGGCCGGCGCCGAGGTGGCCGCCCGGCTCGGCCAGAACGCCAGCTTCGTGCCCGGCGATGTCACCAGCGAGGCCGACATGAAGGCCGTGATTGCCGCGGCCGAGAAACTCGGCCCGCTGCGCGCCACCGTGCACTGTGCGGGGCGCGGTGGCGCGGTACGCCTGGTCGAGAAGGACGGCTCGCCCGGCTCGCTCGAGGCCTATACCGCGGTGATCAACACCAACCTGATCGGCTCGTTCAACGTGTTGCGCCTGGCCGCCGCCAGCATGGCCCGCAACACGCCGCTGGACGGCGATCGCGGCGTGGTGATCATGACCGCCTCGGTCGCGGCCTACGAGGGCCAGATCGGCCAGGTGCCCTACTCCGCCTCCAAGGCCGGCGTCGTCGGCATGACCATCGTCGCCGCCCGCGACCTGGCCAGCAAGGCGATCCGCGTCAACACCATTGCGCCCGGCCTGTTCGACACCCCGCTGCTGGCCCGCCTGCCCGAGCCGGTGCGCCAGTCGCTGGGGCAGTCGGTGCCGCATCCGCCGCGGCTGGGGCAGGCCGACGAGTTCGCCGCGCTGGCGATGCACATCCTCGAGAACCCGATGCTCAACGGCGAGACGATCCGTCTCGATGGCGCGATCAGGATGACGGCCCGCTGATGGCCGCGGCAACCGGTGCCTACTTCGTCTCGGGCAGCGGCTTGAGCGCCAGGACCACGTGCCCCTCCTCGACCTGCGTGCCGACCCCCACCATCACCTCGGCGATCTCGCCATCCCGCGACGCGGTCAGCGAGTGCTCCATCTTCATCGCCTCGAGCACGACCAGCACCTGTCCCTTGCTCACGGCATCGCCGGCACCGGCGGCCACCATCTTGATGAGCCCGGGCATCGGCGATACCAGCTGATCGGTCGCGGTCGCCTCGTCGGTCGAGACCGCGAGCGGATCGACGCGCCCGATCACCAGCACACGCTCGCCGATGAACAACGTGACGGTCTCGCGGGTCATCAGCACCCTGACCGTCTGCTGGCCCTGGCCGTCATCGACCCGCCAGCCACCGTCGGGAAGGAACCGCACGCGCAGCGTCACGCCGGGACCGTCGCCGATCCGCACCTCGTGGCGACCGGCCGCCAACGTGCTCACCTGTGCCTGCACGAGCTCGCCCTCGTGCACGAAACGGACCTGCTGGCGATGCGGCGCCCAGAGGCTCCAGCCATCGGCCTGCTGCCAGGGATCGGCCGGGGGATCGTCCGTGGCGGCGACCAGCAAGCCATGCACCGCCAGCGCGGCGACGGGCAGCGCCATCGGCGCGAGCGCGGGTTTCTCGGTCAGCCAGCCCAGGTCGCGGGCGATCAGGCCGGTGTCCACCTCGCCACGCGCAAATCCGGGGTGCCGGCACAGTCGCTCGAGAAAGGCCAGGTTGGTCACCGAGCCGGACACCTCGGTCTGCCCGAGCGCCCAGGCCAGTTGGTTGAGCGCCGCCGCGCGGGTCGGCCCGTGCACGATCACCTTGGCGATCATCGGGTCGTAGTAAGGGGTGATGCGGTCGCCCTGCACGACGCCGCTGTCGATGCGCACGGCAGCGGGAAACCTCAGGTGCGTCAGTTGCCCGGTCGCCGGCAGAAAGCCCTTGTCGACATTCTCGGCATACAGCCGTGCCTCGAACGCCCAGCCATCGATCGCCAGTTCGTGTTGCTGCATCGGCAGCGGCTCACCGGCCGCGACCCGCAGCTGCCAGGCCACCAGATCCTGGCCTGTGATGGCCTCGGTCACCGGGTGCTCGACCTGCAGCCGCGTGTTCATCTCCATGAAGTAGAAGCGGTCCTCGCGCAGGCCGTCCGAGCCATCGACGATGAATTCGATCGTGCCGGCGCCGACATAGTCGATCGCGCGGGCCGCCCGGACCGCGGCCTCGCCCATCGCCGAGCGCATCGCCGGCGTCATGCCCGGTGCCGGCGCCTCCTCGATCACCTTCTGGTGCCGGCGCTGCAACGAGCAGTCACGCTCGAACAGGTAGACGACGTTGCCCTGCTGGTCGCCGAACACCTGGATCTCGATGTGCCGCGGCGACGTGACGTACTTTTCGATCAGGCACGCGGGATCACCGAAGCTGGACTGTCCCTCGCGCTGCGCGCCGGCCAGTGCCGCGGCGAAATCCTCGGCCCGCTCGACCCGGCGCATGCCCTTGCCGCCACCGCCCGCGCGCGCCTTGATCAGCACCGGAAAGCCGATGCGCGCGGCCTCGGCCGCGAGCGTGTCGACATCCTGGGCGGCACCGTGGTAACCCGGCACCACCGCCACCCCCGCGGCCTGCATCCGGCGCTTGGCCTCGTCCTTGAGTCCCATCGCGCGGATCGAGTCGGCCGATGGGCCGATGAACACCAGACCGGCCGCCTGCACCGCGTCGACGAAGGCCGGGTTCTCGGACAGAAAGCCGTAGCCCGGGTGAATCGCCTGCGCCCCGGTCTGGCGGGCCGCGTCGAGAATGCGCTGCGCATCCAGGTAACTCCGGGCTACCGCAGGCGGACCGATCAGCACCGCCTCGTCGGCCATCAGCACGTGCTGGGCTCCGGCGTCGGCCTCGGAGTACACGGCCACGGTGGCGATGCCCAGCGCGCGCGCGGAACGGATGATCCGGCAGGCGATTTCGCCGCGGTTGGCGATCAGGATCTTTTCGAACATCGGAAACCTCGCTTGGGCAATCACATCCGGAACACGCCGAACCGGGTCGGCTCGATCGGCGCATTGAGCGCCGCGGCCAGCGACAGCGCCAGCACGTCGCGGGTGCGCCGCGGATCGATGATGCCGTCGTCCCACAACCGGGCCGACGCGTACAGCGGATGCCCTTCGCGCTCGAACTGGGAGAGCAGCGACGTGCGCAGCGCCTGCTCCTGGTCGGCCGGATAGGTCTTGCCCTGGCGCTCGAGCGCGTCGCGGCGCACCGTGGTCATGACCCCGGCGGCCTGCTCGGCGCCCATCACCGAGATCCGCGAGTTGGGCCAGGTCCAGAGAAAACGTGGCGAGTAGGCCCGGCCGGCCATGCCGTAGTTGCCGGCGCCGTACGAGCCACCGACGATCACGGTCAGCTTGGGGACGCTGGTCGTGGCCACCGCGGTGACCAGCTTCGCGCCGTGACGGGCGATGCCCTGGTTCTCGTACTTCCTGCCCACCATGAAGCCGGTGATGTTCTGCAGGAACAGCAACGGAATGCGCCGCTGGCTGCAAAGTTCGACGAAGTGCGCCCCCTTGACCGCCGACTCGGAGTACAGCACCCCGTTGTTGGCGATGATGCCCAGCGGCATGCCGTGCAGGTGACTGAACCCGCAGACCAGCGTCGGGCCAAAGCGCGCCTTGAACTCGTCCAGACGTGAGCCGTCGACCAGCCGGGCGATGATCTCGCGGATATCGAAAGGCGTACGCAGATCACCCGGCATCACGCCCAGCAGTTCATCGGGATCGTAGGCGGGGGCCTCGATCGGCTGCAGACTCAGCGGCGCAGGCTTGACCCGGTTCAGGCCGGCGATCGCCCGGCGGGCCAGCGCCAGCGCATGGGCGTCGTCCTCGGCCAGGTAGTCGGCAACCCCGGAAAGCCGGGTATGCACCTCGCCGCCCCCCAGTTCCTCGGCGGTCACGACCTCGCCGATCGCCGCCTTGACCAGCGGCGGACCAGCCAGAAAGATCGTGCCTTGATCGCGCACGATGATCGACACATCGGACATTGCCGGCACGTAGGCCCCCAGCCGTGCACGAGCCCATGACGACCGCGACCTGCGCGATCCCCATTGCCGACATGTTGGCCTGGTTGTAGAAAATCCGGCCGAAGTGCTCGCGATCGGGAAAGACCTCGTCCTGGTTGGGCAGGTTGGCGCCACCCGAATCGACCAGGTAGACACAGGGCAGATGATTCTGCCGGGCGATCTCCTGCGCCCGCAGGTGCTTTTTGACCGTCATCGGAAAGTAGGTGCCACCGGCCACCGTGGCATCGTTGCACACGACCATCACCTGCTGCCCGTGAACCTGTCCGATGCCGGCGATCAGTCCCGCGCCGGGTGCGGCACCGTCGTACATGCCGTGCGCCGCCGTGGCCCCGATCTCGAGAAAGGCCGATCCCGGATCGAGCAGGTTGGCAATACGATCGCGCGGCAGCATCTTGCCGCGCGACAGGTGGCGCTCACGCGCCTTCGCCCCCCCTCCCTGGGCCGCCGCCTCGGCCACCGCGCGCACCGCGTCCAGCGTCTCGAGGTGGATCGCCTGGTTGGCCTTGAACTGGGACGACCGCGGCTGCACCGCGGAGACAAGTCGGGACATGAACGGCTCCGGAAACCGGGTGGCCCAAACGCATCGGCCAGGCGCACCCTCGTGCGACGAGTCTACCCCATGGGGCCATAGCCAAAATGCCCCTGGCCACCCCAGGCCGGACGCAGGATTCGCCGTGCCATGCAACGAGCGCACGGCCGTCCGAAGCCGTTGCAGGGCACGGCAGCCCCTAAGGGAGGCAGGGAGCGAAGCGACCGTGGGGGCTTACAACCCTACCCTACTTCAGAAAACCGGAGTCGCTGACCCAGCGGCCGTTGCTGATCAGCGCCAGCTTGACCTGGTTGTTACCCAGGTGGCTGCCCGGCTCGAACGCGAAGTCGGGGTTGCCGAAGTAGCTGCGCGGGTAGGTCATGGTTTCCATGGTCTTGGCGAACGCGTCGGTGGTGAGCTTCCTGCCGGTTTTCTCGGCCGCCTTCACGAACATGTCGACGATGATGTAGCCGGTGACGCTCCAAAGATCGGCATCCTCGTTGAAGCGGGCCTTGTAGCGGTCCAACCACTCGTTGAGCAACTTGGTGTTGGCCGGATCGTCGCGGTACGGCGTCGGGGTTTCGTGCACCGCGTAAAGTCCCTCGACCGCCTTGCCCCCCGCCTTGGCCGTGACCGGCATGTAGGTGGCCTGGCTGCCAAAGAACAAGCCCGTGTAGCCGAGCTTGCGCGCCGTGGCCATGCCGGCAATGGTCTCGCGCACGATCGTGCCCATGATGATCAGGTCGCAATCGGCGGCCTTGAGCTTTTGCATCTGCGACGCGAACTCGGTGGCCCCGCGCTTGTAAGAGGTCTTCTCGACCAGTTGGAGACCCAACTTCTCGAGCGCGCTCTCGGCGCCACGCAACACCTCGAGACCGTACTCGTCATCCTGGTACAGAATGCCGACCTTCTCGAATTTATGGCGCTTGTGCAGCTCGAGCAGCCCCAGCTCGGTACTGCGTTGGTAGGGCGTGGCCATCGACCACTTGAGCTTGTGCAGCGGTTCGAAATTGCCATGGTGGGCCGTGACCGGCAGAAAGCTGAAGACGTCGCGCTTGAGCAGCAGCGGCATCGTGGACAACGACACCACGCTGCCCAGCGCCCCCAGCACCGCGAACACCTTGTCGCTGGTGAGCAGCTTCTGGGCGGCCAGCACCGCTTTTTTCGGATCGTAGCCCGAGTCCTCGATCTTCAGATCGAGCGTGCGGCCGGCCACCCCGCCGGCCTCGTTGATCTCTTCGACCCGCATGATCATGCCGTTCTGGATCGGCTTGCCCAGCGACACCAGCGGACCGGACAGGTCCTGGATCGTGCCGATCGTCAGGGTCTTGTCCGATACCCCCTGGGTGGCGTGGGCCAGTCCGGGCCGCACGCCCAGCGCGATGGCAGCGCCCAGCGCGCCGCCGGCCTGCAGGATGCCGCGTCGTTTGTTGCTCATGCTTGTCTCCTTAGTCACGGTACATGTCATCAATGAGATCGCGATACTTGTCGTTGACAAGCTTACGCTTGAGTTTCATCGTCGGGGTGAGTTCCTCGTCTTCGGCCGTGAGCTGCTGCTCGATCAGCCGGAATTTCTTGACCTGCTCGACACGGGCGAACTTCTTGTTGACCCGGTCGAACTCGGCCTGCACCAGCGCCAGCACCTGCGGCGCCCGGCACAGGCTGGCAAAGTTCGAGAACGGCACCGCCAGCGCCTGCGCGTGGTGCTCGACGTTTTCCTGGTCGATCATCACGAGGCAGGTCAGGTAGGGCCGCTTGTCGCCGATGACCACCGCATCGGTGATGTAGGGCGAGAACTTCAGCTCGTTCTCGAACTCGCTCGGCGTGATGTTCTTGCCACCGGCGGTGATGATGATGTCCTTCATCCGGTCGGTGATCCGGTAGTAGCCATCCTCGTCCAGATGGCCGACATCGCCGGTGTGGAACCAGCCATCCCCGGTAAACGCCTCGGCTGTCTGCTCGGGCAGGTTCAGGTAACCGGTGAACATGTTGTCGCCGCGGATCTGGATCTCGCCCTCGTCGGACAGGCGCATCTGCAGGTAGGGCTGGGCGCGGCCTATCGTGCCCAGGCGCATCGCCCCGGGCAGGTTGATCGAGCCGGCCCCACCGGTCTCGGTCATGCCCCAGCCCTCGTACAACGGCACGCCGAGCGCCATGTACCAACGGATCAGGTCGGGCGAGATCGGGGCGGCGCCGGTCACCGCGTAGCGGGCCCGGTTGATCCCCAGCATCCGGCGCACGTTGTCGAGCACGGCAAACCGCGCCAGCCGGTAGGCGAGCCGGGTCGGCAGCGGGACCGACCGCCCTTCGAGTTGCGCATCGGCCACCTTCATGCCCACGTTGATCGCCCACGCGTAGGCCAGCTGCCCGGTGCGGGTGGCTTCCTTCATGCGGATGGACACCGCCGAATAGAATTTCTCCCAGACCCGCGGCACACAAAAGATGAAGGTCGGCGAGATCTCGCGAAAGTTCTCGGCGACGGTCTCGGGGTTTTCGACGTAGTTGACCCGGCAGCCGTTCTCGAGCAACAGCATCTGCCCGATCATGCGCTCGGCGATGTGACACAGCGGCAGGAACGACACCTTCTCGTCGGTATCGCCCAGATCGATCTCGGGCGCGAAGTGCTCCATCACGGTCAGCAGGCTGCGATGCGGCAGCATCGCGCCCTTGGGGCGGCCGGTCGTGCCCGACGTGTAGACCAGGATCGCCAGATCGTCCCGGGTGCGCGAAGCCAGACGTTCGTCCAGTTCGCGCGGATGCGCCTGGCCGTGGGCCGCGCCCAGCGCCTCCAGCTCGGCCAGGGAAAGCACGCCGGGCTCGTCGACATCGGCCAGGCCGTCCATGTCGAACACCACGATACCCAGCAGTTCGCCGAGCCGCTCGCGCACCTGCAACACCTTGTCCAACTGCTCGTCGTCTTCGACGAACAACACGCGGGCCTGGCAGTCGTTGGCCACGTGCTCGACCTGCGACGGCGCATCGGTCGGGTAGATGCCCACCGACACCGCGCCCGCGCTGAGCGCACCGTAGTCGGCGAACGACCACTCGCGGCGGGTATTGGCCAGGATGCACACCGCGTCCGCCGGCTGCAGCCCCAGCGCGCAAAGGCCCAGTGCCACTCCCCGCACCCGCTCGCCGTACTGGCGCCACGTGGTTTCCTCCCAGATGCCCAGCTCCTTCTGGCGCAGCGCGACCTTGTCCTGGCGCAGTGCCACCGCGCTCCAGAATTTTTGCGCAACCGTCTCGCCTTCGAGCGGGGCCGCAGCGGTCAGCGCCATTGCTTTTTCCTCTTCCAGCGCCGCTCGCCCCGCACCGCGTCGTCCTTGATACCCAGGTAGAACTCTTTGATGTCGTCCTTTTGCATCAGCTTGTCGCAGGTGTCCTCCATGACGATGCGCCCGACCTCGAGCACGTAACCGAAATCGGCGGTGGCCAGCGCCGTCTGGGCATTCTGCTCGACCAGCAGCATCGTCATGCCCTCGTCGGCATTGACCTTGCGGATGATGGCGAAGATCTCCTTGACCAGCAGCGGCGACAAGCCCAGGCTGGGCTCGTCGAGCAGCAACAGCCGCGGGCGGGTCATCAGCGCCCGGGCGATCGCCAGCATCTGCTGCTGGCCGCCCGACAACTGGCCGGCCTCCTGGTTGCGCCGCTCGGCCAGGATCGGAAAGTAGGCATACATCCGGTCCAGGTCGGCGTTGATCGCCTGGCGGTCGATCCGCGTGTACGCGCCCATCAGCAGGTTCTCGCGCACCGACAGCATCGGGAACACCTCGCGGCCCTCGGGCACATGCGAGATGCCGCGTCGCACGACCCAGTCGGGATCGCGCTTCTGGATCTCCTCGCCATCGAACCACACGGTGCCCTTTTGCGGATCGATGATCGATGAGATGGTCTTGAGGATCGTGGTCTTGCCGGCGCCGTTGGCGCCCAGCACCGTGACGATGCTGCCGCGCCGCACCTCCAGACTGATGCCGCGGATCGCCTGCACCGGCCCGTAGCTCGATTCGACGTTGGCCAGCCGCAGCACGACCTCGCCGGCCAGGCGCGCCGCGCGCCCCGGATTCTCGACCGGTGTCTCTGTCGCGCTCATTCAGCCTCCCAGGTAGGCGGAGATCACTTCCGGATGCGCCTGCACCTGGGCCGGCGTGCCCTCGGCCAGCACCGCACCCTGGCTGACCGCCAGCACCCGGTCGGAGACCCGCGACACCAGGCTCATGTCGTGCTCGACCATCAGCACGGTGATACCCAGCTCCTTGCGGATGTCGGCGATCCAGAACGCCATGTCGTCGGTTTCCTCGACATTCAGGCCGGACGACGGTTCGTCGAGCAGCAGCAGGCGCGGCTTGCTGCACAGCGCACGGGCCAGTTCGACCACCTTGCGCATGCCGTACGGCAAACCGCCGACCATGTTGTCGCGCACGCTCTGGATGTCCAGAAAATCGATCACTTCCTCGACCTGGCGGCGCAGCGCTAGCTCCTGGCGGCGCACCGACGGCAGGCGCAGCATCTCGGCCACGAAGTTCGCCCGCACCCGGGCATGGCAGCCGATCAGCAGGTTCTGCAGCACCGTCGCATGCTCGAACAGTTCGATATTCTGGAACGTGCGCCCGATACCCATCGCCGCCACCTTGTGCGGCTGCATCCCGGTGATCTCCCGGCCATCGAAATGAATGCTGCCGGCCGTTGGCGGGTAGATCAGGCTGACCATGTTGAAGATCGTCGTCTTGCCGGCGCCATTGGGCCCGATGATCGTGTAGACCTCGCCCTCGTTGGCGGTGAACGACACCTTGTCGACCGCGACCAGGCCGCCAAAGCGCATCGTCAGGCCCTCTGCCCGGAAGAACTCGCTCATCGCACCCGCTCCGACTTCTGGTAGGCCTTCTGGCGATCGAACATGCCCTTCTTGTACAACGGGAACAGCGAGAAGTAGGTGCGGATCTTTACCCAGCGCCCGTAGATGCCCAGCGGCTCGTACAGCACGATGAGGATCATCATGATGCCGAACAGCGTCGGCTTCAGGCCGGGCTGCTCGGTGACGCCCGAGGGCAGGAAGTCCTTCAGGCCGCCGATGAACTCGGGCAGGCCGATGAGGAAGACCGCACCGAACACGGCCCCGTGAAGCGAGCCCAGTCCGCCGATGACCACCATCATCAGGAACTCGATCGACACGACCAGCGTGAACTGCTCGGGACTGAGGAACTGGATCTGGTGGGCGTACAACGCTCCGGCCAGGCCGGTGACCCCGGCCGAGATCGCGAAGCTGAGCGTCTTGTAGAACGCCAGGTTCACGCCCATGCTCTGCGCCGACACCTCGGAGTCGCGCACCGCGACGAAGGCCCGCCCGGTGGGCGAACGCAACAGGTTGTGGATGCCCAGCCCGGTCAGGACCACGCAGGCCAGCGCCACGAAGTAGAACGTGTACTGCCACTCGGTTTCGCCGGTGGCGACATTCAGGCTCAGCACCATCATGCCGGAGTTGCCGCCGGTCAGGCCGTCGAAACGGGCCAGGCCTTCCTCGACGATGAAACCGAAGGCCAGCGTCGCGATCGCCAGGTAGATGCCGGTGAGCCGCAGTGCCGGCAGGCCGATGACCACCCCGGCCAGCGCGGCCACCAGCACGGCCATCGGGGCCGATGCGATGAACGGCCAGCCCTGCGCCTGCAGGATGGCCTCGGTGTACGCGCCCAGCGCCAGAAAGGCCGCGTGCCCCATCGAGATCTGGCCGGTAAAGCCGGACAGCAGCATCAGGCCGAAGCCGACGATCGAGTAGATGAAGATGAAGGTCACCTGGGTCTGGTAATAGACCGGCAGCACCCAGGGCGCGATCAGCAGCAGGCCCAGCAGCAACAGGTACCAGAACGCCTGGTGACGATCCTTCCAGATGCCCAGGTCCTGCTCGTAACGGGTCTTGAATAGAAACCTCATGAACAACCTACCATTCGAGTAGCCGGGAGCGCGACATCAATACACTGGCGCCGGGCGAACAAACGAGCGCCCGGCCGCCCGAAGCCGTTTGTTCGCCCGGCCGCCCCCGCAGACATCATGGTCGCACTCCCCTGCGTGACATTAGCGCAAGGGGTGGTTCAAGGCGGTCGGCCTCCGGTACCGTAGGTTACTCACCGAGGTGAGCAGAGCTACATACCGAGACTAGCCGTCATCAGTAAACCCATATGGAGACCGACCATGGATAAGGATATCAAGCATTTCGTTGGCCTGGATGTTCATCAAGACACCATCGTCGTGGCGGTGGCGGATCCGGGACGCAGCAAGGCGCGAATCGTTGGCGAACTCAAGCACGATATGACCCGCCTGGTGCGCCAGTTGAGCAAGCTGCACGGCGACCCGGGCAGCATTCATGTCGTGTACGAAGCGGGCCCGACCGGTTACGGGCTGCAACGCCACCTGGAGCAGAAGGGCTATGTTTGCGACGTCATCGCCCCTTCGAAGATGCCCCAGCGCCCTGGCGAGCGCATCAAGACCGACCGGCGCGATGCGGCCCGGCTGGCCGAGCTCAACCGCGCGGGTGAGTTGACCGTGGTGCACGTGCCCGATACCGCCGACGAAGCCATTCGGGATCTGAGCCGGGCGCGCGAGGACGCGGTCAAGGCCTGCCAGAAGGCCCGCCTGCAACTGAAGGGCTTTTTGCTGCGCCACGATCGACGCTTCCCCGGCAAGACCAGTTGGACCAAGACCCACTACGCCTGGCTGGCTGCTCAGAAGTTCGAGCACGTCTCCCAACAGATCGCGTTCACCGAGTACCAACTGGCGGTGCAGGCCACCGAGCAAAGCGTGCAGCGCCTGACCCATTCGCTGGCCGAATGTGTCGTAGGCTGGCGCTTTGAGCCGGTGGTCAAAGCGCTGCAGGCGATGCGCGGCATCCAGTTGGTTACCGCCGTGGGCCTGATCGCCGAGATTGGCGACATCACCCGCTTTGCCCACCCGCGCCAGCTCATGGGCTACCTGGGCGTGGTGCCCAGCGAGTACTCCAGCGGCAACAAGGTCAGCAAAGGCAGCATCACCCGCACCGGCAACGGGCACGCCCGGCGCTTGCTCGTGGAGGCGGCATGGCATTACCGGCACACCCCGCGCATCGGGGTGGATCCAGCCGTACGCCAGCGCGGCTTACCCGATGCCATCAAGGCGCAGGCCTGGAAAGCGCAGACCCGTCTGTGCGGGCGCTTTGCCCGGCTCAACAACCGTGGCGTGCAACGAAACAAGATCTGCGTGGCCGTCGCCCGCGAGTTGGCCGGCTTCGTCTGGGCCATTGCCCACATGGCCATGGAGCCGCAAAACGCCCCCAAACAACCCAGCTAACAGCCCAACCACCCACCCAAGCGTGAAACCCTCAGATCTCAGCGGTGATGCAACGCCGGCACCGATGTCGGCAACCCTCGAGCCCCCCGTGACGGCGCCCACGTGGCGAACCGCGTCCGTAGACCGAGGCAGGCCCTGTAACGGAACGATGAACGGTGCTAACCAACGCACGGATACGAGGTTGATTCATCGTCGCAGTAAAGCCTTGCGTTGCATCACCCCTGAGATTTGCGTTCACCCCCCCCGAGTGCTATTGACAAGTGCGACCATACGGGGGGGCAGGGAGCGAAGCGAGGACCGTGGGGGCCGTCCCATTCAGACTTTCTTGCGCCGCATCTCGGCGAAGATGCCCGAAGGCTTGATGACGAGCACGAGCAGCACCACCAGGTAGGGCGCGATGTCCTTCCAGCCTTCGGGCAGGTAAAAGCCGCTGAAGATCTCGACCAGGCCGATGATCAGGCCGCCGACAATGGCCCCGGGGATGCTGCCAAAGCCGCCGACCACCGCCGCCGGAAACGCCTTGAGCCCGATGAAGCCAAGGTTCGTGTGCACGAACTGGATCGGCGCGATCAGCATCGCCGCCAGTGCGGCGACGCCTGCCGAGATGCCCCAGATCAGCGTGTTGATCCGGCGCACCGGGATGCCCATGTAGTAAGCCGCCAGCTGGTTCTGCGAGGCCGCCTGCATCGCGACGCCCACCCGGGTCCGCCGAAAGAACGCCCACAGCGCCAGGCAAAGCAGCGCGGTGACGCAGATGATCGCCAGATGGTCGGTCGAGACCACCAACTCACCGAAACGCAGCACCCCACCGCTGTACGGAGTGCGCAGCGCGTGGGTGTCGGTCCCCCAGCCCGGCACCATCGACGCCAGCCCGCGGATCGCCATGCCCGCGCCCAGCGTCACCATCACTGCGGCCACCACAGGCTGCCCGGCGATCGGGCGCAGCAAAAAGCGGTCGAACAGGAAGCCGAACGCCACCAGGGTGGCCAGCGTGAGCGGCACGACCAGCCAGAACGACAGGCCCCAGAGGCTGGCGAACGTGAACGCGACGAAGGCACCCAGCATCATGGATGTCGCCCTGCGCGAAATTCACGACCTCGGTCGCCTTGTAGATCAGCACGAAGCCCAGCGCGATCAGCGCATAGATGCAGCCGATCGAAATGCCCTCGATCGCCAGTTGAGAACCTGCATGCGGCGTTGTCTCTGTTTGTCTCACTGGCCGGGCGCACGATCCCCATGCGCCCGGTCCGGGATCATAGCCGCTCGAAGATCGTCACGTTGGCCATGCCACCACCCTCGCACATCGTCTGCAGGCCGTAGCGCTTGTTGCGCTGGCGCAGCGCATGCACGAGCGTCGTCGCCAGCTTGCTGCCCGAGGCGCCCAGCGGATGCCCCAGCGAGATGGCCCCGCCGTTGACATTGAGCCGGGCCGGGTCGGCGCCCGTGGTCTTGAGCCAGGCCAGCGGCACCGGGGCGAAGGCCTCGTTGACCTCGAACAGGTCGATGTCGTCGATCTTCATGCCGGCTTTTTTCAGGGCCAGTTCGGTCGCCGGCAGCGGCGCCTCGAGCATGATCACCGGGTCGTGTCCCATCACGGTCATGTGATGGATGCGCGCCAGCGGCTCGACCCCCAGCGTCTTGAGGCCGCGCTCGTTGACGATCATCATGCCGGTGGCGCCATCGCAGATCTGGCTGGCGTTGGCCGCCGTAATCCGGCCGCCCTCCTGCAGCAGTTTGACCGCCTTGATGCCCTCGAGCGTGCCATCGAAGCGGATGCCCTCGTCCACCGTGTGCATCTCGCCCGAACCCGTGCCATCGGCCAGGCGCACCTCGACCGGGTGGATCTCGTCGCTGAACGCGCCGGCCTGGGTCGCCTTGATCGCGCGCTGGTGGCTGTCGTAGGCGTAGGCATCGAGCGCATCGCGGTCCAGTTCGTACTTCTTGGCGATCATTTCGGCGCCCAGGAACTGGCTGAACTGCACCCCCGGGTAACGGGCCTCCATCTGCGGGCTCATGTAGTTGCCCATGCCGGCCTTCTCGGGCAAGTAGACGGTGGAACCCATCGGCACCCGGGTCATGCTCTCGACGCCGCCGGCGATGACCACGTCCATCGCGCCGGACATCACCGCCTGGGCCGCGAAATGGATAGCCTGCTGCGATGAACCGCACTGCCGGTCGATGGTCGTCGCCGGCACCGACTCGGGCAGCCGCGACGACATCACCGCGCCGCGGGCGACGTTCAGCGCCTGCTGGCCCATCTGCAGCACGCATCCGTAGATCACGTCCTCGACAAGCGCCGGATCGGCATCGACCCGCGCCACCAGCGCATCGAGGATTTCGCCGCCCAGGCCCGCCGGATGCCAGCCGGACAATCGCCCGCCCTTGCGCCCACCCGCCGTTCTGGCAGCCGCCACGATATATGCCTCTCCCATGTCTTTCTCCGTGTTTTGGATTGCGTTGAGTAGCCCGAAAGCGTCAGCGGCTGCCGCCCAGCCCCATCGATCGCGAGATGACTTCCTTCATGATCTCGTTGGTACCGCCGTAGATCCGCTGGACCCGCGAATCGGCAAACGCCCGCGCGATCGGGTATTCCCACATGTAGCCGTAGCCGCCGTGCAGTTGCAGGCACTCGTCGATCACCTTGCACTGCAGGTCCGACACCCAGTACTTGGCCATCGACGCAGTGGCCGCATCGAGCTTGTCCTGCATCAGCAATTCGATGCACTTGTCGACAAAGACCTGGGCCACCTGCACCTGGGTCTGCATTTCGGCGAGCTTGAAACGGGTGTTCTGAAAGCTCGCCACCGGTTTGCCGAACGTGTGCCGCTCCTTGACGTAGGCGATCGTGTTGTCGATCGCCGTCTGCGCCGAGGCGACACCGGTGATCGCGATCTGCAGGCGCTCCCGGGCAGTTCCTGCATCAGGTAGACGAAGCCCTGGTTCTCCTGGCCCAGCAGGCCACCCAGCGGCACCTTGACCCCGTCGAAGAACAACTCGCTGGTGTCCTGCGCCTTCAGGCCGATCTTTTGGAGGCGCTTGCCCTTGGCAAAGCCTTCCATCCCCACCTCGACCAGCAGCAGGCTGGTCCCCTTGGCACCGGCATCGGGGTTGGTCTTGGGCAACCGTGATCACCAGGTCGGCATTCCAGCCGTTGGTGATGAAGGTCTTGCTGCCGTTGACCAGGTAGTGATCACCCTGGCGGATCGCGGTGGTCTTGATCGCCTGCAGATCGGAGCCGGCCCCGGGCTCGCTCATGGCGATCGCGCCGATGATCTCGCCGGCAGCCATCTTGGGCAGCAGCCGCTGCTTTTGCTCCTCGCTGCCGTAGCGCAGGATGTACGGGGCGACGATCTCGCTAGCAGCGAGAACCCGACCCCGGACGCATTGATCCGGGCGGTTTCCTCCTTGAGGATCACCGAATACATCTTGTCAACCCCGGCGCCGCCGTACTCCTCGGGCATCGTCGGGCACAAAAGCCGTTCTCGCCCGCCTTGAGCCAGACATCGCGATCGACATAGCCCTGATCTTCCCAGCGGCCGTGATGCGGCGCGACCTCCCGCTCCATGAACCGGCGCACCGAATCGCGGAACATCTGGTGTTCTTCGTTGAACAGCGTGCGCTCGATCATGTCGTCTCCTGGGGCTCAGCCCCTAAACATACCAAATCCGGACCGATTGCGCCTGTCCAACAATCAGCGGGGCCGGCTATCGACCGGCCAGGTCCACCAGTCGCCGCCCCGTGGGCGCCTACCACCAGCCCCTTGAGAATGCCTGCTGACGACAATAGCCCCCGGATTCATGCTCCAAGCCTTTTGCACCGCGATGTCCCTTGCCGGCCTGTGGGCCATGCTCTGCCTGCTGGGCGCCCTTCGAGGCATCCTTGTCGCGCGGCCTGAGCAGGCCGGACACGACGCCATGGCGACCGACCAGGCCCAATGGATAGTCGCGACAGTCTGCCTGTTGGCACTAGGCGCCCAGTGGGGCCACATGATCACCGACCGACCATGGGTCCTGGTCCCGGCCGCCGTGTTGGGGATATGGTGGTTCATCGGCTGCGGACAGGTCTACCGGTCGCTGCCCCTGTTGTCCACCAGGCTCGCGCGGGCGCCACTCGAGCACGGGCTGATGCTGGCGATGATGTGGCCGGTCTGGCTTGGTGGACGCGCTTCAGTCAGACCCGCGCGTTTATGAAGCCAGGTAGCCATCCGGGTAAGCCGGCATGACCGGGCCGACGAACTCGAAAGCCGGCCGCAAGGCGGACAGATCATTCACACGACGCTCGGGCTGCAACAGCAGGTCGGGATGGCGGGTCTCGAACCAGAGTCTGTAAAACGTCGCCAATTCCTTGTCGGTCTGCCAGAGACCCTTCAGCGCCGCGACATTGATCGCCACGACCGTGACCGCCTTGTGGGCCCCTGTCGGCGTGATCGACAGCCCGCCGGGCAGCACATCCTGAAAGTGCATCATTCGGTAAGCACTCGCCAAAGCTTCGGACGAAGCCGCGACGATGGCCTGGATACCGCGCTGCGACGCGACCTCGTACAGGGCTTTCATCAGCATGACCTTGACCTGCATCGCGTGCCGGCCCCGGGGCACCACGTAGCGGCGCGCATCTATCTTGGTCATCGAGCGCCACGGTTCGGGAATCATTGCCTGCGACGAGATCTCGTTGGGCCCCTGGTCTCCCAGAATCAGGCGGATGGTGCCTAACAACCGACCCGCCGATTTGTCGAAAGCGCCGTAGATCTGCGCGTTCTGGCGGAAATCGAACTCGTCGACCGCCTCACTGACCTCGTCGAGACGGTAGCCTTGGCGTCGCATGTCGATCACGGCATCGAAATCTGCGCGATCCTGGACCAAGCGGACGACGAATGGCAGGCGCTGGACGCCGTCGACGCAAGAAACATCGATAGCGCGAGGCGCCAAGACAGCGGAAAAAAAACGCCTACGCAACTGAACCTTCATGCAATCCTCCGGTTTCGCGGCCTTTCACGCCGACGGGCGCAGTTGTCGGCGGCGCGACAACCGTCTGTTTCTTATAATGAAAATACCCAATTTTTGGGTGTGGATCCACCACAGATCAGCCTGTTCCAACCAGTCGGCTAATCGACGGTGTGGGGATGTTACGGCGGAAGTAGGCTGAGTCAACAACGGATTCCGGGGCACCGTATCCCCGATGTTCCGTTTCACTTCGATCAGTGGGTTCCCATTTGGCTCACCCCTACAACAGGTCTTCCCGATTCGCCTTCGTCCAGATGCTGTCGGGGTCTTTCGCCCTGGTGTTGATCACGACGATGATCGGCTTGAACAGCGCCCAAATCGTTCAGCCGACGCCTGTCAACATCCGCGCGCTGAAAGACGGGCCGTCGCTGGACCTTGACCGGGCGCGTGCGCTGCTGGACGAACAGGCAACCCAGTCCCGCCACCTGACCCGGCGGGCCGCCCATCCCTTCTGGCTGCAACTGGATGTGCCTGCCAACACAACCGGCAAGCCCGACCTGATCCTGATCCGCGACAAGTATCTTCGCGAGATCGAATTGTGGGCCTTCAGCGCAGAGGGCAAATTACTGTCTCACGAAAAGGCTGACCGCTCGGCTGCGCCCAGCGACTCCTCGCTGACACCCTACGACGATGGCTACGTCGTCTCGATGGACGCAGAGCGACCGGCACGACTGGTGGCGCGGGTCAGCGCTGTCGGCGCGGCAAAACTGCAGGCCGGCAGGATGAGTGTGCAGGCATTCGCGACCAGCCAGTCAGCAAAGGAACGGCTGGCAAGCGGAGTGACCTCGGCATTGCTGTCAGTCAGCATCCTGATGGGCGTGATCGGCCTGCTGTCCAGGAGCCCGGCACTCGCGGTCTGCTCGGCCTGGATCGCCTCCCTTTGGCTGGTGACCGCCATCTCGATGGGTTACGACGTCCAGTGGATCTCCGCCAGCATTGCGCCCGCCGTTGAAATCGGCATCAAGCAAAGCATCCTGGTGGCTTTCGGCGCGGCCACCATGGGTTTCTTCATCGTCCTGTTCAAACGCATGCTGGTCCGTCTGGGCCATCTGAATCATGCTCGGGCGCTGCTCACATACGGGTTCGGCGCCGCCGCCGTGGCAGCTCCCTTCACGCCCAACGCGATCTTCATGCCCCCGTTCTGGTTGCTGGCGCTCACGGCAATCGGCTACATGACCTTCGTCGAGTTGATCACCCTGGCCCGACGCCCGAACCTGGCGGCCCGGACATTCGCCTGGCTCTGGGGATTGATTTCATTGTCCATTCTGGCGGAGATCGGATACGCGGCAGCGTGGATGCCGAGGATTCCCGGCGTTTCTTTCGAGACCGGGGCCGTGTTCAGCGCGATGTTGGCCGCCTACGCGTCTGCCGGGATTTTCCGCTCGGAACGCCTGCGCAGTTTCGCCTTGCTCAAGCGTTCCAGCAGCCTGACGAAACGCTACCGCCGGATGTACGGCAGTGTCCCGATCGGCATGGTCACGCTGGATCGATCCGCGGTGATACAGGCGCACAACAAGCTGGCCGCGGTGTTGCTGAGCACGCCGCAGCTCTCGACCGTGGACATTGCGCAGGTTTTTGGCGAATTGGCGCCCCGCCTGGTCACCTTTGCGAAATCACCCGAAACACCGGGCTCGCCACCGTTCGAGGCTACTGATGAAAAGCCGCGATCTCACCAGGACATTGAACATCCTGGCGATTCACGAAATCCGATCGCGTGCAGGTGGCCATCTCCGACATCTCCGCCCACGCGGAGCTGGAAGAAACATTGCGACGCCAACTGACCCATGACCAGTTGACCAGCGTTCTGTCGTGGTACGGGCTCAACCAGACGCTGGCCAACATCGAGCTGGAACGAACCTCCAGACCCGATCTCAATTTTGCCTGCCTGCATATCAACATCGATAACTTCAGCGCGATCAACGACGTGTTCGGCCGATATGTGGGCGACGAGGTGCTTCTGGAAGTCGTCAGGCGGATCCGCAGCCTGATCGCGGAAGCGGATGGCATCGTTGCCCGACCGGGCGCGGACGACTTTGTCGTGCTGATCCGCAGCCAGTCACTGGAGGCCGCCAAGGCCAATGCCGAGCGTCTAGTCACGGCGATCGGCGAAAAAGCGGTCACCCACGAGGGAACGAGTTGTTCGATCACCGCCAGTGTCGGCATCGCCTTCCTGATCTCGGGCCTGCCCGCGAACGAAGCGGTCGACCAGGCCGGACGAGCCTGCCAGGCAGCCAAGCGCGCCGGCGGCGACAGGCTCCAGCGTCTTTGACCCGAGACCCGTCTTCAATGGAGCGATATCGCGAAGAGCGGGCATGGCAAAGCCTCGCGACCCACGACGATCTTTTCGATCAGCTCGAGCTGTGGGCCCAACCGATCGTCCCGTTGCAGGACCCCGAAGGTCCGTTGGGGATCGAGGCGTTGCTGCGTGTGAAGCGCAACGGACGGCTGCACCCGCCGCTGCCCTTGCTCGAGGCAGCCGCTCGCACCGGTCGCATGCCGGCAATCGATCGCTGGGTCGTCATGAAGACTTTCGACTATGTCAGACAGGCGCCCGGAGGCCCTTGAAAAGATCGCCTTTCTCACGATCAACCTCAGTGGTGCCTCGCTCAATTCCCTGCCTTCACCGAAGACCTGCGGACGATCCTTCATGAAAACTACCTGTTCGCACACAGATCTGCATCGAGATCACCGAGCAGGTCGCGGTAAGGAACATGCGAAGCGCGGCGCCTGATCGACGAGTCGCGAATGTTCGGGTCAGGGGTTGCCCTGGACGATTTTGGCGCCGGCAGCATCGTCGTTGCCTACCTGCGATCGTCCGCCGATATCCTCAAGATGGACGGCGCCTACGTGCGCGATATCGAGAACGATCCGGCCAATGCGCGCGCTTGTCGAGGGTATAGCCGTCCTCGGTCGGACTTTCGGGATGAAGAGCATTGCCGAATGGATCGAAACCGAGCAGACCGCCCGTCTTTGCGCAGGCTTTGGCATAGAGTTCGGCCAGGGTTACCTGTTTGCCCGGCCCGCCCCGATGACGGACTGGCTCACTGGCAAGGCATCGCTGGATGACGCGCGACCCCGGTTTCTCAAGCTCGATGGAACCGCTGTTTCGACACGGACGCCACGCAGGCGCAACGGACGCACAGCTGATGCTTGCCCTGCTTGCCGGATTGAGCGCGGCCACCGGCCTGCTGACCCTGCTTTCGGCGTTGCGCGCGGCCCGGCGGATGGATCCATGGCCCCACGACGATATCCGATTCGGCATGTTCGCCCAGTATCGTGCGCAACGCGCCAGCGCAACCGGGGTGCTGCTCACCATCATCGCAACCTTGTTGGCCTTGATCGCGATGGCCGGTCTGTTCGAGCACGCGTGGCCGTTGGTGATTACCTGGGCGATCGGTTGTTACCTGTTGGTTGGCGGGTCCGCGGCCTACCATCTGGTCATGCGGGCAGGGATCACGAGCCGCAAGGATTTCGACCCCTGTTGGCGGGCGCTGCAACTGGCCCTCGGCTGGCCCTGGTCGGCCCGCCGCAGCAGGTCATGCGCGGCCTGTATCGCGACACGCGTTAGTGGCGACCCTTTGGCCGCGTGGCGAATCGCGGGCGACTCAGAAAAAGCCGGCAACCCCCCGAATGCCAGAACACGACCGGGTCGCGATGCCCCTGCCTGGCACGACGAACCAGCGCGCCCAACGCTTTTCCGGTGTACACCGTGTCGACGAGTATGCCTTCGGTGCTGGCCAGCAAAGCCGCCGCCTGCTCGGCTTCGATCGTGGACAGGCCGTATCCGGGTCCTACTGCCGACCAATCGAGATTGGGCTTGTAAGATGCCAGCAACTCGTCCAGTTTCATCAGCCTCAGGGTCGCAGACAACAGCCTTCGATACTCGGCCGGGACATCGTCGTAGATTTCGCGCACGATCATCACCGATCTGGGCGCGGCTGCGCCATGCAGGCGCGAAGCGATCCACAGTCCGACATGCATGCCGCCCGAAGCAGAGGCATGAACGACCTCGACCGGTGCCAGCGAGTGTGCTCTTGAGCTGCTCGGCCAGTTCCTGGCCGGCCGCGACCATTGCCCGGATCCCCACCGGACTGGATGCCCCAGGTGCGATCGTCATCGCCCGTCGCCCGCCCGCGTTCAGGCGCCTGACCTGCTCGTCAGCCAGTTCGGCCAGCCGCGGATAGGTGACCTCGCCGGCCCAGATCATCCGCGCTGCCATCGCGCGGCTGATCTTCAAGTTGCCACGAAACTCGTCAGGCGGATCACCGTGCATGATCAGCACGGTCGCCAGTCCGAACGGCCGTGCCAGTGCGGCCAGCGCCCGGCACGAGTTCGACTGCGTCGGTCCGGACATCACGACCGTGTCGTAGCCCTCGGCGACCGCCTGCGTGAGGATCTCGCGTAACTTGCGCGACTTACTGCCCGCCCAGCTGAGGGCCCGTAGTCGTCATGTTTCAGAAAGACCGGCGCGCCGACCGCCGCCGAGAACCGCTCGAGGAACCTGAGCGGCGTGGTTTCCGGTTTCTGGATGTTCCAGTGTTCGATCATCTCGCGTAGCGCCGCGACGCCCCGCTGCGGCCGACGGTAGGGCCGCGACGAAGTCGCAGTTCGTTATAGTGTTGTCCCCGAAGGTGCTTGCCGGCAGACCCGCGCTGACGCGTATGTCCCGGGCATCGCCAGAAAGCCGATAAGATCGACCTTCCCCTTCACTTGTAGTCACTATTGAGTATGCACCATGGCCGTCGTCATTGAACCGCTTGCCCAGGACGACCGGGTCCTCGACGATCCGTCTGTCGGCTGAACGGGGCGGCGACGACTCCCTGACTTCGGCCTGCGCGACCCTGGTGGATGAACTCGAGACCGAATCGGGGCGCGCCACGGCCGTCATCCTGTGCATCGCCGGCGACGCTCCCCGCGGGCAGGACGACCTGTTCGCGGCCAGCCGGCACCGGGACGCGGCCGCCGAGGACGCTACCTGGCGCTGCTGGCCGAGGCCCAGGCGCTGGACGCGTTGGCCCGGTTGGATGTGCCGCTGTTTGCGGTGATCGACCGAACGCCGGGTCCGGCCGAGATGGCACTGGCCCTGCACTGCCGCACGCGCATCGTGCGCGCCGGCGCCGCGATCCGTTTTTCGCTCGGGCATACCCATCCGGCCGATCTGCCGGCCTGCGGCACCTGGTGCCGTGCCGCCACACTTCTGGAAGGTCCGGCGCTCGCGGCCCTGGTGAGCGGCGGCACGCTGGATGCCGACGCCGCGCGCCAGGCCGGGCTGGTGCAGCGGGTTCTTGCCGACGGCGCCCCGCTGGCCACGGTGCTGACCGCTGTGGCCATCTCCGACGATTGGCAGGCATCTTCGCCCGATGGGGAGATCCATCCCCCGGCGCTCGATCTGGCGCCCGTGCGCGAGGCCGCCATGCTCGAGGTCCTGGGCGCCGCGCAAAGCCTGCCCGCGCCGATGGCCATGCAGATCGAGGCCCGCGAACTGGCCCGGTTGGCCGATCATCCGCAACTGGCCCACCAGCGTCGCCACTGGCTGGCGCAGGCAGCCGCCAGCCGCTGGTCGGCGGCCCTGGCCGAACAGGTCGAGCAGCAATACCTGTTCGAGGGCATGGCGCTGCTGGGCGACGCCGTGCCCGCCGACCAGGTCGAGGCGCTCGCGTCACTGGGCGGCATGCGCCAGGGCCCGTTGCGCGGGCTGGACGAAATGTCGTTGAAGGCTGTCGATGCGCTGCTGCATGCCCGGATGGATGACCATGGTCATGATCATGATCATGACCACGGACACGGACACAAGCATGCTCACGATCACGATCACGATCATGAGCATCAGCACGGGCATGACCATGCCCACGAGGGTGACGTCCGTGGCGACCATACGCACCATCGGCCGGCGCAAGATCACCGGCACGAACATGTGCCGGCCACGGATGCCCTCCCCTGGATGCCCGCTTCCGCGGTCTACGTGATGGAAAAGATGGCCCACGGCCTGCACCGCGAAGGCAGGCCGACCGGGGGTTTTTATGACTGGCCGGCGCAGGGCGGGCCGCAACTCTGGAGCGGCCTGTCCGTGTTTGCCCGCGGCCGCCCCAAGGCGACGCCGGCGCAGGCGGCCGAACGACTGTTGCTGATCTCGCCGATCCAGGCGTTGCGCGTGCTCGCGCGGCATCCGGACGCCCGGTCATCCACCTGGGATGCCGCCAGGCCACCCGGCCTGTCGTTTCCCGGCTGGGCGGGTGGTCCGCTGGGCTGGATCGAATGGATAGGGCGCGAGGCCTTCGCGCGCCGCTGCGAGGCGATTGCCGACACCTTCGGCGAGCGCTACCGATTGCCGGCCGACTGGATCCACCTGATGCCCGGCCAGGCCTGACCCACCGCCCGCGGCGGTTGCCAGATAGAACTGAAAACCCGAGGACGACCCGATGCGCACACCGGTACGAGAACAGAAACTGCTTTACGGCTGGCGGGAGCCGCCGGTGCCTATCCCGGCCGCCACGGTCCTGCTGGTGCGCGACGGTCCGGGCGGCTTGGAACTGCTGATGACCCGGCGCTCGCTGCGGGCTTCGTTCGCGCCGGGCGCCTATGTCTTTCCGGGCGGTCGGGTCGACGAGCAGGATCACGCGGTGGCCAGGGCCGCCGGCGTGGCCGAGCCCCAGGTTGGCGACGAGGCCTACCGCATTGCCGCGATCCGCGAGGCCTTCGAGGAACTGGGCGTGCTGTTCGCGCGCCGCGAAACCGGCAGGCTGGTCGACCAGGCGCGGATAGACCAGCTGGACCGCGATCCGGGCCGTTCGCTGGCCGCGCAGTTGCAGGCCGCGGGCCTCACGCTCGCTCGCGACCAATTGCACTGGTTCAGTCACTGGATCACCGACCGCGACCTGCCCAGGCGCTTCGACACGCGCTTTTTCATCGCGCGGATGCCCGAGGGCCAGCAGCCGGTCGCCGACGAGACCGAGCAGTTCGCGCCCGAGTGGGTGGTCCCCGCGCACGGGCTGGCCCGTTACGAGCGCGGCGAGTTCAACATCATCTTCCCGACCATCCGCACGCTGCGCCAATTGAAGGACTTCAGCAACACCGACCAGCTGCTCGACTGGATCCAGGGCGAGCGCGAGATGTGGCGCTCGTCGCCGCGCGCCGGCCACCTGAGGGGCGACATCGCCCGGTTCTGCGAAAACGAGCCACCCTTTGGCGAACTCGAGCTGGTCAGCCCCGATGGCAGCATCCGCCACACGCTGGACTGGCAGCACGAGCCGGTGCGGCTGCTGCACCACGTGACCCGGATCACCGCGCCCAACCCCGGCCGGATGACCGGCCCGGGCACGAACACCTACGTGATCGGCGAACCGGGCGGCTACCTGGTGGTCGATCCGGGCCCGGACATCGACGAGCACGTGGCGCGGATCGCCGACCTCGTCGGGCAGGACCTGAAGGCCATCGTCTGCACGCACTCGCACCCCGATCACTACCCGGGGGCCAAGCCGCTGCGCGAGCGGCTCGGGCTCCCCGCGGTGCCCATCCTGGGCAGGCCTTCCGGCCCGCTGTTCAACCCGGCCTGGCCATTCACGCCCGACCGGGTGCTCGAGGACGGCGAGATCCTGACCATCGGCGATACCCGGATCAAGGTGCTGCACACTCCCGGCCACGCCTCCAACCATGTCTGCCTGCTGCTCGAGCAGGACCGCCTGCTGGTCTCGGGCGACCACATCCTGAACGGCTCGACCACGGTCGTCGACCATCCGGATGGCAACATGAAGGCCTATATCGACTCGCTGCACCGGCTGGCCGGCGAGGACATCGCCTACATCCTGCCGGCACACGGCTATGTGCTCGGCCGGGCGAAGCACGAGATCGAGGCCCTGATCCGCCACAGGCTGCGGCGCGAGGCCAAGGTGCTGGCCGCGCTGGCCTCGATCGGCCAGGGCAGCCTGGATGAGCTGGTGCTGCTCGCTTACGACGATGTCGACCCCATCCTGCACCCGGTGGCCAAGCGCTCGCTGGCGGCCCACCTGCACAAGCTGGCCGAAGACGGCAAAGCCAGCGTGCACGGCGATCGCTGGCGCATCAGCCACTGAATCCCGGCCGGCTGCCGCCGTTCATGGCAGCCGGTGCCACGATCGTCAGGCCGCTGCCGACCCCGGGCGTGGATTTCCCTACATTGAGGAGTCACCAGCTCTCGCAGGGTCAAGTCGTGCTTGGCGCGCACTTCCAGAAATTCCTCGTTTCATCCGACCCCCGGAGTCCAGGCCGGCGCCAGCAGATGCTGATCGTCGGGCTGGGCTGGATACTGCTCGCCATCGTAGTGATCCTGGTTTCGTTGTTCTTTGGCGACAACCCCGCCAAGACCCGGCTGGCGATGCCACTGTCGCTGCAGATGGTGGCCAGTTCCGACGCCCCTGAAGAGATCCCCGCGGTGCGCGCCCGGCTGCAGTCCGAACCACTGCGCCAATCGGTGGCGAGCAACCTGTTCAACCGTACCATCTGGGTTCGCGCCCAGGTGCCGGCGCGACTGCTCGACGGCAGCGGCCAGATGCTGCATTTTCCGACCACGTCGGTGGGCCGCGCCGACATCTTCGTCTTCGATGATCAGAGCCGACTGCTGCTGCGCAGCGTCGGTGGCCGCGAGGCGCAACCCTATGCCAGCCGCGAAGCCAACCCCGGCTTCGCGCTGACCCTGCCGGCGGCCACCGGGGGCACCAATGTCGAGGTGCTGGCGCGCATCAAGCCGCTGACGATGAGCCCGCTGCGCATCAACCTTTGGAACAGCGGGGACTTTGCGACCTACCAGGCCGACTCGACCCAGCGCGCGACGCTGATGCTGGGTGCGTTGCTGTTTCTGGCCATGTACGTGTTGACGGCGTCGATCGCGGGTCGCGACGGCTACTTCCTGCTGTTCGGTGTCTGGTTGCTCGCCCGTTGCGGCATGCTGGTCGTGGACAGTGGCACTGCCACCTACGGCCTGAGCTCGGTGATCCCGGTCTCGTCAGGCGCATCGCTCGACCAGTGGATCATGCTCAGCCTGCCCTTCTCGACGCTGCTGCTGGCCCGCGGCCTGCTGCGCGATGTGATCGTCGCGCCGCCGCTGCGCTATGTGGTGACGCCGCTGCTGTACTGGAACGGCGTGTTCTTTTGCACCGCGGTGTTCCTGCCCTACCCGGTGTTCCAGATCGCATTCTGGATCACCAATGCGGTGCTGCTGATCGCGCTTTTCGGCATGGTCAAGGTGGCCTGGGCGCAGGGCCGGGACACGGCCGGTATCTGGTTCGCGCTGGGCGCGATCGGTGACAGCGTCGGAACCCTCTTCGGGCTGTTGCAGACGATCGGCCTGATCAGCACCGACACCGGGCACTGGGTCGCCACCAACCAGATCTCGCTGGCCGCCGCGGTGCTCGCCGGGCTGGCCGTGGGCCAGCGGATCGGCTTCGAGCGCGACCGCCGCCTGGACAACCAGGACAAGATGATCGACCTGCTGGGCAAGTACGAGGCCGTCTACCGGACGGTGCCGATCGGCCTGGTCTCGGTGGGCGACAAGGGCCGGATCCTGCGCTACAACGAGGGCTTCGCACGGATGTTCGGCCTGCCCAACCCGTCCGACGAGGACAGGGGCGAAGCCCTGGACGCGCCGACCCAGAAAACCCTGGACGGCGTGTTCCCGGCCGCGCTGCGCCAGCAGATCCGCGACGAACTGGCCAGCAAGGTCGAATGCGATTTCGAGTACCTGTTGGTCAACCCCGACCAACCGCGCTGGTTGCGCATCCTGGCCCGTGGTGAGCCGGGCTCTTACGAGGCCAGTGCCACCGACATCACCAGCCAGAAGGCCTTGCAACGGCAACTGGCCGAGGCCGCCGAGCATGACCCGCTGACCGGCGCCCTGAACCGGCTGGGCCTGTCGACCAGGCTGCAGCAGATCCTGGACACGACGCCGCCCGAAGTGCTCGAGCACACGGCAATGTGCTATGTGGATCTGGACCGGTTCAAGATGCTCAATGACCTGTTCGGCCACAATGCCGGCGATGCCGTGCTGTGCGAGGTGGTCACGCGGATGCAGCGGGCACTGGGCAGCGAGACCCTGGTGGCCCGGCTGGGTGGCGACGAGTTCGTGATGGTGTTGCGACCGGCCGATCAGAGCGTGCAGGAGGGCCTGGCCTGGAAGGCGCTCGAATCGATCACCAGCAAGCCGTTCGAATTCAGCGACAAGAGCTTCTCGGTCACGGCCAGCATAGGCGTGTTCCACTTCGTGCGCGACCTGGCCCAGACCGACCTGATCGCCAGTGCCGACCGCTCCTGCCAGGACGCCACGCGCAAGGGCCGCAACCAGGTTGTCGTGTGCGCCGATTCGCACGCGCTGGTCAGGCAGCGCCAGTGGGAGCTGTCACTGGTCGCGCGCCTGCACGACAGCCGCACGTTCGAGGAGTTCGAACTGGTCGCGCAACCGATCATCGGCCTCGATCCGAACGAGCGCCTGGCCTGCGAGTTGCTGCTGCGCCACCGTGGCGGGGACGATTCGCTGGTGTCGGCCGGTTCGCTGATCGCCACCGCCGAGAAGAACGGCGAGATGGCCAGCATCGATCGCTGGGTGCTCAACCAGGCGCTGACCTGGCTCAGCGCGAACGAACAGGCGATCGACGAACTGGGCTTTGTCTCGGTCAACCTGTCGGGCGGCTCGCTGAACGACGAGTTCTTCAAGACCTTCGTGATCGCACTGCTGCAGCGTCACCCGGTGGCCGCCAGCCGGGTCGTGCTCGAGATCACCGAGACCGTGGCCACCCAGGACATCTTCATGACGCGCCAGTTCGCCGGCGCGGTGCGCGCCACCGGCGCACGGATCGCGCTGGACGATTTTGGCAGCGGCTACTCGAACTTCTCGTCACTGACCGACATGCCGGCCAGCTTCCTGAAGATCGACGGGCGTTTCGTGAACTCGCTGCGCAAGAACGAGGATGACCAGAACGGGACCGGCCTGAGCATCATCCGCACGATCAGCCTGCTGGCCCACGAGTTGCAGATGTCGTGCGTGGCCGAATGGGTCGAGGATCTGGACACGCTGCAGACCCTTCGGGCGCTGGGCGTGGATTTCGCCCAGGGCCACGCGATCGCCCACCCGGTGCCGCTGGACCGGTTGCTGGCGGCCACCGGCATCCCAAGCTGTTGGTCAACGACCACGTGGTCGACCTGATCCAGAGCCCGGTCAAGCCCGACCTGCACGCGATGGAGACACTGGCCGAAAAGGTGCAGTCGCGATCCGGCCCGGCCGAGCGCAAGGAGCAGGACGCGTTCATCGCGCTATAGCGGTCGCTTGGAACCGGTGGGCCAGTTGCCGCGAGACGAAGACCATGACCCCGGCGGCCACCAGGCAGTAGACCCCCAGCACCTGCAACTGCAACAGGTAGGACACCTGCGCATCGATCAGCAAGCCGGTGACTCCCGGCCCCAGCGCCGAGGAAAACACCATCATCGCCACCGTGACCGAGCGCACGCTGCCCAGGTGGCGGGTGCCATAGACCTCCGGCCACAATGCGCCCAGCAGCGTCGATGAAATGCCGTAGGACACCCCGAGCAGACCCATGAAGACGAAGATGCCGATCGGTTCGGCGATCGCGGCCAGCGAGAAGCACGACAACGACAGCGGCACGAGAAAGACCGGCAGCAACCGGAAGGCGCCGAAGCGATCGATCAGCCAGCCGCTGACCAGCGCGAACGTGAGGGTCATGCAGGCCATCAGCACGAAGGCCGACGCGAAGGCCCCCGGGGCCCAGCCCCGCAGTTCCAACAGGTAGGCCTGGTGAAAGAAGATCGCGGTACCGATGAATCCCGGTGCCAGCGTGCCGACCAGCATCACCCAGTACAGTGGATCGCGCAACACTTCGCGACGCGTCCAGTGGCGCGCCACCTGGCGTCGCTCGGGCAGGTCGGCCGCCTGCGGCAGGCGCTCGATGCGCATCAGCGCGTAGATCGCGGGCAGCGCCAGGCACAACACCAGTGCGGCAAACAATGCCCAACTCATCCGCCAGCCGATCAGCGCATGCAGCGACACCATCGCCAGCGGCAGGGTCGCTTCGCCGGTCTGATGCCCCAGCGTGGCCAGCGAGACAGCGCGGCCGCGATGGCCGCTGAACCAGCGCCCCATCGCGGTCAGCGAGGTATGGGTCATCATGCCCTGGCCGAACAGGCGCAACAGGTACAGCGACAGCAACAGCACGCCGACCTGGGTCGACACCGCCATCAGCGCCGCCGCCAGCGCCAGCATCGGCATCACCACCAGCACCGTCGCGCCAACCGAGCGTCGATCGACCATGCGGCCGATGAAAGGCAGGGTCATCGCGCTGGCCAGCGTGGCGAGCATGTAGAGGCCGCCGAACTCACCGTTGCTCAGGCCGTACTCGCGGCGGATCTGGCCGCCCGACAGCGAGATGAAGAAGGTCTGACCCACCGACGAGAACAGACACAACAGGAACCCACCGGCCAGCCAGCGCAGGTTGGCACGAAGAAAACGAAGAAAGGTCATCGGGGCCGCAATCCGGGAAGGCGCCCTGATTGTGCCACCCCGGTACCTGGCCGGCGCGCCCGCAGGCCGATCGCAATCCGGCCCATAATCGGGCAGCCATCCAAGAAGACACGATGCTCAGAAAAAGCAGGATAGACACGCTGGGCGCGAGCGTCCTGTTGTTCAACTCGGCGCTGTTCGGGCTCAACCAGGTGTTGATCAAGCTGGTCAACGCCGGCCTGCAACCGGTGCTGCAGGCCGGGCTGCGCTCGCTGCTGGGCATCGTGCCGCTGCTGGTCTTCGTCTGGCTGGCCCGCCGGCGCCTGTCGATCAGCGACGGCAGCCTGCTGCCGGGTCTGCTCTGTGGCCTGTTGTTCTCGGCCGAGTTCCTCTTTCTGTTCCTGGCACTGGACCACACCAGCGTGGCCAGGGTGTCGGTGATCTTCTACGCGATGCCGGTCTGGCTCACGGTGGCCGCGCACTTCCTGGTGCCCGGCGAACGCCTGAGCCTGCCCCGCGTGATCGGGCTGATCGTCGCCGTGTGCGGGGTGGCGCTGGCGATGTCGGTGCGTGACGACCAGGCCGGTGCGACTTCCTGGCTGGGCGACCTGTTCTGCGTGCTGGCCAGTATCTGCTGGGCGGCGATCGCGCTCAGTGCCCGGCTCACCGGCCTGAGCCGGGCCTCGCCCGAGATGCAGTTGTTGTACCAGCTCGGGGTATCGAGCCTGGTGCTGTTGCCGGCCTCGCTGTTCTTTGGCGACCTGGTGCGCGAGATGACGCCGGCACTGGCCGGCATCCTGGTGTTTCAGGCGGTCGTCGTCGTGATGATGGGTTTCCTGCTGTGGTTCTGGGTGTTGTCGATCTACCCGGCCTCGGACATGGCGGTATTCGGTTTTCTCGTGCCCGTGTTCGGCGTGTTCTTCGGCTGGCTCGTATTGGACGAGCGGATCACGGCGACGGTGATCGGCTCGCTGCTGCTGGTCAGCGCCGGCATCGTGCTGATCAACCGCAAACCGCGCGGGGCCTGACGACGTGGCCCAAGCGCAGCGGGCCGGAACGAGTTCTCGGTCCGGCCCGCTGCGCCGATCGGCGTTCGGGAGCGTCAGACCTGCTCGGGAGCCGGCGCGCCGCCTTCCTCGACGGTGATCGCCTTCATCGACAGGCGCAGGCGGCCCTTGTCGTCGGCCTCGATGACCTTGACCCGCACCGCCTGGCCTTCCTTCAGGTAGTCGCTGACATTGTTGACCCGCTCGTTGGCGATCTGCGAGACATGCAGCAGCCCGTCGCGGCCCGGCAGCACCTGCACGATCGCGCCAAAGTCGAGATCTTGAGCACCGAGCCATCGTAGATGCGGCCGATCTCGACTTCCGCGGTGAGTATCCTCGATCATCTTCTGGGCGCGCTTGCCGCCCCGTCGACCGCGGCAATGGTGATCTGGCCATCGTCCTGGATGTCGACCTGCGTACCGGTGGTCTCGGTGATCTGGCGGATCGTCGCGCCGCCCTTGCCGATGACGTCGCGGATGCGCTCGGGATTGATCTTCATCTTGTACATGCGCGGTGCGAAGTCGGACAACTCCTCGCGGGCGCCGCCCATCGCCGTGCGCATCTCGTTCAGGATGTGCAGGCGGCCTCGCGCGCCTGGTTCAGCGCGACCTGCATGATCTCCTTGGTGATGCCCTGGATCTTGATGTCCATCTGCAGCGCGGTGATGCCATCGGACGTGCCGGCCACCTTGAAGTCCATGTCGCCCAGGTGATCCTCGTCACCGAGGATGTCGGTCAGCACGGCGACTTGTTGCCGTCCTTGATCAGGCCCATCGCGATCCCGGCGACGTGCGCCTTGATCGGCACCCCGGCGTCCATCAGGGCCAGGCAGCCACCGCAGACCGACGCCATCGACGACGAACCGTTCGATTCGGTGATCTCGGACACGACGCGGATCGAGTAGCCGAAGTCCTCGACCGACGGCAGCAGCGGGTTGATCGCCCGTTTGGCCAGTCGCCCGTGGCCGATCTCGCGGCGCTTGGGCGAGCCCATGCGGCCGGTTTCACCGGTGGCGAACGGCGGCATGTTGTAGTGCATCATGAAGCGTTCGCGGTATTCGCCGCCGACCGCATCGATGATCTGCTCGTCACGCGAGGTGCCCAGCGTGGCCGCAACCAGCGCCTGGGTCTCGCCGCGGGTGAACAGCGCCGAGCCATGGGCCCGGGGCAGTGCACCGGTGCGGATCGCGATCGGGCGCACGGTGCGGGTGTCGCGACCGTCGATCCGCGGCTCGCCGGCCAGGATCTGCGAGCGCACGATCTTGTACTGCAGATCGAAAAGCAGGTCGCCCAGCTTCGAGGGGTCGGGTGCTTTCTCGCCCATGTCGGCGGCGATCTGCTGCTTGCAGGCAGCCTCCACTTCCTTGATCTTATGCGAGCCCTCCTGATTGTTGCGCATCTTGTACGCGTCGCGCATGCCGGCCTCGGCCAGCTCGTTGACCCGCGCGATCAGCTGCTGGTCGGGCGCGGGCGCCTTCCAGTCCCACTCGGGCTTGCCGGCCGCCTCGACCAGCTCGTCGATCGCGTTGATCGCGACCTGCATCTGCTCATGGCCGAACACCACGGCGCCGAGCATCACTTCCTCGGTCAGCTCGTGCGCCTCGGACTCGACCATCAGCACTGCGGCATCGGTGCCGGCGACCACCAGGTCCAGCTGCGAGTCGGCCATCGCGCTGGTGGCCGGGTTGACCACGTACTCGCCATTGATGTAACCGACGCGGCAGGCGCCGATCGGGCCGTTGAACGGGATGCCCGAGATCGCCAGCGCAGCCGAGGCGCCGATCATCGCCGGGATGTCGCTATCGACCTCGGGGTTGACCGAGATGACCTGCAGCGCCACCTGGACCTCGTTATAGAAGCCCTCGGGGAACAGCGGACGCAGCGGCCGGTCGGTGAGGCGCGCGATCAGCGTCTCGCGCTCGGTCGGGCGGCCTTCGCGTTTGAAAAAGCCACCCGGGATCCGGCCGGCGGAATAGAACTTCTCGACATAATCGACGGTCAGGGGGAAGAAGTCCTGGCCGGGCTTGGCCGTGGTGCGGGCGACCACGGTGGCCAGCACCACGGTATCGTCCATCGTGACCATGACGGCACCGGAAGCCTGTCGGGCGACTTCTCCGGTCTCCAGCGTGACCGTGGGCCCCATTGGAAGGTTTTCTTGGCAATTTCAAACACGCTTTTCTCCGTTGTCATTTCCCCGGGCGGACCAGCCGTCCGGGTGGGGGCATGTCTGCCGCGGGCCTCAACGCCACCAGCACCAGGCAGGCAGGACAAACCCCGACCGCCCTGGCAGGGAGCCTACGGAACCGCCGGGGTTTGAGGACGAGTCACGGGTGTATCCCGCGATCTCGTGAATCAGCCACGCAGGCTGAGTTTGGCGATCAGGTCGCGGTAGCGGGCCACGTCGCGGGACTTGATGTAATCGAGCAGCTTGCGCCGACGGCTCACCATGCGCAGCAGGCCGCGGCGCGAGTGGTGGTCCTTCTTGTGGGTCTTGAAGTGCTCGGTCAGATCGTTGATCCGGGCCGTCAGCAGGGCCACCTGTACCTCGGTGGACCCGGTGTCACGCTCGGAACGCTTGTGCGCGGCGATGATTTCCGCCGTGTTGATGTCGGCTACAGCCATGTTTACCCCAAAAGCGACGCCAAGACCCGGCCAACCGTTCTGCCCGGGGCCGGATGCGTCCATTGACTTGCGATACCGCTGGGCAGCAGCATCGTGCGAAAGCGCGAGATTATAGCCTGCGCCGGGGAAATCCGAAACCGCCCGCCCCCGAGGGGCTCAGATCCCGCCCTGGGCCGACACTTTTTCGGGTTCGTGCAGCTTGTTCACGGCGCTCAGATAGGCCTTGGCCGAGGCCAGCACGATGTCCGGGTCGGCCCCCACGCCGTTGACGACCCGGCCGCCCTTGGCCAGGCGGACCGTCACCTCGCCCTGGGCCTCGGTGCCCCCGCTGATCGCGTTGACCGAGTAAAGGGTCATTTCGGCGCCCGAGCAGGTGCGCTCCTCGATCGCCCGCAGAACGGCGTCGACCGGGCCGCTGCCGGTGCCCTCGCTGGTCAGTTCCTGGCCACCGACCGACAGCACGACCGTGGCCCGGGGCCGCTCGCCGGATGCCGACTGCTGGGTCATGGACACCAGCCGGAAGTGATCGGGGGCCGCCTCGCCGTGCGCCTGCTCGGACACCAGCGCATGCAGATCCTCGTCGAAGATGTCGACCTTGCGGTCGGCGAGGTCCTTGAAGCGCTGAAACGCCTCATTGACCGCGCTCTCGGACTCGAGCTCGATGCCGATCTCCTGCAGCCGCTTCTTGAACGCGGTGCGACCCGACAGCTTGCCCAGCACGATCTTGTTGGTCGTCCAGCCGACATCCTCGGCACGCATGATCTCGTAGGTGTCGCGCTGCTTGAGCACGCCGTCCTGGTGGATGCCGGATGCGTGGGCAAACGCATTGGCCCCCACGACCGCCTTGTTGGGCTGCACGACAAAGCCGGTGATGCCCGAGACCAGCCGGCTCGCGGGCACGATCTGCGAGGTGTCGATGCCGACGTCCAGCTTGTAGAAGTCGCGCCGGGTCTTGACCGCCATGACGATCTCCTCGAGCGAGGTGTTGCCGGCCCGCTCACCGAGGCCGTTGACCGTGCATTCGACCTGGCGCGCGCCGGCCATGACCCCGGCCAGCGAGTTGGCCACCGCCATGCCCAGGTCGTTGTGGCAATGCACCGACCAGACCGCCTTGTCAGAATTGGGAATCCGGGTCCGTAGGGTGCGGATCAGCTCGGCGAAGCGCTCGGGCACCGCGTAGCCGACGGTGTCGGCGATGTTGATCGTCGTGGCCCCTTCCTTGATCACCCCCTCGAGCACGCGGCACAAAGTCGACATCGGAGCGGCTGCCATCCTCGGGCGAGAACTCGACATTGTCGGTGAATTTGCGCGCAAACCGGATCGCCAGCGACTGCTCGATTGCACCTGCTCGGGCGTCATGCGCAGCTTCTTTTCCATGTGCAGCGCCGACGTGGCGATGAAGATGTGCAGGCGCTTGTTGTCGCTGGGCTCGAGCGCCTCGGCGGCACGCGAGATGTCGCGATCATTGGAGCGCGACAGCGCGCAGATCGTGGCATCGCGCACCGTCCCGGCAATGGCCCGCACCGCTTCGAAATCACCATTGGAGGCCGCCGGAAAGCCCGCCTCGATGACATCGACACGCATCTTTTCGAGTTGCTTGGCGATCCGCAGTTTCTCCTCGCGGGTCATGGACGCGCCGGGACTCTGTTCGCCGTCACGCAGCGTGGTGTCAAAGATGATCAGTCGGTCGGACATGGGGTAGCTCCTGTGTCAGCGATTGCCTGGGAACTCAGGTGCGCGGCAGTGTGACGCCCCGCTGGCCCTGGTATTTGCCGCCGCGGTCGCCGTAAGACACCTCGCAGACCTCGTCGGACTCGAGAAACAGCATCTGGGCGCAGCCCTCGCCGGCATAGATCTTGGCCGACAGCGGCGTGGTGTTGGAGAACTCGAGCGTCACGTGGCCCTCCCACTCCGGTTCGAGCGGCGTGACGTTGACGATCACGCCGCAGCGCGCGTAGGTGGATTTACCCAGGCAGATGGTCAGTACCGCGCGCGGGATGCGGAAGTACTCGACGGTGCGCGCGAGCGCGAACGAGTTGGGCGGGATGATGCACACGTCGCCTGAAAAATCGACGAACGAGCGCTCATCGAACGCCTTGGGGTCGACGATGCTCGAATTGATGTTCGTGAAGATCTTGAACTCGTTCGCGCAACGTACGTCGTAGCCGTAGCTGGACGTGCCGTAGGAAACGATCCGCTTGCCGCCCTCCTCGCGGACCTGGCCGGGCGAAAACGGCTCGATCATGCCGTGGGCGGACATCCTGCGGATCCAGCGATCAGACTTTATGCTCATCGGCGCATTCTATCCGTAAGCGCGGCGCGCCGCCGCGCCTGTGCCGGCGGAGGTTGCCGTGTCCGGCCGGCCGACGCACAATGCCCGGATGGCCCGCCAAGTCACGAGGGCCGGACGTGGGAGACCACCAGATGATGGGCAGCGGCAGATGAGCAGGCTGGTTGGCCAACGATTGATATCGGCCCCCCCGGCGCTGGTCTGGATGGGCCTGCACGATATCGGGGTGATGCACAGGAGTAACGCCGCCTGCGAGTCGATGGAGCGACTGGACGAAACGCATGTCAGGGCGGTCTTCGTGCTCAAGGCAGGCCCTGTCACCGGCCGGTTCCACTATCGGTTCCAATTCGAGGACCTGAAGCCACCGCACAGCTACACGGTGCGATTCGAAGCGGACGGCGGCATCAGCGGGTATCGTGAAGGGGTCATCCGGGTCCGCCTCGAGCCCGAACGCGGCGGCACCCGGTTGCACTACGAGGTCGAGGCCACGACCCGCGGCCGGATCGCCGAGCTCGCCGGCAATGAAATGGATGCCGCCGCGGCCCGACTGATCGAATCGCTGGCCGCCGGCTTCGAGCAAAACCTGGGGGCGCTGGCCGGTGCGTCCCGGGAGCGGGAAACGGCGCCGGCATCAGGCCCGCTGCACGCCGGCCCGGCAGACGCGGTATCGTTATCGGACCGGCCGGACCGGTGGAAAAGGCGGGCGTGGCGCTGGCTGCTGGTGGGCGCCGGCGTGATCGCGATCATCATCTGGGCAACTATCACCGGCGATGCCCCGAACAAAGGAGAACCCGATGGATAATCTTGATCGACAGGTGTTGCAACAGGCGATCGCCTGGCAGGAGGAAGGCCGGCAGGTCTGGCTGGTGACCGTCGTCGAGACCTGGGGATCGGCGCCGCGGCCGCCCGGTGCGCTGCTCGCGATGCGCGACGACGGCCTGGTCGTCGGCTCGGTCTCGGGCGGCTGCGTCGAGGACGACCTGATCGACCGCGTCCGTCAGGGCGAGCGGGTCGACATAGCCCTCGATGATCCGCTACGGCGTCAGCCGCGAGGAGGCCGCCCGCTTCGGGCTGCCCTGCGGCGGTACGCTGCGCCTCGTGCAGGAGCCGCTCGGTGACGCGGGCTGGGCGCGGGAAATCCTGGACCGGACGGCCCGCCACGAGGTCGTCGCCCGCCACCTGGACCTGGACACCGGCGTTTCGACGCTCGAGAAAGCCCGGCGCGGCGAGGCCTTCCAGTTCGACGGTAAACAGATGGTGTCGGTCTTCGGACCGCGCTGGCGGGTACTGATCATCGGTGCCGGCCAGTTGTCCCGGGTGTTCGCCCAGATGGCGCTGGCGCTGGACTTCGAAGTCATCTGCTGCGATCCGCGCGAGGAATACCACCTGACCTGGGACGTGCCCGACACCCGTTTTTCCAAAGCGATGCCCGACGACCTGGTGATCGAACTGAAGCTCGATGCGCACAGCGCGGTCGTCGCGGTCACGCACGATCCGAAGCTGGACGACATGGCGCTGATCGAGGCGCTGCAGTCGGATGCGTTCTACGTCGGCGCGCTGGGCTCGCGCGGCAATACCGCCAAGCGCAAGGAGCGGCTGGCGATGTTCGACCTGACACCGGCCCAGATCGATCGCCTGCACGGGCCGATCGGCCTGGACATCGGCAGCCGGACCCCTGCCGAGATCGCGGTGTCGATCCTGGCCGAGATCGTCGCGGTTCGCAACAAGGTCGCGCTGCGCCAGAAAAAGCCGCTACTCGATGCGGCCTGAGGCTGGCGCATCGGGGCAGGCGGCCCGCCGATGAAGCGGCGGCTCGATACGCCGCTCAGCCTGCGGCTGCGGGTCGGTGACGATGCCCGGATCGGGCCGGGCAAGGTGGCACTGCTGGAGGCGATCGCCGGTGGCGAATCGCTACTGGAGGCGGCCGGCCGGCTGCAGATGTCCAGCCGGCGCGCCTGGCTGCTGATCGACGCGATGCACCAGGCGTTCGGGCGGCCGCTGGTCGTGCTGGCCGACGAACCGGCCAGCGCACCGCCCGACGATCCGGGCGCCGCGCCGGTCCGGCTCAGCGCCTTCGGCGCCGCGGTGCTGACCGCCTACCAGGCGGTGCAGGCCGAGGCGGCGCGGGCGATGGCCCGGCATTTCGATCCGCTGCTGCGCGACCCGATCCCGCCGGCCGGCGCCGACCCGGAGCACCGCTGAGCGAGCGCCAACGGCAATCGGCCGACACCCGGACCCGGTGGCTCAGCCGCGGCGCACCGCACCGAACGCGCGGTCATCGATCGCGGTCGCCTTGGCGAGCGCGTACACCTGGTCGCCCACATCGATCGCCAGCGCATCGACCGCCTTGCGGGTGATCAGCGCGGCCAGCCTGCCACCGCCATCCAGCGTCAGTTCCAAGCGCACGAGCGGGCCGGCATCGCGGTGCAGTTGCTCGACCCGGGCACGCAGCAACGTGCGGTGACTGGTTTCGCGGGGCCGTGCGACGGCGATCGCGACGTCGGTCGCCCGCACGAGGATCCGGTACGGCTGGCCCGGTTCGCCCACCCGCCCGGGCAGGCTGATCCGGCCGGCCGGGTGCACCAGCTCGGTCAGCTGGTAGTGCTCGTCGAATGCGCCGATGCGCGCCTCGAGCACCGATACCGCGCCAAAGCCCGGGTCTCCGGCGCCGGCAGCCAGCAACAGATTGGCCGGATCGCCCTGGTCGATGATGCGGCCCCCGGACAGCACCGCGACATCATCGACCAGCCGGATCATCTCGTCGATCGCGTGCGACACGACGATCATCGGCAGCGCGAAGCGGCGCCGCAGCGCCACCAGGTAGGGCATGATCTCCTGGCGGCGCGCCAGATCGAGCGCCGCCAGCGGCTCGTCCAGCAACAACAGGCGCGGGCGCGCCAGCACCGCCCGCCCGAGCGCGACCCGCTGCCGCTCGCCGCCCGACAGGCTGGCCGGGCGGCGCTCGAGCAGGCGCTCTATGCCCAGCAGCGCCACCAGCTCGTCGAACAGGCCCGGCTCGCCGGTGCCGCCGATGCCGTATCGCAGGTTGGCCCGCACACTCAGGTGCGGGAACAGCAGCGCATCCTGGAACACCAGGCCGATGCGCCGCCGGTGCGCCGGCACGCGGATGCCGCGGCCGGTATCGAGCAGGGTTTCGCCGCCGACGCGCAGGTGGCCGCGATCGGGCGACAACAGCCCGGCGATGATCGCCAGCACCGTCGACTTGCCGCTGCCCGAGGCGCCGAACAGGCCCAGGCCGGCGGCATCGCTGGCCAGCCTGACCTGCAGGTCGAGCTCGCCCCGGCGCAGCGCCACGTCCAGATCGATGATCGCGCTCACCGCGCCGCCCTCGGATTCACCGCATCCGTCCCGACGCCTGCGCGCGGCGACGCCTGGACAACAGCGCTTCGGACAGCGCCAGGGCCAGCAGCGAGAGCACGATGGCCACCGCGCTCAGGCGCATCGCCGCGGTTTCGCCGCCGGGCACCTGGAGCAGCGCGTAGATCGCCGAGGGCAGTGTCTGGGTCTGGCCGGGAATGCTGGCCACGAAGGTGATCGTGGCGCCGAACTCGCCCAGCGACTTGGCAAAGGCCAGGATCGCACCGGCCAGGATGCCGGGCGCGGCCAGCGGCAGGCTCACCGTGCGAAACACCCGCCAGGGCGAGGCGCCCAGCGTGCCGGCCGCCTGCTCGAGACGCCGGTCGGTCTGCTCGAACGAGAGCCGGATTGCGCGCACCATCAACGGAAACCCCATCACCGCGCTCGCCAGCGCGGCCCCGGTCCAGCGAAAGGCCAGCGTCACGCCGAACAGGCTTTCCAGCCAGTGGCCGACCAGCCCCTGGCGGCCGAACACCACCAGCAACAGGTAGCCGGTGACCACCGGGGGCAGCACCAGCGGCAGATGCACCAACCCGTCGAGCAGCCAGCGGCCGACGAAACGTCCCCGGGCCAGCCACCAGGCGACGGCCACGCCGAACGGCAGGGCGGCGATCGTCGCCACCACCGCGACCTGCAGGCTGAGCCAGACGACGGCCCATTCCTCGGCACTCATCCAGGGACCAGGAACCCGTGTCGGGCGAAGCGCTCGCGGGCCGCGGCCGAGCCCAGGAAGTCCAGCAGCGCCGGCGCGGCCGGATGCCGGCTGTCGGCCATCACGGCCGCCGGATAGCGGATCGGCGGGTGCAGGGTTTCGGCCAGCAGGGCGAGCACGCGGACCCGCGGCTCGGCACCGGCATCGGTCGCATAGACGATGCCCAGCGGTGCTTCGCCGCGCGCCACCAATGCCAGCGCGAGGCGCACATTGTTCATCGGCGCGAGCCGCTCTGCACCGCTGCCCAGACCTGCAGGTGCTCCAGCGCTGCGCGCGCGTAACGGCCTGCCGGGACATGGCGCGGATCGGCCAGCGCGAAGCGGCCTGCCTCGCCCAGCGCGGCGCGCAGCGGCATGCCCGGACGCGGCGGCAGAAGGTCGGCCGGCACTGCCGCCCCGGTCGTGGCGATCAGCGCGAGCCGGTTGCCCAGCAGCAGCCGCTCGCTGCCCGCCTGCAACCGGCGCTCGTCGCGCAGCACCTGCATCCAGGCCTCGTCGGCGCTGATGAACAGGTCGGCCGGCGCCCCCATCGACAGTTGGCGGGCCAGTGTCGAGGAGCCGGCATACGACACCACGACCGGTGCCGAGCCGTTCTGTTGCCAGAGTTCGAGCGCATCGTCGAGCGCGTTCTTGAGGCTGGCCGCGGCGAACACGACGAGGTCGCGCCCGGCAGCGAAGGCTGGCTGGCCGGGGCCGGCGATCAACAGGGCTGACAGCGCGCCGACCAGTCGGCGGCGCAGCCCGATCATGTGTTCTGCACCACGATCGACGGGAACTTGAGCGACATGTCCTTGGCCCGCTCGGCGATGCGCACCGCGACCCGGCGGGCAATCGCCCGGTAGGCCTGGCTGATCTCTCCGTCCGGATCGGCGACCACGGTGGGTTTGCCCGAATCGGCCTGCTCGCGAATGCGGATGTCCAGCGGCAGCCCGCCCAGGTAGTCGACGTCATACTCGCGCGCCATGCGCTCGCCGCCCCCCTCGCCGAAGATGTGCTCGGTATGACCGCATTGCGAACAGATGTGCATCGCCATGTTCTCGACGATGCCCAGGATGGGAATGCCGACCTTCTCGAACATCTTCAGGCCCTTGCGCGCATCGAGCAGCGCGATGTCCTGCGGGGTCGTGACGATCACCGCGCCGGTCACCGGGATCTTTTGCGACAACGTGAGATGGATGTCGCCGGTGCCCGGGGGCATGTCGACGACCAGGTAGTCGAGATCGCGCCAGTTGGTGTCGCGCAGCAGTTGCTCGAGCGCCTGGGTGACCATCGGGCCGCGCCAGACCATCGGGGTGTCCAGGTCGATCATGAAGCCGATCGACGAGGCCTGGATGCCGTGCCCCTCCATCGGTTCGATCGACTTGCCATCGGCCGACGAGGGCCGCCCGCTGATGCCCAGCATCGTCGGCTGCGACGGCCCGTAGATGTCGGCATCGAGCATGCCGACCCGCGCTCCCTCGGCAGCCAGCGCGAGCGCCAGATTGACCGCGGTGGTGCTCTTTCCGACCCCGCCCTTGCCCGAGGCAATGGCGACGATGTTCTTGACATTGGGCATCGTCTTGATCCCGCGCTGCACCTGGTGCGCGACGATCTTCTGATAGACGTTGGCGCTGATGTTGGTGACGCCGGGCAACGCGCGGATCGCCTCGATCACCGCCCGGCGGATCGGGTCGATCTGGCTGCGCGCCGGGTAGCCCAGTTCGACATCGACCGAGACATCGCCGCCGTCTACCCGCGCGTTGCGGGCCGATCGGCTGCCGATCAAATCCTTGCCGGTATTGGGGTCGATAACCTGCGCAAGTGCGTCATTCACCTGCTCGACAGTGAGGCTCATCGGGGGTTTCCTTGCAGTGGCGCTGACCGCAACGGCGGCCCAAGCGAAGCCTTTTAGTCTACTGGAAGCCCGCGCAGGAACCTTGCAAGCGCCTGCTAACATCGGGGGATCGTGGCCCGCGTCCGCCGGCCGCTTCCTGCCATCGCACCGAGCCCTGCCCACCGCCATGACGCGCAAGTTCTTCGTCACGACCGCCCTGCCCTATGCCAATGCCGATTTCCACATCGGCCACATCATGGAGTACATCCAGGCGGATGTCTGGGTCAGGTTCCAGCGGATGCGCGGCCACGAGGTGGCTTTCGTCTGTGCCGACGACGCGCACGGTGCCGCGATCATGATGGCGGCCGACAAGGTCGGCAAGACGCCGGCCGAGTTCGTTGCCGGCATCGCCGCCGGACGGGCCGCCCCGCTGGCCGGCTTCTCGATCAGCTTCGACCACTGGCACAGCACCGACAGCCCCGAGAACACCGAGTTGTCGCAGGGCATCTATCTGGCGCTGCGCGACCAGGGCCTGATCGATCGGCGCGAGGTCGAGCAGTTCTACGATCCGGTCAAGGGGATGTTCCTGCCCGACCGCTTCATCAAGGGGATATGTCCCAATTGCCAGTCGCCCGACCAGTACGGTGACGCCTGCGAGATCTGCAGTGCCGTCTACTCGCCCACCGAACTCGGCGAGCCTTACTCGGTGCTGTCCGGTGCACGCCCCGAGCGGCGTAGCTCCGAGCACTACTTCTTCAGATTGTCCGACCCGCGCTGCGTCGCCTTTTTGCAGCAGTGGACCGGCGGCGAGGATGTCCAGGGGCGACCGCGCCTGCAGTCCGAGGTGCTGGCCAAGGCGGCCGAGTGGCTGCATCCGCAACCGGCCCAGGCCGCCGGGGCGGGCGAGGCAGGTGGCCATACCCCGGACGCCGACCGTGCGGCCCTGGCGGACTGGGACATCTCGCGCGATGCCCCGTACTTCGGCATCCCCATTCCCGATGCCCCGGGCAAGTACTTCTACGTCTGGCTCGATGCCCCGATCGGCTACCTGGCCTCGCTCAAGGCCTGGTGCGCGAAGACCGGGCGCGATTTCGACGCGCTGCTGGCCGACCCGACGCTCGAGCAGGTGCATTTCATCGGCAAGGACATCATCTATTTCCACGTGCTGTTCTGGCCGGCGGTGCTGCATTTCGCCGGGCGCAAGGTGCCCGACAACGTGTTCGTGCACGGCTTCGTCACCGTCGGTGGCGCCAAGATGAGCAAGAGCCGCGGCACCGGCATCTCGCCGCTGCGCTACCTCGATGCGGGCCTGAACCCGGACTGGCTGCGCTATTACCTGTCGGCCAAGCTCAATGCGCGGGTCGAGGACGTCGACTTCACCGCCGAGGACTTCATCGCCCGGATCAACAGCGATCTGGTGGGCAAGCTGGTCAATATCGCCAGCCGCTGCAGCGGCTTCCTGGTCAAGCGCTTCGACGGTCGCCTGGTCGCGCCGGATCCGGCCGCGCTGGCCGGGTTTGCCGCCGCCTGGCCCGGCGCGGCATCGGTCGCGAGCCATTTCGAGCTGCGCGACTTCTCACGCGCGGTGCGCGAGATCATGCAGTACGCCGATGCGGTCAACCAGTACATCGACGCGTGCAAGCCCTGGGACCTGGCCAAGGATGCCGCGCGTGCCGACGAACTGCAACGGGTGCTGTCGAGCGCGATGAACGGCTATGCCGATCTGGTCCGGCTGCTGGCGCCGGTGATCCCGGCCACCGCGGGCAAGGCACTGGCGCAACTGGGCCTGCCGGCGCAGCCCGCCTGGCAGGACATCGGCCAGGCGCTGCCCGCCAGGCACAGGGTCGGCAGATACGAGCACCTGATGAGCCGGGTCGACGCGGCGCAGGTGGCGCAGCTTTTCGATCCGCCGCAGCCGCAGCCAACTGGCACGGACGCCGCGACCGGCAGGGCCGCCTCTGCCGCCGGCAGGGCCGCACCTGCCGCCGCCAAGGCCGCGGCCGACGCGGGCGCCGACGCAGCCAGCGCGCCGGTGACGATCGACGACTTTGCCAGGCTGGACCTGCGCATTGCGCGGATCGAGTCGGCCGAGCGGGTCGAGGGATCCAAGAAACTGCTCAAACTGACGCTGGATGTCGGCGAAGGCCGGCCGCGCACCGTGTTCTCGGGCATCAGCGGCGCGTACGCACCACAAGACCTGCAGGGGCGGTTGACCGTCGTGATCGCCAACCTCGCGCCGCGGCAGATGAAGTTCGGCCTGTCCGAGGGCATGGTGCTGTCCGCAGGCAGCGAATCGAGCGACGGGCCGCCGGGCATCTTCGTGCTCGGGGTCGACAGCGGCGCCACACCCGGCATGCGGGTGCGCTGACCGGCCAACGGGCCGTCGGGCTCGTCAGGCGCGGTCGGCCGGCGGTTCAGCTGGCGTTGTCCAGCCTGGGATCGCGCATGGTCTCGGTGCGCAACACCCGGCCGTCGGGTCCGAAGTACACGTGGAACATCGCCGATTCCCATACCTCGCCCTTGTGCCGCCAGCTCCAGACCTCCTCGTTGCGCCGCTCGAAGTACTCGATCTCGGTCGGCTTGCCCAGGTAGCGGCGCACGTCGTCGCGGCTCTGGCCGGCCGACACCTTGGCAAGTCGCGCGGGGACCAGCACGTTTTCCATCCGCTGGTAGGTGCCGTCGGGCCCGATCAACACCATCCAGGTCTCGTGCCCGAGCGGTGCGCGCACATACTCGTAGACGCGTGACCCGTCGGGCTCTTCCCAGATGATCTCGGGGGTGCCCATGTACCGGCGCACGTCGGCCTGGGTCGACACGCCGGGCTGCAGGTCACGCCGGGCGAAGTAGTCGCAGCCGCCGAGCAGCGTCGTCAGCACCAGCACGGCCATCCAGAAAACTCTCATCGATCAGTCCTTTCTCTGTCTGAGCCTATAATTCAGCAACGATCCACGGGGCCATCATGTACGAATCCGACACCACCCGCTTTCTGCGCGAACTCAAGGCGCAAAAGCCCGACATCGCCGAGCAGCAGCGGATCGGCCGCGCGATCTGGTGGGACCACCCCCAGGATCTCGAAACGATCGCCCGCAACGAGGCGTCGCGGGTGCCCCAGTCGGCCTATGTCTACCAGTCGGCATCCTGACCGCCTGATGACGACAACGGAGCAGACCAGGCAAGCGGCCGACACCGCAAAGGTTACGGAAGTTGACGCCCGTGAGCGGATGGCCGCCGAGGCGTTCGCGGCAGCCGAGCAGCTCGAGCTCAAGATCTACGCCAGGCTGTACGGCGAGCCGGTCATGCAGCTGCCCCGCGACCTGTACATCCCGCCCGATGCACTCGAGATCTTCCTCGATGCCTTCGAGGGCCCGCTCGATCTGCTGTTGTACCTGATCCGCAAGCAGAACTTCAACATCCTCGACATTCCGGTGGCCGAGGTCACGCGGCAGTACCTGACCTACATCGACGAGATCCGCAGCCGTAACCTGGAACTCGCGGCCGAGTACCTGCTGATGGCGGCGCTGCTGATCGACATCAAGTCGCGGATGCTGCTGCCGGTCAAGAAGGCCGATTCGGACGAAGAGGTCGAGGACCCGCGCGCCGAACTGGCCCGCCGCCTGGTCGAGTACGAACGCATCAAGCTGGCGGCGATGGCGCTGGACGAACTGCCCCAGCAGGGCCGGGACTTCGAGCGTGCCCAGGTCCACGTCGAGCAAACGACGACCCTCCTGCTGCCCGATGTCGATCCGCAGGATCTGCGGGCCGCCTGGGCCGACATCCTGCGCCGCGCCACGCTGGTCAAGCACCACCATGTCACCCGCGAGTCGCTGTCGGTGCGCGAGTACATGACCCGCGTGATCCGGCGCCTCAAGGGCACGCGCTTTGCCGAGTTCCGTGACCTGTTCGGCAGGGAAGACGATTCGCGCCAGGTCGTGGTCACGTTCCTGGCGCTGCTCGAGCTGGCCCGCGAGTCCTGGTCGAGATCACGCAGGCCGAAGCCTACGCGCCGATCTACGTGCGCCTGGCCTACCAGCCCAGCTGACCGGCGCGCGTGGCGGCCGAGTCCACGGTGGCGCCCGACCTGCGGCCGCTGAACACCTTCCACGTGGCCTGCCGGGCCACCCGTCTGCACACGCTCGGCCAACTCGACGGGCTTGCCCGGGCGCGCGACTTCCTGTCGGCGCACCCCGACGCGCTGATCCTGGGCGGGGGCAGCAACCTGTTGCTGGCCTGCGACGAGCTGCCCGCCGTGCTGGCCGTGCGCCTGCGCGGCCGACGGGTGCTGGGCCCGGACTCCGAGGGAGTCGTGATCGAGGTCGCAGCCGGCGAGTCCTGGCACGACACCGTCCTGTGGAGCCTTGCGCAGGGGCTGGCCGGGCTGGAGAACCTCGCGCTGATTCCCGGCCTGTGCGGTGCCGCGCCGGTGCAGAACATCGGCGCCTATGGGGCGGAGTTGTCCGATACGCTGGTCGCGGTCCGCACGCTCGAGCGACCAGGCGGCGATGTCGGCTGGCGCGAGGCTGCCGGCCTGGGCCTCGGTTACCGGACCAGCGTGTTGCGCCAGTCGCCAGGGCGTCACCTGGTACTGGCGCTGCGGCTGCGGCTGCAGCCGCTGGCCCAGGCGCGGCTGCGCCTCGACTACGGGGATATCCGCCGCCAGCTACAGGCCGACGGCATCGAGCGTCCGACGGCCGGCGATGTCGCGCAGGCGGTGATGGCGATCCGGCGCGCCCGGCTGCCCGACCCGGCCGTCCTGGGCAACGCGGGCAGCTTTTTCAAGAACCCGCTGCTCGAACCCGACCTGGCGGCGGCCCTGGCCACGCGCCATCCCGGTATGCCGGCCTTCGCGCAGCCGGACGGACGCGTGAAGATCCCGGCCGGCTGGCTGATCGAACAGGCGGGCTGGAAGGGTCATCGCGAGGGCGACGCCGGAGTGCACCGTGATCATGCGCTGGTGCTCGTCAACCACGGGCAGGCCAGCGGCCGGCAGTTGCTCGCGCTGGCGCGGCGTATCCGGTTGTCGGTGCAGCAATCCCACGGCATCCTGCTCGAGCCCGAGCCGGTGATCATTGGCGCACGGCTCGATCAGGCCAGCTGATCAACCCCGCCGGAAAACCCAGCGGGTATCGGTCGACGCGGCCTCGCAGTACGCGTAGCCGTCGACGTCGAAACCCTTGAGGTCCTGCGCATCGGTGACCCGGTGTTCGATCGCGTAGCGCGTCATTGCGCCACGGGCGCGCTTGGCCATGAAGCTGATGACCGCCCAGGGTTTCGGGCCGGCCGGCCGCGCCTCCTCGAACACCGGCTGCACGATACCCGCCGTCAGCGTGCGCCGGTCGATCGATCGAAAATATTCGTCCGAGGCCAGGTTGACCAGCACCGACTGGCCCAGGTCGGCCATTGCCTGGTTCAGGTCCTGCGCGATCCGCCTGCCCCAGAACGCGTACAAGTCGTTGCCGCGCCGATTCTTGAGCCGGGTGCCCATTTCCAGCCGGTAGGCCTGCATCAGGTCCAGCGGGCGCAGCACGCCGTAGAGGCCGGACAGGATGCGTACCCGTTGCTGGGCCCAGTCGAGCTGGCCGGCGCTGAGCGACTTCGCATCGAGGCCGTCATAGACATCACCGGCGAAGGCCAGCACCGCCTGTTTGGCATTGTCCGGGCTGAACGGCGGCGACCATGCGCTGAACCGGCCGGCATTGAGTTCGGCCAGCTTGTCCGAGATCGACATCAGCGAGGCCAGTTTCGCCGGCCGCTTGCGACGCAGTTGCGCCACCAGCTTCTCGCTGTCGGCCAGATGACGCGGCTCGGTGCTGTGCGTCGTCTGGGGCGGGGTTTCGTAGTCGAGCGTCTTCGCGGGCGACAGGACAATCAGCATGGGTCCGTGGGAGGGGTCGGTCAGGGGTGCCCGAATGATGCCAGAAAGCCCGGAACCGGCGATCGAGTGTCCCGGCCGGGCCAGGGGCGGGCCGGCGTTGTCACCCGCGGCGGCACGCCACCCGTTGACTATCATTCAGATCCCCGGATGCCGGCCTGCGACGTGCGACGAAACCCTGCGGGTATCCCCCTGTTCCCCCACCGTTGTTGTCCATTGCCGGAGCCCCGATGAAGCCGCCCCCAGTCAACCATTGCGCGCGAGGCTGGTCCGCGCCCCCTATCGACCGTCGGCGCCTGATGATGGCCGGCGGATCGCTGGCCATGGGCTGGCTGGCCGGATGCGCGACGCTGCCGCCGGCCGACCTGGTGCCCCCGACGCTGGCCTTCCAGCAATTCGAACTGGAATCACTGAGCCTGTCGCAGGTGGTGTTCTCGCTGACCCTGGCGGCGGGCAACCCGAATGACATCGACCTGCCGATCAACGACCTGGACTTTGAATTGCGCCTGGCGGGGTCGACGTTCGGCCAGGGCCGGGCCCGGGATCGCGCGATCCGGCTGCCGGCGCGCGGCCAGGTCCCAGTGCAGGTGCGTTTCGAGGTGCCGCTGGCACGCTTCATCCGCCTGCTGCGCGAACTGCCCCGCCTGCCGCTCGAACAGCTCGGCTACGAGTTGAACGGCCAGGCGCGTTGGGGTGAGTCGGGCGTGGTGTTGCCCTTCAGCCGGCGCGACTCACTCGAGAGCCTGCGCGAACTGAGCGAGTTGCTGCAGGCGTTCGGGCGGCCTGCGCCGGCCACGCGCGAACGCTGAGCCGGCCTCGTTGGGCCGGCCTCGTGGGGTCAGCCTATCGGCGGGACGGGTCGGGCGCGACGTCGAAGGCCAGCTCGATATCGTCGTTGCCGCCCGGCGCCGGGCCCAGATCGAGGAGGATCTCCTCGCCGCCCAGGTCATCGGCCGGCTCATGGCGGGACGATGGCGAGGGCGCTTCCAGCGTCAGCTCGACCACCTCGCCCGGCACGCTGGCCATCGGCTCGCCGGCCGATACCGGCGCGTCCTTCAACCCGCCGACCGAGAAGCGACCCTGCTGTGCCTTGACCCAGGCGTCGAATTCATCATTGGTCAGCGGCTTGCCGACAAAGAAGCCCTGCACCTGGTCGCAGCCCATTTCGCGCAACTCGTCCAGTTGTTGCTCGGTCTCGACGCCTTCGGCAACCACTTCCACGCCCAGGCTGTGGCCGATGTCGATCGCCGACTGCACGACGATCTTGCTGGCGGCATCCGCGGTCAGGCCGCGGATGTACTGGCGATCGATCATGATGTAGGACAACGGCAGCGAACGCAGTTCGTCCAGCGACGCGAAACCCGACCCGAAGTCGTCGATCGCGATCTTCACCCCCAGGCGCCAGAGCACATCCAGGTTCTGCTTGACGATCGGCGACGCATCGATGACGGTCGGCTCGGTGACCTCCAGCGTCAGGCAGTTGCCCCGCAACCGGTGCGCCCGCAGCCGCTCGACCACGTAGGTGGCGAATTCCGGGCTGCCCAGGTCACGCGGCGAGATGTTCACCGAGATCCCCAATGGCATCCCGCGCTGTTCCCACTGCGCGGCGATCGCCAGCGAACCGTCGATCACCCAGTTGGACAATTGCGTGATGAAGCCGGTCTTCTCGGCAAACGGCACGAAGTCGGCCGGATTCTGCGGTCCCCGTTCCGGGTGCTCCCAGCGCATCAGCGCCTCGGCCATCAGCGGACCGGCCTTTTGCAGACTGATCTTGGGCAGCAAGGCGATGTA